>JAEEWW010000065.1 GCA_016287815.1 Treponema sp. | reverse complement strand
ACTTGTACTTCGCCCATTGAATCGTGTTCTGTTCTGAATGCTACAAATTTTTCCATTTTCCGCTCCAGTTTTCCGCTTTTTTAGAAGATTTAATTAAGTATATTTGTTTATTTTAGGTTTGGGAAGATGATTTTTTAATGTGAATTTATCGAAAATTGCCTTATTTTGAAGCTGTTTTCTTTGAAGTTTCTTTTGTGGAAGTCGTTTTCTATCTAACAAAGCCTGAACTTATTGCGCCCGTCGGGCATGCTGATTTACATTTTCCGCAGCGGATACAGTCAATTGAATCAGGATTTTCCCACACGCGGATACTTAAGTTACATGATTTTTCGCATTCTCCGCACTTTATGCATTTTTCAGAAGCTACTCTATATCTGTAAAACGAAAATTTATTGAAAATTCCGTAGATTGCGCCAAGAGGGCAGATGTACCTGCAAAACGGCCTGTATATAATTATTGAAAAAATAACTGTTAAAAAAAGGATAAAAACTTTCCATTTGAATAAAAATCCTGCCGCACTTTGTAAGGATTTATTTAAAAGAACTAACGGTATTCCGCCTTCAAGTGTTCCTGTCGGGCATATGTATTTGCAGAACCACGGAAATCCAAGCCCTGTAATATCAAGTGCTGCAAGCGGAAGAATAATTACAAAAACTGCAAGAATGATAAAGCGCAGGAAGCGTAAAAATTTTTCTCCGGGAAGATTTCTGATTTTTTTTATAATCGGAATTTTAAAAAGTAAATCCTGAACGAGTCCGAACGGACATAAGAATCCGCATATAAAACGCCCGGAAATAATTCCAAAAGCGCCAATAAAGCCTAAAACATAGAGCGAAAACTTATATTCACGGTTTGAAAGAACAGCCTGAAGTGAGCCTATCGGGCAGGAAGTTAAAGAAGCCGGACAGGAATAGCAGTTTAAGCCCGGGTTACAAAGGTATTTAAAATCCCCCTGATAAATTTTCCCTTTATAAAAGCCTTTTAAATATCCGTTTGAAAGAGTTGCAAAACAAATTTGTATAAATAGCCTGATTTTTTCTGATTTAACCAATGCCGATGCACTCCATACAGATTTTTGTTGCTTTTTCAATTACGCATTCAGCTTCTCCGCGGAAAATTCCCGCGAGTATAAAAGCCAGCGATATAATCAGAATGCAGAATGCGGTTAAAAATCTTTTAGGGTTATTTTTTTGAAAGATTTTCATCGATAATCTTTTTCCAGTCATTAAAGCTTCGTGAGCCTAAAAATTCTTGTCCGATGATTTTACCGTCAGAATCAACAAAAAAAGTCGTTGGAACTGCGTAGATATCTTTTAAAAGTCCTCCGATTAATTCATTGTTTGGAATTATGTGGGTATATTCAGCTCCTGTTTTTTTAACAATTGTTTTTGCTGTTTCTATCATCTTTGAATCAGGATTTCCACGCCTGTCAAGAACATCAATTACAATCCCTACAATCTGAAAATCAGACTTACTGTAGGTTTTGCTGAGCTTTCCAAGATCAGGCATTTCTGCAATGCAAGGCGGGCAGAATGTACCCCAGACATTTATCATCGTGATTTTTGAATCTTTAAAAAGCGAATTTGTAACACTGTTGTTTTCTATATCTTTTGTAGAAAACTTTATCTGGGAATTCTGTGAAAAACCAACTGTGGAACATAATGTGAAAGCGGCTGTAAAAACGGCAAGCCTTAGTTTTGTAAGTTTTAGATTAAAAATTGATTTTCTTTTCATAAAAATTTCCTGTACCATAAAAAATATAACATTTAAAAAGTTACAGGAAAAGTGATTTTTATTTTCACAATCACTTTGTTATTTTACATCTGAGCATCCTTTCAAGTCTAATTTTGTAGCTGCTCATACGTTCGCGTCTTATATTATTGGTTTGCCTTGTTTCTCTTGCCTGTTCCGTTTTTTGTTGATATTCTATAATTCATAAATATAAAAATTTAAGGGGAAGGCTGCATTTTTATACAGCAGAATTAAATTGGAACAGGTTATAACAAGTCTTTTAGACACTGATTTATATAAATTCAGCATGGGGCAGCTTGCAATGCGCCGTTATGGCGATGCAAATGTAGAATGGAAGTTTGTCTGCAGAAATAAGGAAGTTCGTTTTACACACGAAATGGTTGAAGAAATTCGCCGGCAGATAAAACTTTACTGCAATCTTGGTTTTACGGCGCAGGAAATAAAATATCTTTCTTCAATCAGCTGGCTGGATAAAGGATATATTTCTTTTCTTTCTGTCTGGCATCCGATGCTTGAGCATTTTATGATTTCAGAAGATGCTGAATGCGGACTTAATATCCGGACTGTTGGTCCGTGGTTTTTAACAATTTATTATGAAATTCCTGTTCTTTCGATTGTTAATGAGGTTTATTATCATTTTCAGTATAAAGATCGTTATGAAGAAATTGAAAAATCTGCTTTAGAAAAGACAAAACAGAAAATAGAAGATTTAGGTAACGGAAAATATGTAATAGGTAGTTTTTCTGAATTCGGTACGCGCCGCCGCCTGAATAAAAAAACTCAGCTTGAAATTATCCGTATGTTTAAAAATGCGGATAAAGAAGGCAAACTGGGAAATTCACATTTTGGCGGAACTTCTAATGTTTTGTATGCGATGCAGGAAAACTTAAAAGCCATTGGAACCATGGCACACGAAGTATTTATGGTAACAGGGCAGGGGTATCCGGAACGCAATCCTGCGTATTCAAATAAATTTGTAATGGATGACTGGCATGATTTGTACGGTGTTCAGCTTGGAATTGCATTAACAGACTGCATTACAACTGATTGTTTTTTGCTCGATTTTGATATAAAAAACGCCATGCTTTTTTCCGGTGTCCGCCACGATTCCGGAGACCCGTTTGAATGGGGCAGAAAAATGATTGCTCATTATAAAAAACTCGGTATAAATCCTAAGACAAAAACACTGCTTTTCAGCGATAATTTGAATTTTGAACTTGCCAGCAAAATCTATGCAGAATTTGGAAATCTTGCGAATGTTGCCTTTGGAATTGGAACTTTCCTTGTAAATGATACCTGTGTTCCGCCGCTTAATATCGTTATGAAAACCGTAAAGGCCAACGGTATTCCTGTCGTAAAAATTTCTGATTCACCCGGAAAAGGAATCGGGGAAAACCGGGCTTACGAAGATTATTTGCAGCGTGCGATTAACTGGCGTTTGGGTAAATACTAAGACTTTTGCTGTCGCGGCGAGCGAAGCGAGCCGCCTTCATCTTAAAAATTTAAAGGGAATAAAAAATGGAATTATCAGAAAAAACTAAAAAACTTTGTTCAGGAAGCTCTGTTATAAGAAAATTGTTTGAAGAAGGCAATGAAATGGCTAAGCGCGTTGGCGCTGAAAATGTGTTTGACTTCAGCCTTGGAAATCCGAGTGTTGAGCCGCCTGCAAAGGTAAAAGAAACGATTCGCCGTCTTTTAGATGAAAATCCAATGTTCGTACACGGCTACATGTCAAATTCAGGCTATCCTGAAGTTAAAAAAGCAGTAGCTGATTCTTTGAATGCTCATTATGGAATGAATTATTCAGCTAATAATATAATTATGACGGTTGGAGCGGCAGGAGGACTTAACTGTATTTTCCGTGCAATGCTTAACGACAGCGATGAAGTTTTGTGTTTTGCTCCATTTTTTGGTGAATACCGCAATTATGTTTTCAGTGCAGGCGGAAATCTTGTTCCTGTTCCGGCTGATACAACAACTTTTCAGCCGAATGTTGATGCGATGGCTTCTTATGTAACTGAAAAAACAAAAATCATTCTTTTGAATAATCCTAATAACCCGACAGGCGTAATCTATTCTGAAGAAACGCTGAAAAAACTTTCAGCTGCCATTACTGAATGCGAAAAACGCATTGGTCACAGCCTTTGCGTAATTTCTGACGAACCGTACAGGGAACTTGTTTATGACGGAAACACTGTTCCGTATCTTCCAAAATTCATTAAAAATTCTGTTGTGGCATATTCATACAGCAAATCTTTATCTCTTCCCGGTGAGCGAATCGGCTATCTTGCTGTAAGCCCAGATTTTGAAGATGCGGAAAACTTTATTGCAGGTCTTACCGTTAATCTTAGAATCGGCTATGTAAATGCGCCGTCTCTTTTCCAGCTTGTCGTTAAAGAATGTCTTGAAGAAAAAGTTGACCTTGAATTTTACGATAAAAACCGCAGGACTTTGTATGAAGGGCTTTCAAAGCTCGGCTTTGAATGCGTAAAACCTGAAGGTGCGTTTTATTTATTTGTAAAATCTCCTGTTGCAGATGAAAATGTTTTTGTTGCCGAGGCAAAGAAATTCAATATTATCATGGTTCCGGCTACATCTTTCGGCTGTCCGGGCTATGTACGCCTTGCATACTGCATTTCTTACGATAAGGTTGTGCGTTCGCTTGAAGCATTTAAAAAGCTTGCTTCTGCGATGAATGTCTGACAATGAAGTTCTGACAGGCGAGACATTTTTCTAATTCTGCGCGCTCCATTGCTTTTTGTACTGCGATGGAGTTATGTGCATTGTCTTTTTAAACGCTCTTGAAAAATAATTTGGATCTGAAAATCCTGTTTTTTCTGCAATCTGTTCGATGTTGAATTTACCTTCGATTATCATGTTGCAGGCTTTGTTTATCCTCTGCTGAATCTGGTATTGGACAGGGGACAAACCTGTGGAAGCCTTAAAATAGCGGTCAAGCCCTGATTCGCTCATGTTTGCAGCCTGTAAAAGCTCTTCGATTGTTACGGTTCTGTCCAGAGTCTGTTCAATGTAATCTAAGACTTTTTGAATTGCCTGCATGTTTTTCCCGTTTTCAAGTGATGGATTTTCTTTTACCCTGCATAAATCAACTAAAAACGAAAGAAAAGTAGAAATTGATTTTGTTTCTGTTCCGTAGGTTGAAGAGTGATTTTCTGTTTCGGTTTTCAATGTTTCAATCATCTTTTCTGCGTTGTGTCTTTGAGGCGAAAATAAATGCAGTCTTCCGAAAGTGTTTCTTGGCGGCAGAAAAAGTTCTTTAAATCCTTTCATTTTTTTAACATCAAAAGTTGAATTTTCAATAAACGCAGTTCTGATAAGAATGTTATATATTGCAAGATTTTCGCAGTTTTTATAGCCATGAAAAAATCCTGGAACAATGCAGAATACGTCTCCGCGCCTTAAAGGCTGCTGCTCTTCTTCCGTAAAATGCGTTCCTCTTCCGTTTATTACGTAAACCAGTTCATAAAAATCATGGTGATGAAGAGGGTAGTCCAGTTCAGGATCGCGTTTAATAACTTTAAGGTTAATTCCAGAATCATCAAAAAACTGGGATGCTTTCAGGTTCTTTAATATGATTTCTTTATTAGGATTATTCATTCTGACGGAATAGTGCTATATTTTGGTTGAATTGTCAATGTTTTTTATCAAAAATCAGCCACATTATATTTTCAAGTTTGAATTGTAATTGATTTAACAGGAGTATATATGGATTTTAACAGTGCAAAAAAAGAATATGCTGATTTTGGTGTTGATGTAGAAAAAGTTTTAGGAATTCTTGAAAATGTTCCGATTTCCATTCACTGTTGGCAGGGCGATGATGTCGGCGGTTTTGAACATCCGGGTGCAACTCTTTCCGGCGGCGGAATCCAGACTACAGGAAATTATCCTGGAAAAGCAAGAAATATTGCAGAACTTCGCGCGGATTTTGAAAACGCCTTAACATTGGACGGTGGTGCACACCGCATAAACCTTCATGCAAGCTACGGGGATTTCGGCGATAAATTCGTAGACCGTGATGCAATTGAAGAAAAGCATTTTAAATCATGGATTGACTGGGCAAAGGATAAAAAAATCGGTGTTGACTTTAACGGAACTTTTTTCAGCCATCCGAAAGCTAACGACGGTTTTACTCTTTCAAGCAAGGATAAGGCAATCCGCGAATTCTGGCTCGAGCACGAGAACCGCTGCCGAAAAATTGCAGCTTATATCGGAAAAGAAACGGGAACGCCTTGTGTTTTAAATACATGGATTCCGGACGGTGCAAAAAACTTTACGGCTGATAAAATAGGGTATCGTGCTATTTTAAAAGATACTTTGGATAAAGCATTCAGCGTAAAATATGACAGAAAATACATGCGTGATGCCGTTGAAACAAAGCTTTTTGGAATCGGTTCAGAAGCTTTTGTCGTTGGTTCGCACGAATTTTACATGAATTATGCTGCCCGCAATGGCCTTATGCTTTGTATTGATATGGGCCATTTTAACGTCGGCGAAGATGTTTCTGATAAACTTTCTTCAATTCTTTTGTTTGATGATGAAGTTTTAATGCACGTAAGCCGCCCGATGCACTGGGACAGCGACCACGTAATTTTATTCAATGAATCTGTAAAAAATGTTGCAGAAGAGCTTGTACGAAGCAAAAAACTTAGTAACGTTCACATTGGTTTGGACTTCTTTGACGCTTCAATTAACCGTCTTGGTGCCTGGGCAGTCGGGACCCGCGCTATGCGTAAGTCTTTGCTTTTTGCATTGCTTGAACCGCTTGATAAGCTAATCAAACTTGAAGAAGAAGACAAGGGCTTTGAAAAAATGGCATTGCTTGAACGCCAGAATACATTGCCGTTTGGTGCAGTTTGGGAAGAATACTGCCGCAGAACCGGAGTTCCGAACGACGATGAGATGGTAATTACAGTACAAAAATATGAATCGGATGTTCTTTCTAAAAGAAAGTAATTCTAAGAGAAAGTAGAAAGAACTTATATTAAGTCGGGATTTTGCATGAAGCCTTAGGATTCGCTGCTGCTAAAATTGAATCTTCAGGCTTATGCAGAATTTATTATGTACTAAAAGCAGAGCTAAGGCTGCTTTTATAATAAAAAGGAGGCTGCAATGAAAAAAACAGTTGCAATCATTTTGGCTGGTGTTCTTGCTGTTAGCGGAATTTTTGCTAATGGCGGTCAGGACAAAAAAGCAAAAGATAACATTGATATTGTTATCCTTTGTAAAAGTATGGGAAACGGATTCTTTGATGCTTGTTTCAAAGGTTCACAGGAAGCTGCTGCTGAAATTGGTGGAATCAATACAACTTATATGGCTCCAACTCAGACAACTGCTGAAGGTCAGATTGAAATTATCGAATCTTTGATTGCCCAGCATGTTGACGGAATTGCAATCAGTGCAAATGACGCTGATGCCCTTATTCCTGTAACACAGAAAGCAATGAAAGCCGGAATCAAAGTTGTTTCTTTTGACTCGGGAATTAACGTTGGCGGACGTATTTACGACCTTATGCCAAGTGGTTCAGAACTTATCGGAAGACAGCAGATTCAGCTTGCCGCTGAACTTACAGGTTCTAAAGGTTCTGTTGCCGTTCTTTCTGCTTCAGCTCAGGCTACAAATCAGAATGAATGGATCAAATGGATGAAAGAAGAAATCAAAGATAAAAAATACAGCAACATGAAACTTGTTGAAGTTACCTATGGCGATGACGCTCCGGATAAGAGCTACCGCGAAGCAAATTCTTTGATGGAAAAATATCCTGATCTGGCTTGTATCATTTGTCCTACAACAGTAGGTCTTCTTGCTACTGCACAGGCTGTAAAGGATGCCGGAAAGAGCGGAAAAATCCAGGTAACAGGTCTTGGACTTCCTTCTGAAATGAAAGGCTATATCTTAGACGGAACATGCCAGAAAATGGCTTTGTGGAACCCGATTGACCTTGGATATACATCAACATATCTTCTTAAAGCCCTTATCAAAGGCGAAGTTAAAGGCCAGGATGGAGACAGAATTCCTGCCGGTCGTATGGGAACAGAAATGGTTCAGAAAGACGGAATTATCTTTATGAGCACACCATACGTATTTGATAAAACAAACATCGAAGAGTACGCAAAGATATTCTAATTGTTTATACTATAAGGTTTTAATAGTTAGTTAAAAATGTAAACCGTTTTGGAGCGTGTATTTTTTGCTTGCAGAAAGCACGCTCCGATTTTTAAAATGGGGGAAATCAATGCCTGCAGAAAATGTAATCATAAAAGTAGAAAATCTTACAAAGGTTTTTCCAGGTATAAAAGCACTTGATAATATTCAGCTTTCTCTCCGTGGAGGCGAGGTTCACGCACTGATTGGCGAAAACGGTGCCGGAAAATCAACTTTGGTAAAAATACTTACCGGCGTACAGCCACAGACTTCTGGAACTGTATATTTAAATGGCAAACCTGTTACTTTCCGTAATGCGATTGAAGCGCAGGAAGCAGGAATTGCTGCAATTCATCAGGAAGCTTCAATGTTTCCGGAATTGAGCGTTGCTGAAAATATTTATATGGGACATCATCTGCACAAAGGAAAAGCAGGTCCTCTTGACTGGAAAAAAATGAAGAAAGAAACGGCTGAACTTTTAAAAAAAGTCGGTCTTGATATAAATCCTTCTACGTTAGTTAAAAATTTAAGTGTTGCTCAGCGGCACATGATTGAAATTACAAAAGCTCTTTCCATGAATGCGCAGGTAATCATTATGGATGAGCCTACAAGTGCTCTTACAAACCGGGAAGTTGAAGATTTGTACAGGATTATCCGCGGACTTAAAGCTGAAGGAAAGGCAATCGTATTTATTTCGCATAAGTTTGAAGAGATTTTTGAAATCTGCGATTATTTTACAGTAATGCGCGACGGTCAGTATATCGGCGAAGGTTCAATAAAAGAAACTTCCGAAGATGAAATTATCAATATGATGATCGGCCGTTCGATTGACTGCATGTATCCTGAACATGAAGCCAAGAAAGGTGAAGTTCTTCTTGAAGTTGAAAATCTTGCCCAGCTTGGAGCTTTCAAAAATGTATCGTTCAAACTGCATAAAGGTGAAATTTTAGGATTTTTCGGGCTTGTAGGAGCCGGACGTACGGAAGTTATGCGTACGATTTTCGGCATTGACGAAGCAAGTGAAGGAACAATGAAATTTAAAGGCGTTCCTTATTCTCCAAAATCTGCACGCGACGCAATGAAAATGGGAATGGCCTTAGTTCCTGAAGACAGAAGAAAGCAGGGAATTGTCGTTCATCAGTCTTTAACACGTAATATTTCTTTGCCGTCGCTAGCAAAATTAAGTTCAAAATTCGGCGTAATTAATTCAAAGTCAGAAAACGACTATGTCAATAAAAACGGAAATGAAATGGAAATTAAATCCGCCGGTTACCATGTTGACGTAGAAACTTTGAGCGGCGGAAACCAGCAGAAGGTTGTTCTTGCAAAATGGCTTGGAACAAAACCTGAACTTTTGATTCTTGATGAACCGACCCGCGGTATTGACGTTGCCACAAAAGCTGCCGTACACGATTTTGTGGCAAAAATTGCCGATCAGGGAGTAGGCGTAATCGTAATTTCTTCTGAGCTTCCTGAAGTAATGGGAATGTCAGACAGAATTGTTGTTATGCACGAAGGTAAAATGACAGGCATTGTAGAAAAAAAAGATGCTACTGCTGAATCTGTTATGCGCTATGCCATTGGAGGCGTAAAATGAACGATAAAACAAAAAAAATAATTAAACAAATAACTGACAGGCGTGAAATTTCGCTTCTGGTGCTTTTGGCTATCCTTCTTGTGCCGATTACAATCAGAAGTCCTTCATTTTTGTCTTCCAGCAATTTGAGTGTGATTTTTAATGACATGGCAATTCTTGTAATTGTTTCAATCGGACAGTTTTTTGTAATTCTTTCAAACGGAATTGATCTTTCGGTTGGCTCAATAATTGCATTTACAGGAATGGCCTGCGGAATGATGAACGAATCTCATCCGGGTTTTCCGGCCTTCATGCTTTTGTTCATGGGAATTGCAATCGGTCTTGTACTTGGCCTTTTTAACGGCATTCTTGTTGCTTTCGGAAAAATTCCTCCGATGCTTGCAACGCTCGGCACAATGAGTATTTATCGCGGCCTGACCTTTGTTCTTTCTAAAGGAACCTGGGTTACGGCTCACGAAATGTCTCCGTCTTACATTGCCTTGCCGCGAATCAGCATTCTTGGAATCAGTTCTTTAATATGGATTGCAGCGATTGTGGTTGCACTTATGTATTACATAACGAATTATACGCAGAAAGGTCGTGCTATTTATGCAATCGGCGGAAATCCTGTTGCTGCAAAATTCGTTGGCGTAAGTGAAAGAAAGACAAGAATCATAACATTCCTTTTGTCTGGTGCTTTGTGCGGACTTGCCGGAGCTTTGTGGACAGCCCGTTATGCGTCTGCCGTAAACGAAATGGCTACCGGTTTTGAAATGCAGACTGTAGCATCGTGCGTTTTAGGCGGCGTAAACTTTGCAGGCGGTGCCGGCGGAATAATCGGCGTTGTAATGGGCTCATTATTCCTTGGAGTAATAAAAAATGCGCTCCCTGTAATTTATCTTTCAACATTCTGGCAGACATTTGTTGAAGGTCTTGTAGTCCTGTTTGCATTAAGTATAAACACAATAATTGATAATAAAAAACAAAGGGCTCTTCTTGCCCAAAGAAGGAGATAAGAATGGCTGAAGTTGAACTTGTTTCTAAAAAACGTCTTATAAATGAAAGCCCGTTAAAAAAGATGGTAGTCCGCTACCGCTGGGAATTATTTTTAGTTGGAATTTTTATTTTAGTTTCAATATTGTTTTCTAATTTAACGCCATATTATCTGGATTCATTCAATCTGATGAATGCAACTTTCCAGTTCAGCGAAAAAGCAATCCTTGCTTTACCGATGGTGTTTATAATTATGTGCGGAGATATTGATATTTCCGTATCTTCAATGATAGCCCTTTCGGCTTTTGCAATGGGAACAGCTGCAGAAAAAGGAGCTTCTATTCCGCAGATTGTTCTTTTGGGAATTGCAGTCGGTACAATCTGCGGTTTTTTGAACGGCATGTGCATTACTCTTTTGAATATGCCTTCTATTGCGGTAACGCTTGCAACTTCTTCAATTTTCCGCGGAATCGCCAAAGGAATTTTAACGGAACATGCGTGTACAACTTACCCGAAAGGTTTCGGCTTTTTCGGTCAGAGCTTTATTGGAAATTCAATAATTCCTTTTGAATTCGTGCTTTACCTTGCAATTGCCTTAATCTTTGCATTTGTCCTGCACAGAACCATTTATGGCCGACATTTGTACGCAATAGGAAACAGCGCAGAAGCGGCTTTATTCTCCGGCGTAAACGTAAAAAAAGTAAAAGTAATCAACTTTACGCTTATGGGATTTATGAGCGGACTTGCTGCTGTCCTTCTTGCAAGCCGTATTCTTTCTGTTCGTTCAAATATTGCAGACGGCTGGGATATGGAAGTTATCATGCTTGTCGTTTTAGGCGGCGTTTCAATTACCGGCGGAAGCGGAACAATCGGCGGTGTTATAATTTCATCCCTTCTTGTAGGATACATGAAGTTTGGAATGGGCTTATTAAAGTTCTCCGGTACAACAATGACAATTGTTACTGGCGGACTTTTGATTATTGCCGTTCTTATGCCGCAGCTGTTTGACTATCTTGAATTTAGAAAGAGTCAGAAAAAGAAGTAAAAATCAAAAAAATAAGAATCAGGAGGTTTTTATGCGTCAGGCTTTTAAAATGAAACTTAAAAAAGGTTTTGAAAAAGAATACGAAAGACGTCACAATCTTTTATGGCCGGAAATGAAACAGCTTTTGCATGATTCCGGTGTTTCAGACTATACGATTTTTTTAGATGAAGAAACAGGAACCTTGTTTGCCTATCAGCTTTCTGCTACGGAAAACGGTTCGCAGGATTTAGGTGACAATCCTGTTGTACAGAAATGGTGGCACTACATGGCCGATATCATGGAAGTAAATCCTGATGAATCGCCTGTTTCCATTCCTTTGCAGGAAGTTTTTCATTTAGACTGAATTTTATTTGATTAATAGAAATTTGCTGCAATTATTTTGCGGCAGGCAGGAAAAAAAATGACATATTTAGCGGTTGACATTGGGGCTTCAAGCGGAAGGCATATTTTAGGTTCTGTTGAAAACGGAATCATAAAAATAGAAGAAATCTACCGTTTTGAAAACAATGTAAAAAACATAAACGGACATCTTTGCTGGGATTTAGAAAGCCTTTTTGAAAGCGTCGTAGCAGGTATTGCAGAATGCGGAAAAAAAGGAATAAAACCTGAATCGGTTGCAATTGATACCTGGGGTGTAGACTTTGTCCTTCTGGATAAAAATCATAAGGTTTTAGGCGATGCTGTTGCATATAGAGACAGCCGTACTGAAAACATGGATAAAAAGCTTGAAAAGCTTATATCACCTGAAAAACTATATGAAAAAACCGGCATTCAAAAGCAGATTTTTAATACAATCTATCAGCTGATGGCATTAAAAGATGAACACCCTGAATATATTGAAGAAGCTGTTGATTTTTTAATGATTCCCGAATACCTAAATTACAGGCTTACAGGAATTATGAAAAATGAATATACGAATGCTTCTACAACAAATATGCTCGATGTGCGAACGCATGAATGGTGCAGGGAAGTTCTTGAACCGGCAGGAATTCCAGAAAGGCTTTTTGCGCGTCCTTTAAGCCTTCCGGGCGAAATTGTCGGAAAGCTTTTGCCGGAAATTGCTGAGCGTACAGGATTGCAGACAACTGTTATTCTTCCTGCAACCCATGATACAGGCAGTGCTTTTTTAGCAGTTCCTGCACGTGATGATAATGCCGTATACATTTCAAGCGGAACCTGGAGTCTGATTGGAGTTGAAAATTCAGTCCCTGTAACTTCTCGCGAAAGTTTACAGGCTAATTTTACAAACGAAGGCGGCTATCTTTTCCGTTACAGATATTTAAAAAATATCATGGGCCTGTGGATTATCCAGAATTGCAGACGCAATTGGGATAAAAAATATTCTTTTGCGGATTTGGAAAATCTTGCCAGAGCTTCAAAATTCGGCTTTGAAATTGCAATTGACATAAATAAGCAGCGTTTCTTAGCTCCTGAAAACATGGTTTTTGAAATTGCTGATGAATGTAAAGCAGTTCATGGAATAAAACTTTCAGAGCCGGGCGATATAATGAAATGCGTTTATGTAAGTCTTGCAGAAAGCTATAAAAAAAGCATTGCAGAACTTTCTTCTCTCACCGGAAAAACATATAATGCAGTAAATATCGTTGGAGGCGGAAGTAAAGACGGCTATTTAAACGAACTTACAGGCAAAGCTTCTGGTTTACCTGTTATTGCAGGTCCTACAGAAGGTACGGCCTTAGGAAATCTTATTGTACAGTTTATTGCAGGAAAAGAATTTAATTCTTTGCAGGAAGCGCGAAATGCAATAGCAAAAAGCTTTGAACTAAAAGAATATAAATAAAAATTTGATTACAGGCGGCATTAGTTAATATTTAATGCGTCTTATCAGGGAGAGTATATATGAAATCGATTTTAGATTCAGAAATCATTCAGGGTTACATAAGAATGTGTAACGACGGCTGGCTTCAGGGCTGGCATGAAAGAAACGGCGGAAACCTTACTTACCGCATGAAAGCTGAAGAAGTTTCAGAATGTAAGCCATTTTTTAAGAAAACACCAGGTGAATGGGTTTCTATGGGAGTTCAGGCTGATAATCTTAAAAATGAATATTTTATCAGCACAGGAAGCGGAAAGTTCCTTCGCAATGTAATTCTTGCTCCTCAGGACAATATCTGTATAGTTGAAATTAACGACAAAGGCGACAGTTACCGCATTGTCTGGGGACTTGAAAAAGGCGGCCGTCCTACAAGTGAATTTCCTTCACACTTTTTAAATCACAGTGTAAAAAAAGAAGCTACAAACGGTGAATACCGCGTAATTTATCATGCTCATCCGGCAAATCTTATAGCCTTAACCTATGTTTTGCCTTTAACGGCGAAGGCATTCAGCCGTGCCTTATGGCAGAGTGCAACCGAATGTCCTGTTGTTTTCCCTTCAGGCGTTGGTGTTGTTGAATGGATGGTTCCGGGAGGAGCTGAAATTGCGCTTGCAACAAGTAAGTTGATGAAAGAATTTGATGCTGCCGTCTGGGCTCATCACGGACTTTTTGTTTCCGGTCCTGATTTTGACATTACCTTTGGATTAATGCATACAATCGAAAAATCCGCAGAAATCTATGTAAAAGCTCTTTCCTGCTCAGGCGGAAAAATCGCTCAGACAATTACTGACGATAATCTTCGCGCAATTGCAAAAGACTTTAACGTTAAACTGAACGAAAAATTCCTTGAAAAATAAGGGGCGTTGTTTTCAAAATTTTGTATGGTGCCGGACAGACTGTTTCGGCACCGTTAATTTTTATTTACAAGGTTACTCCCGCATTTGACAGGTCTATTTTATTCATCCTTTGCCCAGTCAAAAGAGCATTTAACCGCCTTGTGCCAGCCGGAAAGCATTTTATTTCGTTTTTCCTCGCTGATTTCAGGCTTAAAGGTTTTATCAACAGCCTGATTGGAAATAACGTCTTCCTTGTCTTTCCAAAAGCCGACTGCAAGCCCTGCAAGATATGAAGCTCCCATTGCAGTTGTTTCTACGCAGCAAGGGCGGTTAATAGGTGCGTTGATTATGTCAGACTGAGTCTGCATTAAAAAATTGTTTTTGCTGGCTCCTCCGTCAACCTTTAATGCTTTTAATTCGATTCCTGAATCTTTTTTCATTGCATCAAGAACATCGTTTGTTAAATAGCACAGGGATTCAAGCGTTGCACGGATTATGTGGTTTTTATTTACGTCGCGCGTAAGCCCCACGATTGCCCCGC
>JAEEWW010000064.1 GCA_016287815.1 Treponema sp. | reverse complement strand
TAACTAACCCCTTTTTCTTTTCCTGTACTATACGGGGTTTCATTAAACTTCATTCCGTGTCCGACTTCAAAATCCTTATAAATTCTTTCTACAACTCCCGGCGGAAAATACTTTGCCATCATGTCGCCAAGATTTAAAGGCGGAAAAGCTGAAATCTGCTCTCCCCTCCTCTGCCTTTCTACATAGCCGGAAGTGATAAAAATAATGTCATATTTTCCGTCTTTTATAAAAGGACGAGAAAGAATGATACTGTCCAGAGAATAACTTGCCTGTATACGGTCAACAAAATGAACAAAACTTGAAAACTTTTCTGATTCTGTATTAGTTTCAAGACAGGCATCTATATCTTCTAAATCTACGTAAGATTCAACAAGTTTTACAACATCCCCTAAATGAGATTCATACTGAACGTACATTCCTTTGCGGAATATATAAAAACCTATAAGCGTAATAACCGTGCTTAATACAAAAACAAGAGCAATACAGCCTATAAAAAGATTTCTTGAAAGCGGATTCTTATATTTTCGCATAGACTAGAATTGCTCCTCCATATCGTACAAAATTATTCCCTAACGGCCTTCATTTCTTTTTTACGCTCGTACATTGCCTTGTCTGCACGGCGGAATACATTGTCATAGCTTGTATCAACGCTTTCATCAAATAGAGCATAACCTAATGCGGCGGAAGTTTTTTCCCACGGAGAAAGGTCAGGAGTCTGATCAATTTTTAAAAGTTCAACGTTAAAAGCAGAAACCAGCGACTGAACGTTTTTGTAATCGTTATTGCGAAGAATTACAACAAATTCATCTCCGCCAATTCTGAATACAGGTGAATGAGAGAATACAAGACACACAAGTTTGCAAAGCCTTATAATCGCGATGTTACCTTTATCGTGTCCGAATGTATCGTTTATGCGTTTAAGATAGTTAAGGTCTATCATTACAACGCCAAATTTCTTATTGCCGCTTTCCAAATCCCATACAACCTTTTTTACTTCTTCATCATATGCTGCTTTGTTGCGGATTCCAGTTAAGGCATCTTTGTTTGCAGCCTGTTCAAGCTGTTCTGCCTTCTTCTGGGTCTGATCCAGATCATGTTCAAGGTGATTCATTTTTACAGCAGATTTAACCAGATCATCAACATATTTTTTTACGTTAGCTGACATTTTTGAAAGCGTATCTGCCAGAGCTTCAAGTTCATCTCCTGTTTTTATTTCCGGGATTTTTAATACAATTTTATCAGGATCCGTTTCAGAACGGCAAAGCACTTCAAAATTATGAGCAGCATCTTCTATTGAATTCAACGGCCGGATAATACGTCTCTTAAGCCACAGCATCAGCAATACAATTACTGCAGCACACAGAACTACTGCCGTTACTACTACCGAAACAAGATAATTTGACATAACCGAAGAAAGAAAATTCAAAGGAATTCCTGTTGTAACGAAAACAGAAGGATTTCCACTTTTATCTCTGATTGTATAGGAAGCTACATAGCTGGTGCCAAATGCAGAAGGCGTACTTGTATATTCTATTTTATTATTGTTAATAAAGTTATTGTAAATTACAGGTAAATAATCTGGTGAAAAGAAATAACCGAATTTATCACCGAGCCCGGGAACTTCAATTCCAGGCCGCGTATCTTCTCCGGTGCGCTGTTTTTCGCTAAGTCCAGTTGCAACATTTATTACTTCATATTGCTCACCTTCTTTTACAGGTCGTGAAATAACAATACTGTCTACTCCATGGGTTTGACGAAGATTATCAAGAAATTTAATGAAAGTTTTATAATTTTCAGATTCAATTCCAGTAGCCAGACAATTATCTATATCATCCAGATCAATATACCGTATAACAAGCATTATAATATCGGCGGTGTAAGACCTGTACTGGGACAGCATACCATATCTGAACCAGGAAAATCCGATATACGAGATAATTGTAGTTAATACAAAAACCATAATAAGACAGCTGATAAAAATACTTTTAAAAAGCGGTCTTTTATATTTACTCATAATCTATAATTGTATTACAGATTTTATAGATTTCAGACAATTAATAAAAAAAAATCCTGCCCTTCATAAAGAAAAGCAGGATTCTTGATTAGTGCAAGAATGTTTTAGCAGACATGCTGAGAAAAATCAGCATATCTGTATGAGATTCCGGAGCAAGCCCGGAATGACAGGATTCTTACCTGGCAAAGCAAAACTCCTTAGCGGAGTTTTGTATAGCCGTAAACTGCTGTATCGCCAAGTTCTTCTTCAATACGGATAAGCTGGTTGTATTTTGCCATACGGTCTGTGCGGCTCATAGAACCTGTCTTAATCTGTCCTGAATTTGTTGCAACTGCGATATCTGCAATTGTTGTATCTTCTGTTTCACCTGAGCGGTGTGAAGTTACTGTTGTATAGCCATGGCGGTGAGCCATTTCAATTGCTTCAAGAGTTTCTGTCAAAGAACCAATCTGGTTTACTTTGATAAGGATTGAGTTTGCAACTCCTGATTTAATACCTTTTTCAAGGAACTTAACGTTTGTTACGAACAAGTCGTCACCAACGAGCTGACAGCGGTCACCGATTTTAGCTGTAAGTTTCTTCCAGCCTTCCCAGTCGTTTTCATCCATACCGTCTTCAATAGAATCAATCGGGTATTTTGTGATGAGTTCTTCAAGGTATGCAATCTGTCCGTCTGCATCAAGTTCTTTTCCGTTCGGATCCTTTGGAGTTCCGTTAGAAAGCTGTTTGTAGTTGTAGTAGAATTTTCCGCCTTTTTCTACAGAGAATTCTGAAGAAGCACAGTCCATAGCAATCTTTACATCATCACCAGGTTTGTAACCAGCGTCTTTGATTGCCTGTACGATGCTGTCAAGTGCATCGTTGATTCCGTCAAACTTAGGAGCGAAACCACCTTCATCACCTACTGCTGTTGAAAGGCCGCGTTTTTTAAGAAGTTTTGCAAGTGCGTGGAATACTTCTGCACCCATGCGGATTGCTTCTTTTTCTGTTTTTGCGCCAACCGGACGAATCATGAATTCCTGGAAAGCGATTGGAGCATCTGAGTGTGCACCACCGTTGATGATGTTCATCATCGGAACAGGAAGAACGTGTGCATTTGCACCGCCGATGTAGCGGTAAAGAGGCATGTTCAATGCTTTAGCTGCAGCCTGTGCTGTTGCCAAAGAAACACCAAGAATTGCATTTGCACCGAGCTTGCTCTTTGTTGGAGTTCCGTCAAGAGCGAGCATCTTCATATCAACTGCTCTCTGATCAAATACATTGTCACCTTTGAGTGCAGGAGCAATAATTTTGTTTACGTTGTCTACAGCTTTAAGAACACCTTTTCCGCCGAAACGATTTTTGTCTCCGTCGCGAAGTTCCAAAGCTTCGTTTTCACCTGTTGAAGCTCCAGAAGGAACAGCTGCACGGCCCATAACGCCGTTTTCAAGAATAACGTCAACTTCTACAGTTGGGTTACCGCGTGAATCAATGATTTCACGACCAATTACTTTGTCGATTGCTACGCAATTCATGTAATACCTCTTATAAAAAATTATCTAAAAAAGAAAAATCCACGTAAGGATGCCTTGAATCTATAACCAAGGCATCCCAGCGCAAATAGTTTACTTTATTTTTCTTACTACGGTCAATATCACGGCAAACGCATTTTTATAGTAAGGAAATGCGTTTAGCTTACATCTTCTGAAGAAGGAATACCTTGTCCAGTTCGTTTTCAGGAACAAGAAGTTCGTCAAGTTCCTTAGAAATCTTTTCATGGTCAAGGTGAGTACCGATGATAATAAGTTTTACCATGCGGTCGCCGTATTTAGGATCCCAGTTCTTTTTCATTTTCGGATCGCTTGCAAGAACTTTTTCCTGTGTAGCTTTATTTTCTACTGCAAGCCATGAACCTGAATAGCCTGCCGAAATCTGGCTGCCGGCAGTTTCAAATACCCAGGCCATATCCGGTTCATCTGCAAACCAGATTACACCCTTACAGCGGATAATATTCTTTGGCCAGCGGCTTGCATATTCATCAAGTTTTCTGCGGTCAAACGGCTGGCGGCGTGTGTAAACAAATGAGCCGATTCCGTATTCATCTTCGCTTTCGCCTTCGTGGCGGTGTTCATGATGATGGTGGTGATGATGCTCGTGTTCATCATGATCGTGATGTTCATGTTCTTCGTGTTCTTCGTGGTCGTGATGTTCATGTTCTTCGTGTTCGTCATGGTCGTGATGATGTTCATGCTCTTCATGTTCATCGTCGTCATCATCGTCTTTGTTAAGGATTGAAACCCAGCCTGCACTTTCGTAAACTTTTTCAAAGTCAAATTCATTTGTTCCAAGGATTTTGTTTACGTCTATGTTTCCCTTTACGGCTTCAAAAACACGTGCATTTGGCTGTAAAATCTTTACGATTGAACGGATTTTCTTAAGCTGTTCTTCGTTTACCAAATCAACTTTATTGATAATCAAGGTATTGCAGAATTCAATCTGCTGAACAAGAAGGGATTCAATATCTTCTTCCTGCATGTCTTTATTAAGCAGTTTATTTCCATCGTCAAATTCTGTTGCAAGACGCATAGCATCAACTACAGAAACAACACAGTCAATTTTTCCTCCGGAAATTGTAGAAAGAGCCTGTGCAATAGGCATTGGTTCGCAGACTCCGCTGGCTTCAATCAAAATATAGTCAAACTTCTTTGTTTTAATAAGTTTTTCAATCTGATTTACCATGTCAGATTTTAGCGTACAGCAGATACAGCCGTTTGTAAGCGGAACAATACTGCTTGAATCAGTAATCTGGGCATCTTTTGCAATTAAATCTGCATCTACGTTAATTTCTCCGATATCATTAACAATAACGGCAACTTTATAGCCCTGCTGGTTTGTAAGAATATGGTTAAGGAGTGTTGTTTTACCTGCTCCAAGATAACCAGCCAATAATGTAATAGGAACGTTAGTTTTTGCGCACATCATAAACCTCTTTATTAGTTTAAATTAACAAAAATTAGTGAAAAAGTGAAGAAGAAAATAATTTTATAGATTACGTTAAAAGAACCGGAAAGCAAAACCTGAATCTACTTTGTACGCTTTTAGCCGCGTACACATTAAAGTATAATGCGCCTGTCATGCATGACAAATACTAAATAAATAATTTGCCGTCTTGAAACCTGTTCGCAAAATTTTTCCGTAATAATTATCCGTCGTCTGAAAACCTTATTCGCAAGCCGACGAAAATTTTACCATGCGCTTTCCGTTGCTTTCTATTAAAAAACCTTTTGCAATTCTATGACCGTCTGCAAGGACTTCTACAAGATTTGATTCAATGCCGTCTATTACCATATCAGTTCCATCAAGGAATTTCTGTATTTCGTCTTTTGTCCATTTTGCACGGCCTGCAACAACAGAAATTGATTTTGGACGTTCTACTTTTGGCGGTACCTGCATCGCAGGATCACGGGGAGCTGCAAAAAGTGCATCTAGTTCTGCCTGAGATAAATCTAAAGAAACTTCTTCCGGGGTAGATTGTTTTTTTGATTCCGCTTTAACAGAGCAAAGAATCTTGTCCATTTCGTCCTGGGAAAGTAAAATCCCATCCTGCATTTCTGAATCTTCTGTCATAGCGTATTATAGTATAACACTTTTTTGAATAAATGAAATATTTTTTTTCACTATTCCGAAAACGAACCTGTATAAAGTTTATAGTACTGACCTTTCTGTTCAAGAAGTTCTTCATGGGTTCCGCGCTCAATTATATGTCCGTTTTCCAGAACAAGGATGCAGTTTGCATCACGAACAGTAGAAAGCCTGTGGGCAATAACTAAAACCGTACGTCCGTCCATAAGGCGATCCATGCCTTTTTGGATAAGGGCTTCTGTTCTTGTATCTATTGAACTTGTAGCTTCGTCCAGGATTAAAAGCGGCGGATCTGCAACAGCCGCACGCGCTATGGAAAGCAGCTGCCTCTGTCCCTGGCTTAAACTTGCGCCGTCACCCGTAAGCTCTGTATCGTAACCTTCAGGAAGATTTTCTATAAACTCTTCTGCATTGGAAAGGCGTGCAGCTTTTTCTACCTGCACATTGCCCGCTTCAAGTTTTCCGTAGCGGATATTTTCGCGGATTGTTTCTGAAAAAAGATGCGTATCCTGCAAAACCATTCCTAAAGAACGCCGTAAATCAGATTTACGAATCTGGTTTAAAGGGATTCCGTCATAAAGAATTGTGCCGCAGCCTTCTTCCAGATCATAAAATCTTGTAAGAAGATTTGTTATAGTTGTTTTTCCGCTGCCGGTTGAACCGACCAGGGCAATTTTCTGACCAGGTTTTGCATAGAAAGAAATGTCATGCAGAACAGTTTTATCCTTTACATAGCCGAATGTAACATGTTCAAATGTTACAGCACCTTTTAACGGTATTAAAGTTCCGTCTGTTTTCTTCCATGCCCATACGCCTGTATTTGCAAAGGCTTCCACAAGGATTTCCTTACCGTCAGAATCTTTTGCAGTTACAGCATTTACAAGCGTGATTTTTCCGTCATCTGATTCACTCTGCTCATCGATTGCTGCAAAAATGCGTTCTGCACCGGCAAGGGCATTTAAGACGCTGTTAAACTGCTGGCTTACCATTGAAACAGGCTGGGCAAAAGCACGTGTATATTGCAGGAACGCTGCAACCGTTCCTACATCGCAGTGTCCGGTTATTACAAGAATTCCGCCAAAAAGCGAAACAAGCGCATATTGAAAGTGCGAAAAATTATTCATCAGCGGCCCTAAAATAAATGCAAAGGTATTTGCCGATGTTCCAGATTTACAAAGCTGTGCATTAAGAGTTGCAAATTCTTCTTCGCAGGCACTTTCGTGGTTAAACACCTTTATTACTTTCTGCCCGCTTATCATTTCTTCAATATAGCCGTTCAATGCACCGATATTTGCCTGCTGTGCCCTGAAAGCCTGTGAACTTTTTGTACCGATTTTTCTTACAACCACCATGATTAAAAAGATTGTTACAAAAACTAAAACGGTAAAAACAGGACTTAACACAATCATCATTATGAAGATAGCAGTGACGGTCAACGTTGAAGAAAGCATCTGAGGAACCGTCATGCTAAGCATGTCTCGAAGGGCATCGGTATCATTTGTAAAAAGAGACATTATTGAACCGTGTGTTCTTGAATCATAATAGCGTACAGGAAGAGTCTGAATCTTTTTAAACAGAGAAACACGGATTTCATACAATGTTGAAGTTGCAATGGAAATCATTATTCTGGCATTCATCCAGCTTGCAAAACTTGCAAATGCAAACAGCGCAAGCATCTTGAATAACAGAAAGGTAAATTTAGTAAAATCAGGATTTTCTTTACCGATTAACGGAACAATGTAGTCATTTATTACAGGCTTTATAATGTACGAAGAAGCGACATCGGCCGTTACGGAAAGCACTACACAGACAAAAACCAGAATCCAGCGGAATTTGTATTTTGCAAGATAAGATAAAAGCCTTGAAATTGTTTTTCTGGCGTTCTTAGGCTTTGCGCCTGCATGACTTCTAACAGGTGGCATCAGTTTTCCTCCACTATATCAGCATCACCGGAACCATACTGCTGGGATTCATAAACTTCCTGATAAACAGAACTTGTTTTTAGAAGGGTTTCATGTGTACCGCTGGCACTTATTTTTCCGTTATCCAGAACATATATGCAGTCCGCATTCTGAACGGAAGTTATGCGCTGGGCAATTACAATAATCGTAGAATCCGGAAGATAAGAACGAAGGGCCGTGCGGATTCGTTTTTCAGTAGCAGTATCTACGGCACTTGTACTGTCGTCAAGAATAAGAATTGCAGGCTTTTTTAAAAGCGCACGGGCAATACAAACACGCTGTCTCTGTCCGCCCGAAAGATTTACTCCCCCCTGCTCTAAAACAGTATCATACCCTTGCGGCAGTGACATAATAAAATTATGGGCATCGGCAGCGCGGCAGGCTTCTTCAAGTTCTTTATCAGACGCACAGGGATTTCCCCATTTTAAGTTTTCCCTGATTGTTCCTGAAAACAATACGTTTTTTTGAAGAACCACGCTTACCTTATCACGGAGTGTTTTAAGGTCATAGTCTTTTACGTTTATTCCTGAAACTTTTACAGAACCGGAAGTAACATCGTAAAGGCGTGGAATCAACTGAATTAAAGTTGATTTTCCACAGCCTGTTCCACCGATAATTCCCGTAAACTGTCCCGAAGGAATGTTTAATGACACGCCTTTTATTGAATAACGTGCATTTTTACCCGATGAATAAGAAAAATAAACATCATCAAATTCTATTTTTCCGTCAATTGCCTTTTCAGGCGGAGTTTGCAGGTGCCCGACACCGCATTCCCCCTGCGAAGTTTGCACAGCCTGCCGCGTCTGCGAGTTTTGCCGGGGCTGCAGGGCCACGGCAGGAGCGTCCGCCACAGCGGAATTTTCTTGAATGCCACAGCATTCTGCTATACCGTCTTTCGATTTTATGGAAGGCTCTTCATCAAGAACTTCAACTATTCGCTCGATTGATGCTCTTGAAAGGATAAACCCTACAAAAACCATACTTAACATCATTAAAGAAGTTAAAACCCGGATTACATAAGTTATAAGGCTTACAAGTTTTCCAACCTGAATTCCACCGTAAATTGCCATTATGCCGCCACTCCACATAACGGCAGAAACGCACATATATACGCAGATTCTCATTACAGGCATATTTAAAATTACGATTTTTTCAGCACGAAGCTGGGCATTCCTGAAATCTGCGGCAAGTTTTTCAAAATTCTTATTTTCAAAATCCTGACGGACAAATGATTTTACCAGCCGGATTCCTGTAAGGTTTTCCTGAACAAGCGTATTAAGTTTATCATAATGACGAAGCATCAGCTTAAACCGCGGATAAGCTGTCAAGGCAATTGCTATAAGTATAAAGCCCAGAACAGGAATAAGGGCAATCAGGTAAACGGCAAGCCTTAAGTTTATCGAACAGGCCAGAAAAACTCCGGAAAAAATCATCATCGGGCTTCTGATAAAAGTGCGTATTATCTGCTGGTACAGATTCATAACATTTGTCACATCAGTTGTAAGCCGCGTTACAAGCGAGCCGGAAGAAAAATGATCTATGTTTGAAAATGAAAAGTTTTGTACAGAATGAAAAAGTCTTGCCCTAAGATTTTTGGCAAAGCCCTGGGAAGCTATGGCCGTTAAACGTGCGCCGACCATACCGGAAATAAAAGAAAAGCAGGAAAACAAAATCATTGTTATGCCCGTTTTAAGGACATATGGTAAATCGTGATTTACAATTCCGATATCAATTATATTTGCCATATACAGCGGAATCATAACTTCCATTATGACTTCGCCGGTCATTGCAAAAGGCGTTATAAGCGTAAAAAGAACTACCTTTTTTGGCATACCGGAAGTTAATTTTTTAATTGTGGACATAAGATTAATAATAACAAAAAAGACACTGAAATAACAGATAAATCTTTGTTATTTCAGTGTCTTCCATGGTGTGACTTATACGCGCCGATTAAAGTCCAAAAAACTCTTTGGCGTTGTAGTAGCAGACATTCTGTATAATTTTCTTCAGGGATTCTTCTGAAGAAAAATATTCTCCGCGTTCACACAAAGAACCTATGTAATCGCAGAAAACGCGTCTGTATACTTCATGCCGCGGGTAGCTTAAAAAACTGCGGCTGTCCGTAAGCATTCCTACAGACAAAGAAACAGGATAAAGCTGAGCCGCAGATTCAAGCTGTCTTTTTATGCCGTACGGCTGATCGTTAAACCACCATGGAGCTCCAAGCTGAACCTTTGCGCGCGTTCCAGAATCGCAGAAACCTGCGGCAAGAACTGCATAAAGTTCTGTTTTAGCCGGATCAAGAGTATATAAAATTGTTTTTGGAAGGCAATCTTCTTTTGTAAGCTTGTTAAGGATTCCGCCCACACTTTTGATTGCAGTAGAATCATCTGTACAGTCAAAACCGCAGGAAACGCCTATAGATTTTTCCTTACTTTTATTTGCTCCCTGATATGTTCCAATATGCAGCTGCATTACAAAATCATTGCGGTAATACATTTTTCCGCACTGAACAATAAATGCACTTCTGTATTTTGCAATTTCTTCTTCGGATAATGTCATCTGCTTCATGGCACGGGTAAATATTCTTTCTATTTCACGGTCTGTATAATCAGCCCATACAAAATCTTCTATTCCGGCATCGGCAATCATTGTACCGGTTGCCTTAAAGTCTAAAAGGCGTTTTTCCAAAGCCATGAAAAGCATTTCAAAAGAATCAATCTTTATTCCGCTCAGTTTTTCAAGAACAGGAATATAATCTGCAAAGCCCGGACGTTCACAATAGAATGCACGGTCAGGACGATAGGCAGAAAGGACTTTTACATTAAATGAAGAATCGCTAGCCATCTTCTGATGATATTCCATAGAATCAATCGGGTCTTCTGTTGTACTTGCAACTTCAACCTTTGACACTTCAAGAATATAGCGTGGAGTCATGTGTTTTTCTTTAATCAGTTTTTTTGTCTGCTCATAAATGCGTTCAGCACTTTCTTCACACAAAGGCTCGTCTATATCAAAATATCTTTTCAGTTCCAGTGCAGACCAGATATATAAAGGATTTCCGATTAATTCAGGCATTATTTTTGCATAGGCAAGAAACTTTTCATGGTAAGATGCATCACCAGTTATAAATTTTTCATCTATACCGAATGTTCTCATTGCACGCCACTTGTAATGGTCGCCGGAAAGCCAGAGTTCGCCTAAATCTTCAAATTCTTTATTTTCATATAAAGCCTTTGCCGAAAGATGGCAATGGTAATCTATAATAGGAAGGTCTTTGGCATATTTATTATAAAGTTCCTTTCCTGTTTCATTTGTAAGAAGAAAATTTTCATCGAATTTGTTTTTTAAGTTCATCTTTACCCCCTTTTTTAACTGCACCGGCTATATAAGATTTTTTTCGTACATATTATTTGCACTATTTAAGCAAAATCCCATTTTAGAAAGATATTTTGCATGCGACGGGACTTTTGTATTTGCTGTAAGTTTTTTTACACCCTGCGCTTTTAAATATGAAAGCATATATTTTCCGGCAGAACAATCGCGGTAAGCAGGAATCGTATAATCAATCTTTACAGCTAATGCATCTGCACTTCCGGATTCACTAATACCGGCTGCGCTGGCAGAAAAAATACCTGCCGGAACTCCGGAACACATAATAAGGTAAACCCTGTCATTATCTTCAGGCATGGAAAAATCCGGAAAGAAATTCTTTATATCGCTGCTATTTTCGTTTAAGAAATAAGAAATAAAACCATCATTTGATTTTACGCTGACAGCAACATACTCTTTTTTAGTGTTATTTAACTTGTAAAGGCTGAAAAGATTTATTGCTATAAGGCAAACCTGCATTGCGGCCGTAGGATAAGAATGAATACAAAGTGCATAGATGCAGAAAATTACGCTTCCAACCGTGTTGATAATCCTGAGCTTTACAACTGAGGTCATCAGCATGGAAACAATTACAAGAAACGACCCCAGATATCCGAATAACTCTAATAAAACCTGTTTATCCATAACTTGAGTTTATATCAGTTTTTACGTTAGAACAAGTGACCAAACCCGTCAAACAAGCCGTTCAGGTGTTTATTTTAAAGGTATTTTAATGTCCCTTTTTCAAAACCTTTAATGCCTAATCCCGGTTCATCACTGACAGTGATATTTTTTTCATCAAATACAGCACCGCCTATAATCGGATCTTCGCTGCACAAAACAGGTCCGTCCAAATCAATTTTAGTGATTATCTTTTTTGCACAGGCAAGGTGAACAGCGGCATTTACACTGACTTTTGCTTCAAGCATACAGCCAAGCATACATTCAATTCCATATACTTCGGCTGCAGAAATGATTTTTAATGCATTGTATAAACCGCCGCACTTCATAAGCTTAATGTTTACATAATCAGCCGCATGGTTCTGCATGATTTTCATGGCATCTTCCGGACTGAATACGCTTTCATCGGCAAGAACAGGAACATAGCTGTTTTCCGTTACGAATTTTAAACCTTCAATATCAGCGGCCTTTACAGGCTGTTCTACAAGTTCAAGTTTAAGCCCTTTTTCCTGCATCTGGTTTAAAATGCGAACAGCCTGTTTTGGGCTCCAAGCCTGGTTTGCATCAATTCTTATAAGAACATCATCGCCAACAGCTTTACGTACTGCGGCAAGTCGGGAAACATCCAGATCCGGATTAGCACCAACCTTTACTTTAAGGCAATCGTAGCCGCGCTTAATTGCATCAATTGCATCATGTGCCATCTGTTCCGGCTCATTAACGCTGATTGTTATGTCAGTTACAATCTGTTTTCTTGCTCCGCCTAAAAGCTTGTAAACAGGAATTTTATAAAGCTGTCCGTACAAATCCCAGACGGCCATATCAACAGCCGCCTTTGCACTGGAATTATGTACAATTGATTTTTGAATTTTCTGAAGTACGTCTTCAAGATTGTCAATTTCCATTCCGATTATGTTTTTTGCAATATGGTCATTTATTGCACCGATAATTGCGCCTGTCGTATCACCAGTAATAACACCAGTAGGAGGCGCTTCGCCATAACCTAAAGCACCCACATCCGTGCGGATTTCAACAATAACATCTTCTACGCTGTTTACCGTGCGCAGGGCAGTTTTAAACGGAACGCGAAGCGGAACAGAAATTTTTGCAAGACGAACTTCAGTAATTTTCATATTTTTACCTCTATAAATTAAATCAGCAAATCAAATCAGCCGGCCAAAGCCTGCATTATGTGGCCGACCATAATTCCGCATGGAGTTCCAATTACGTAGCCAAGCAAAGCCATAAGGATTCCAACAGGAACAAGTGAGCCTGAATAAGAACCTGCAAGAACTGGAGCAGAAGCTGTTCCTCCGATGTTTGCAAGAGAAGCTACAGCACCTGTAAACAGGTCAATTTTAAGAGTCTTGCAGAGGATAAGCATAAGAACAGCGTGAATTGCAAGAATGATAAATCCTGTCAAAATCCATGCAGGAGCATCTGCCAGTTCAAGAAGACTTGCACGGGAAGCAAGCAATGCAATTACGCTGTACAAAAGAAGGTTAGAAACTTCCTGAGAGCCTGCAACCTTTCCAAGAGGAGTAACTGCACCAATCAAGCCAAGACAGGTAATAAACAAAACTGTCCATGTTGCTTTATCAAGCATCGGAAGAGCCTTGTTCAAAGAAGCTCCGACATTCTGTCCGATTGAAGAAACCAGCAAAGAAAGTCCTATTAAAAGAAGCATTGTCTGGAAAGTTGGAACTGCTGTATTAGATTTTGCTTCTTCTGCAAGGCGGTTAGAAACTTCATCAAGAGTTTTTGTATCAGCCTTTGTCCACAAGTTAAATTTTGGAGCAAGCTGAATTGCCCACAAAAGGAATACAACCCATAAAGAATAGTCAATTGAATCTATTACAAGGGCATAGCCCATGTCTTTTTCGCCGATATCAAGAGCTGCCTGAACTGCAACCATGTTGCCGGAACCACCGAGCCAGCTTCCGCACAATGCGCTCAAGCCTTTCCATGAATCAGCGCCAATAACGCCTTTCATCAGTAAATAGGCAACAATAAATCCAATCATAATTGTGATTGAAGCAGAAAAGAATCCGATAAGCATTTTTGGACCAAGCTTAATTACCTTGCGGATATCGCAGCGCAAAAGCATTGCAAAAACCATTGCATAAGTGAAAGGATTCTTTAATGCACTGTAAGCAGGTTTTGTAGCCTTCATATCCCAAACCTTAAGGGTACAAAGCAACATTGCAACCAGATAAACACATACAACTGCCGGAATAACGTCAAAAAACTTCCAGTGTGTTTTCTTTTCCAAAGTAACCAAAACTGCTGCCATAAAAAGCAGAACAGCAACGTAGGTAAAACCATTTGTAATCATAATCTAATACATCCCCCTTTTTAACTTCGATTCGCCTGTGCGACGAAACATAATTATGGTTAAAATATCATTACAAAGCGCAATTAGTCTAGGCTGAAAAGCATAAAAATAGAATAAATAGTTATTTTTTTTAATTTTTTCGCATAATTATACAAACAAGATGTTTTGCTGGCTTTTTTGACATATTGCCGTAAAATATAATTATGAAAAAAGAATTACCAGATTATTATACTTTCTGTCAGAACGACTCATGTCCAAAAGCAAATGAATGTTTAAGAAATATCTTCTATAAAAAACATCTTTCAGATAATGATACAATCCGCATTGTAAATCCCAAAAGATACACAACAACAGACTCAAACTGTAATTATTTTGCTTCATCACAGAAAATACGCATGGCCTGGGGAATCAAAAACATTTTCTCTTCTATTCCTTATGATTCAGCAAGAGCAATCAAATCAGAACTGATTAAATATTTTGGCCGTACAAAATATTATAGATTTTACAGAGAAGAACTTCCTGTCACCCCCGAAGAACAGGCAGAAATAAAACGGATTTTCCAAAAACATGGAATTACACAAGAACAGGAATATAATCGCTTTTCCGAAGAATATAATTTTTAAAAGTGTTTCAAAAATAATTTCCACTTTGAAACACAGTGTTTCACCGTGAGAAACAGTCTGTTTCATCGTATGAAACAAAGTGTTTTTCACGGTGAAACAGTTTGTTTTACCGTAAGAAACAATGTGTTTTTCCAAAAGAAACGAAAACTGCGTTGGCTACCAGAAAAGACTCGGCTGTTAAGCACAGTGCAAGGTAATAGGTATCCGACTTCGACCGCCCTTGGCGGTCTCGCGCACCTTGCAGGTGCTTTACAGCCGAG
>JAEEWW010000155.1 GCA_016287815.1 Treponema sp. | reverse complement strand
TTAATCAACTGCGGCTGATATTTTTCTATATAATTTACTACAACAGGACAAGGCTGCGAAATTCCGCCTTTAAAACCATATTTATTTATATAATTTATATATCCCCAGGTTGTTATATCTGCTCCAAAAGAAACGCTGATAAGATGCTCTACGCCAAGTGCTTTTAAACCGCCCAGAACTTTTGCGTATTCATCCGGATAGTTTGCCTTAAATGCCGGTGCAAGCAGAACGGAAATTTTTTCTCCGCGCTTAAGGTCATTAAAGAAATTTTCTGTGTCATCGCTGAATTTTCTGGCATCATGCTCACATGCTTTTACACATTCTCCGCAGGCAATACATTTTGCTGGATCTACCGTTACCCTGTATTTTCCGGAATCATCTGGCAAGGACGCAACACAAGCCCCTATCGTATTACAGACAGAAAGACATTTATTGCAGCCCACGCAGTTTTCATTTGTGTAAATTAACGGAAAATTTGTAGCACCCATATATGTACTACTATAATCCCAAAAAATCGATTTTCAAATTTTCATATGCCGATTTTTTTAGGACACAGTCTGGCCTTTTAGCCAAAGCCGGGTGCTAACTGCAAGTCCTTGCCTGCTGCAGGTTTTGCCTTCCACTCGCACACATCGTGTGTACTCCTTACAGGCCGGCTCCGAGGCCTGCCGCGTACATCCATGTACGCTATCGCATGCGCGCGGCCTCTCCGCTTCAAAACCAACATGTTTATAAAAAAAAGAATTATCGATTTAAAATAAAAAAGGACACTCGATTGAAGTGTCCTTTTAAGCGCCTGCTGCAGGTTTTGAACCTGCGACACATGGATTAACAGTCCATTGCTCTACCAGCTGAGCTAAGCAAGCATCATTCGTTAGAATGTGAGTGTAAATATATAGAAAATGATTTTTTTTGTCAATACCAGATTTAGCGAAAAATCTATTTTTCTGATTGAAGTTTTTTCTATTTCTGCGGTATTCTAAAAAAATGGATGAATCAGAAATTAAAGCCCGTAAAAAAATGCTTCGCCTTGAAATTAAGCAGAAGCTTAATGATTTTTCAAAACCTTCAGCAGAATTTAAAGAAAAATCAGAAGCAGCCTGCCTCAATTTTTTGAATACGGAAGAATATAAAAACTGTGAACTTCTGCTTTGCTTTATTTCCTTAAATGATGAAATAAATACTGATTTGATATTAAAAACTGCCTTGTTGCAAAAAAAAACGGTTGCAGTTCCGCGTGTAATTTCTGCAACCGAAATGGATTTTTTTCTTTTGAAAAACGAACTTCCTCTTGAAAATCAACTGATTAAAGGCTCTTTTAGTATTTTAGAACCTGCGGATTTTCTTGAAAAAATCTCTCCTGATTTTTTATGCAAAAAAACTACAGTTGCTTTGTTGCCCGGGCTGGCTTTTGATAAAACAGGTTTCAGACTTGGAAGAGGCAAAGGATATTACGACCGTTATTTAGCACGAACAGGCAATGCCATAGATTTTCCTCTGTTTGGTTTTTGCTTTGATTTTCAGCTTGTAGCATCAGTTCCGCATGATGAACATGATTTTCCTGTCTGGCAAATTATTACAGAATCGGGTACACAAATTTCAAAGCAAAAACCCTTCTTTTAAAAGTTACTTTTTAGAATCTTTTGAATAAATTCTAAGCGGCGGCTTTTCCAATAAATATTTTTGTGCAACACTCAAAAAATCCTGTGCAGTGGCAGAAGAAATAATTTCATATTCTTTTATGTAACGCTTTGCGGCCTGAATATCAGTATCCGCACCCTTGTTTTCATTGTCTGCGCTGATCGTTACACTATCCGCCTGATCTATGTCCGCTCTTTCATCTGCAAACTCAGCAATATTTCCTTCTTCAAGGCCGGTCCGCATAAGAAGCGCAATGCCGCGGTTTGTCTGAGTTTTCAAAAGTGATTTTAAAATCCATCGGTTTTTTATCTGCGTTACAATACTTTCGGCCTGTTCGGGATTCAAGGCATTCTGAACAGTTTTTTGGTAAAGCTCGTCGATTACACCGGTTCTTTGAACATTTGAAAAAGTAATTACCGCGGCTTGAATTTCAGCGGTTGCAGGTTTAACCTCAAGAATCACCTTGTCGTCTGTGTTTTTTATTTCATTTAAAAGACGATTTTCAAGTTCATAGATAATGGCATTAAAAATAACAAGTTCCCTGCTGTTCTGTGCAGGTGAAGGCAGCCAATACTGAACTGGGTCAAAAAACTCCTTGGTTGGAATAAGAAGCGGCGGCAAACCGTCAACCGATTTTGATCTGGTGTCAATTGCAAATTTGTGTTCAATCTGAACTTTTACTTCGCGCTCGCCAAAACTAAAATCCGGCTTCGGGAAGTTATAATAAAGGCGGAATTCATTTTTTGTCTGATTTACAAGGACTCCAAAACATTCTTCAAGTAAATCTTTAAGACCGTTCTGCGGAATGTTTCCTGCAAGAACAAGACTGTATTTTGCGGCATTTAAAAGACTTGGATAAGAAGCAAGAATTTCCATGTAGCGGGTGTCAGCAAGAATTTCTTCCTGGAGCGTAAAAGCAAAAGGATAATCAGTATCCTTATAAAGTTGTTTTACGCCTTCGCAAAACAGCTGGTATTCAGGGGTTGCGCGCTGAATCCTATGCTGGGACCGCCTGTCATAAATTAAACCGTCTGCTTCGGCAGGTTTTATCGAACCGTAAATTATTGCGTTTGAAATGCAGGTTAAAC
>JAEEWW010000063.1 GCA_016287815.1 Treponema sp. | reverse complement strand
ACGCAAGTGATTTTACCCTGTTCAAATTTTGTGCCTGCATCAAAAGGTGAATCGGCATTTACAACGGATTCAAGTGAAACTTCTGAACCGTCTGATAACTTGTAAAGTTTATTATTTTTTGCTGAAAATTCTGCCTGTATCTTCATAGAAACCTCAAACTTTTTATAGAAGGTATATTATCACTTTTGAATGAAAAGTTGAATAGGCTTGTGCACCAGGGCAAACACAGTATATAAAATCTATGCAACCGAGGTGGCGTATTTTTTGCTTTGCTTCAGGTGCGGGTTTTACAGGTGTGGTTTTGTATTTTAAAACAGAAAAAGGCTGCCCAGTGGAATTAAAGAATTCCCCGACAGCCTCTGCCTAAAATAGCGAAGAAACTATTCTGTTAAAATCTTAATAACTTCAGCTTTATCCTGTGTATTAAGAATCTGCTGACGTTTTTCAGCACTCTTGAATAAAAGGCTTACTTCAGCAAGGAACTGTAAGTGTGGACCTGTTTTGTTAACTGGTGAAAGGGTCATAATAAAAATACGACATGGCTCCTGATCCAGTGAATCAAAATCAACAGGCTTGTCTGAAATTCCGATGCATGCAACCAAATCTGTTACTGTATCAGTCTTTCCGTGAGGAATTGCGATTCCGTGTTTCATGCCTGTAGACATCTTGCGTTCACGATCTAATACACATTCAAGAGCAGCATTCTTATCTGTTACTTTTCCAGCTTTTACGAGAATGTCCAGCATTTCATTAATAATTTCTTCTTTGGTACTTCCCTTAAGGTGAAGATTTACCGTATCAGTTGTTAAAACAGTTCTTAGATCCATAGTTTTTAGTTTATGTTTAGTTCATATAAAAGTCAAGAAAAATGCGGATAAAAAAACATATTTGTGCTAAACTGTAGCGGATGGATTTTTCTCAGGAAATTCTTTATGAACAGTCTTATTCAATCCGCGTGAATAAAGAAACCGATAGTCTTTTTTATTATTTTGACTACGATGAGCGAAGTTATGCCATCAACATGGAATTCCAGCATTTTCATCCTTTTTATGAGATTTTTATTCTATTAGATACAAAGGCGTCTCATATTATAGATGGAAAATATTATCCCTTAAAAATGTACGATATGGTTTTGCTGCGGCCTGCACTTTTGCATAAAAGTGAATACCCTCCGGGACCACCGAGAAAGCGCATAATCATTGATTTTAATATTCCTCTTGATTTTGGCCCGTTAAAAAATTCAATGGAAAGGATTTTTTCTATATTTAATGTACAGGAACCGGTTTATAGGTTTTCTCCTAATCTTCAGAAAAAGCTTTTTTCTATGCTGAATGAAATTTTTATGCTGGGCAAGAATACTGTAGCTGTTCGTGATGTTTCCATAAATGCAAAGTTTACGGAATTTTTATATACTCTTTACAGTGAATCAAAACGCAATATCTACAAGATGGATATTAAGCCTGATACAAATGAATTCCGTATGTATACGATAACAAGCTGGATTCACGAACATTATCAGCAGCCGATTACGCTGGAATTTCTTTCTGAACAGTTTAATATAAGTCCGTATTATCTTTCTCATCTGTTTAAAAAGGTTACGGGTTTTACGGTTGTAAATTATGTTCAGATGACGCGGATAAGAAATGTTCAGCAGCTTTTGCTTTATACACAGCGGAAAATTACAGACATTGCTGAAAGCTGCGGATTTACAAGTTTTTCTCAGTTTAACAGGACATTTAATAAATTCTGTAAAATCTCTCCTTCTGAATACCGGCAGTCGCCTAATGACGGTGAACGGCTTCGTATGTTTAATGAGTAGTAAAATTTCTTGTTTTTTCGCAAGATATGCAATGTTATTTTAAAAAGTCGGCAATATGTGCGTTGTTTTTATGAAATTCACTTTTATACTGAATTCCATGAACACTAGATTGACGGAAATTAAGGGAAAATTTGAGCTTCTTTCTGAAAGTTTTAAGAAGGTGCTTTACGAAGACGATGTAATCTTTCTTGAAAACATGCGCAAGAAAAATGTCCCTGAAGATGAAATAAAAAAATATCAGTTCTGGGAATGGACTCAGGGCGTCGGACTTTTCGGCTTCTGGAAATATTTTGAATTTACTAAAAACGAAAATTATCTGAACATCCTTAAGGAATATTATGAGCGTCAGTTAAAAATCGGGCTTCCCGGAAAAAATGTAAATACTGTTACGCCGCTTCTTCCTATGTGCTTTCTTGCCGAATACAGCGGCGAGAAAAAATATCTTGATGTTTGTGCCGAATGGGCAGAATGGATTATGAAAGATTTTCCGCGTACAAAAGAAGGCGGATTTCAGCATATAACTTCTGATTCGTTGAATGAACAGGAACTTTGGGATGATACCCTTTTTATGACGGTGCTCTTTTTAGCAAAGTTTGGAAAATTGAGCGATAAAAAAGAGTATGTTCAGGAAGCAATTTATCAGTTTCTTCTTCATGCAAAATATCTTGCAGACAGAAAAACAGGGTTGTGGTATCACGGCTGGACTTTTTTGAAAAATAATAATTTTGCAGGTGCTTTCTGGGGCAGGGGAAACTGCTGGGTGACTGCGGCAATTCCTGAATTCCTTTCTATTGCCGGAGATGATTGTTCTTTTGCAGAAAAGCGTTACCTTATTGAATTGTTGAAGCGTCAGGTAGAAACTCTTGCAAAGTTTCAGGATTCTGACGGAATGTGGCACACTTTGGTTGATGATAATTCATCTTATAAAGAAACTTCTGCAACCTGTGGATTTGCCTGGGGAATTTTACATGCAATTCATATGGGGTTGATAGAAAGTTCTTATAAAATCTGTGCAGAAAAAGCTCTTTCTGCTGTTCTTGAAAATATAGATAAAAATGGAATTGTAGGAAATGTTTCTTACGGAACGCCGATGGGGCGTGAAAGTAAGGATTTTTATAAAAGCATCCCGTTAAAGTCTATGCCTTACGGTCAGGCTTTGGCAATGCTTTATTTGATTGAGGTTATGAAGGAGCAGTAAATAAGCTCATATCATATAAGTGGCTTGAAATTGTTTCTGTATGGCTTTTGTAAGTGCTGACAGGGATTTTAAGCCGGATTGAAATACAAACGGAAAGTCTAATAAGGAGGACTTTTATGAAAAAAACAAACGTACAGCGAATTATTTCAACTGTATCGGCACTTCTTCTTGGTGCAGGAATTGTTTTTGCTGCAGGGCAGGCAGATACTTCTGCTGCTGCCAAGACTGTTTCATCTTCTGCTAAAGAAGCACCATCTCTTACCGCTCTGGTAAAGGCCGGAAAGCTTCCGCCTCTTGATCAGCGTGTGCCACCTGCTGGAGAAGCAATGGTTTCGCCAATGGAAAAACCAGGTGTTTATGGCGGAACAATGCGCCTTACATCTTACGGTGGAGATTCAAAATGGAAGGTTGGTAAACTTACAGAAGAGCCTTTATTCCGCTTTAAACTTGACGGTACAATCGAACCGAACGTTGCAAAAGGATATGATATTTCTCCTGACGGAAAAGTTTATACAATTTATCTGCGTAAAGGAATGAAATGGTCAGACGGAGTTCCTTTTACTTCTGATGATGTTGTTTTCTATTATAATGATATGTGTGTTCCAAAAACTTTTGGAAAATCACTTTATAACTGTTTCTTTTCTACAGATCCTGTAACAGGCAAAAAGGAACCTTGTACAGTAGAAGCTGTTGATAAGTATACAGTAAAAGTTTCATTCAAACACACAAATGCTACTTTCCTTGAAGCACTTGCAAACGATGCAAAATGGTTCTTTGCTCCAAAGCATTATTATGAAAAGATTCTTCCGGCATTTATCGGTGAAGAAGCTGCAAAGGCAAAAGCAAAAGAACTTGGCTATTCTGATGTAAAGGCAATGGGAAAAAATACAGGATATTATTACTGGCCAATCGTTGGTCGTCCAACATTGCGTGCGTGGGTTGCTAAAAACGACATTGAAGACGGAATCTTTACAATGGAACGCAATCCATACTATTGGAAGGTCGACAAAGACGGTCGCCAGCTTCCTTATATTGACACATTGAGCTTTGTTAAAGTTTCTGACTATTCACAGGAACTTCTTAAAGTAATGGCAAAAGAAGTTGACTTTGGTGCATTGAACCTTGCAGACTTTACAGTTCTTAAGGAAAACGAAAGAATTGGTGATTACAAGGTTTGTGCATGGGGAACAACTGCATGGGCAGAACGCTCTACAACAGTTCATTTTAACCAGACAATCAAAGATCCAAAATATAGAAAACTTTTCCAGAACATTAACTTCCGTCAGGCAATGTCTATTTCCGTAGACCGCAAGGAAATTGCAGAACTTGTAATGGATGGTCTTACAGAACCAAGCCAGTCAGCAGTTCAGGAAGGAATGCTCGGATATGATAAAAAATGGACAGAACAGTGGGCTGAATACGATGTTAAGAAGGCTGAAAAACTTCTTGACGGCTGCGGAATTAAGAGAAATGGAGCTGGAAAGCGCGTATTCTCTGATGGAACTCCTGTAGTTCTTGAACTTCAGCTTACAGAACTTGAAGATATCCGTCAGTGTGAAAGAACAGCAGAATTGCTTTCAAAATTCTGGGGTGCATTGGGAATCGGTACAACTGTAAAAACATACAGCCGCGATTTGATGACAGAAAAAATCAATGCTAACGACCACACTGTATTGGTTGGACCAATGAACGGAATCGTTACATTCAACCCTGCATTGCGTTCTAACACTGTTGTTCCAACACAGAACTATGCTCCATGGGCTGGTGCTTATGGTGAATGGTATGCAACAAGCGGAAAGAGTGGTGTAGAACCGCCTGCTGAAGTAAAAGCTTTGATGGATATTTATGACAAAATCAAAGGTGCTACAAATGTTGCAGATGTAGAAAAAGGAGCCCTTGATATTATCAATATCCACAAGAAATATCAGTGGGAAATCGGTTTCTGTCGCTCTGCTCCAAAACTTGTAATTAAGTCAAACAGACTTCAGAATATTCCGGATACTTTAATCTGGTGTGAAGAGTACCGTGACCTTGGTATTGCACACATAGAAAACTCCTGGATAAAGACAGGTAAGTAAAAATAAACGGCGGCATCGCATCTGTAAATCAGATGTGATGTTACAGCAAAAACATTGCGATGCCGCCTTCTTTGTAAATCTTTACAAATCAATGTAAAACTTTTGGAGCGGAACACTATGCTTAAATATATAGGGAAACGCATACTTATTATGATTCCTACTGTGTTTATCATCTCTATGGTCGTATTTTTCATTATTCAGCTGCCGCCTGGAGACTTTGTAAGCAGTTATATTACAACCATGCAATCAGAAGGTGAGATTGTAACAGCTGAAATTGCTGCACAACTTCGTGCTCAGTATGGAATGGATCAGAGCTGGATAGTTCAATACGCAAAATGGATGAAAAACATTCTTCTGCATGGTGATTTCGGTTATTCTTTTGAATATGAACGTCCTGTAATTGATATTATAAACAGCCGTATGGGACTTACTATTGCAATTTCATTAATAACAATGCTGTTTACATACCTGGTTTCTTTACCGATTGGTATTTACAGCGCTATAAAGCAATATTCTATAGGCGATTATATTTTTAGCGCTATCGGATTTTTAGGGCTTGCAACGCCTAATTTCCTTTTGGCAATCGTCCTTATGTATCTTTCATTTAAGATGACAGGCGACCCGTTAATCGGTCTTTTTTCTGATGATATGCTTTCGAATGGATTCAGTTTTGCATATACCGGTGAATTTTTAAAACGCCTTGTAATTCCTGTAATTGTTATTGGAACGGCAGGAACCTGCAGCGTTATCCGCACAGTCCGCGGACAGATGTTAGATGAATTAGTAAAACAGTATACGCTTACAGCACGTGCAAAAGGTGTTTCTGAGCGTGTAATTACATATAAATATTGTGTAAGGGCAGCAATAAATCCTGTTGTTTCAGGACTTTCAACTTCCCTTTCCAGCATTTTCACTGGTTCTACAATTTCAGCAATTGTTATGAACCTTCCTATTCAGGGACCTGTTTTGTACAAAGCATTGCTCAGCCAGGATATGTATCTTGCAGGTTCAATTCTTCTTATTATGGCAATTCTGGTTGTTTTAGGAACCTTGCTTTCAGACATCGTTCTGGCATGGCTTGACCCAAGAATCAGATTTGGTTCAAGGAGTTAAAAATGGCTAAGACACAAAACGACGAATCATACTACCTTGCTTCCCAGTGGGAACTTATGGGACGCAAGCTTATTAAACATAAACTTGCAAAATTCAGTTTATATATACTTGGTATTCTATATTTAGGGGCAATTTTTGCAGGCTTCATAGCACCGCAGGGACTTACAGATTACGATTCCCAGACTATGAACAGTCAGCCTACAAAAATCCATTTGTGGGATACAGAAAAGAAATTCCATGGACCTTTTGTTTATGGGCTTAAATCTCAGCGCGATAAGGTTACGATGCGCAAGGTTTATGTGGAAGACACAGAAAAAATCTACAAGGTAAAATTCTTTGTAAAAGGCGAAAAATACAGAATTCTTGGGATTATTCCGTCTAACATCCACCTTTTTGGTGCAGAAGAAGGCGGAAGAGTTTTCCTGATGGGAACAGATTCTATGGGACGTGACTTGTTCTCACGTCTTATTTTGGGTAGTCAGGTTTCTTTGACTATTCCGCTTGTAGGTGCTGGAATCAGTTTTATTCTTGGAATCATCCTTGGCGGAATTTCAGGCTACTTCGGGGGATTTATAGACACATGCATTCAGCGTTTAATCGAAGTTATCTGTTCATTTCCTTCGATTCCGTTGTGGATGGCTTTGTCTGCCGCAATTCCGCCGGATATTCCGATTGTCCGCATGTATCTTTACATTACGATAATCATGTCGTTTATTTCCTGGACAGGTCTTGCCCGCATTGTTCGCGGTAAATTCATGTCTTTGCGTAAAGAAGATTTCATTATGGCAGCCCAGATTGCAGGCGTTAGCGATGTAAAAATCATTGTTACGCATCTTGTTCCTGGTTTTTTGAGCTATTTAATAGTAGATATTACGCTTGCAATTCCAAAAATGATTATCGGTGAAACTTCCATGAGCTTCCTTGGATTGGGAATGCGCTCTCCTGCAACAAGCTGGGGTGTTTTGCTTCAGGAAGCACAGAATATTACAAACATTGCAATTTATCCTTGGAAGCTAATTCCATTGTTCTTTGTAATTATTACAGTTCTTGCATTTAACTTTTTGGGCGACGGTCTGCGCGATGCAGCAGATCCTTATAAATAATGCAAATGAGGTCTGTTATGGAAAACGATGTTTTATTAAAAATAGAAGACCTTCATGTTGATATTAAAACTGATGAAGGTATATTAACCGCAGTTCGCGGCGTAAACCTTAACATAAAGCGTGGTGAAACGGTTGGTCTTGTAGGCGAATCAGGCTGCGGAAAAAGTCTTACAAGCAAGGCTATTCTTGGAATAAATACGGCAAACTGTTCTGCAAGCGGAAAAATAATATTCAACGGAATGACACATTCTGAACAGAATGAGCCGCTTGATTTGCTTAAGCTTAAACAGAATGGAAAAGAAATCCGTGCTGTACGCGGCCGAAGAATTTCTATGATTTTCCAGGAACCGATGGCAGCTTTTTCACCGCTTTATACAATCGGACATCAGATTAATGAATGTACGCTTTTGCACAGTACAAAAGATAAGGTTGAAGCTAAAAAGCAGACTATTGAAATGATGAAAAAAGTCGGCATTGCAAATGCAGAAAAACGCTATGACCAGTATCCGCATGAATTTTCTGGCGGTATGTTACAGCGTGCGTTGATTGCAATGGCTCTTGTCTGCAAGCCTGATCTTTTGATTGCAGATGAACCTACAACTGCGCTGGACGTTACGATTCAGGCACAGATTCTTGAACTTATGAAATCTTTGCAGAAAGAAATCGGCATGTCCATTTTGTTTATCACACATGATTTGGGAATTGTTGCAAAGGTTTGTGACACTGTTGCCGTAATGTATCTTGGAAAAATCGTAGAAAAAGCTCCTGTACATGAAATCTTTAAAAATCCTAAACATCCGTATACACAGGGCTTAATCGGTTCTGTTCATAAAATCGGGGGACCAAAGCACGAAAAACTCTTTTCTATAGAAGGAACTGTTCCTGTTGCGCTTAATTTACCTGCCGGCTGCGGATTCTACGATCGCTGTACAAAGTGCATAAAAGGCAAATGCAATGTGGAAGAACCTGAGCTTAGAAACATCAGTGAAAATCACATTGTAAGCTGCTGGAATGAAGAAGCGGCAAAATCAAATAATGCGGAGGACGCAAAATGAGTGAAAAACCAATCCTTGAAATTCAACATCTTCATAAAAGATTTACTTCCAAAGGAATTTGTGTCCGTGCTGTAACAGATGTAAGTTTTACCGTAAACGAAGGCGAAACTGTCGGTCTTGTAGGTGAATCAGGTTGCGGCAAAACAACATTAGGCCGCTGTATTGTCCGCGGAATTGAAGCAAGCGAAGGTTCTGTAATTTACCGCAAAGCCGACGGCACAGAACTGGACTTTCTTAAGCTTGATAAAAAACAGATGAAAGAAGTTCGCCGTGAAATTCAAATGATTTTCCAGGATCCTTATGCATCGCTTGATCCTCGTATGACGGTATTTGATATTATCAGTGAGCCGTTAAAGGCAAATTTTAAGCTTACCAAAGAGGAACTTGCCGCAAAAGTAATGGATATCGCAAAAAAAGCAGGATTAAATACAACTTATTTAAAACGTTATCCGCATGCTTTTTCCGGCGGACAAAGGCAGAGAATCGGTATAGCACGAGCTCTTGTTCTTATGCCGCGCGTAATTGTCTGCGATGAAGCTGTCTCTGCGCTTGATGTTTCAATTCAGGCACAAATTATCAATCTTTTAAAAGAATTGCAGGACGATTTTAAGCTGACCTATCTTTTTATCAGCCACGACCTTTCTGTAGTTGAACATATTTCCAACAAAGTCGGCGTTATGTATCTTGGCCGCATGGTAGAATATGCAAAAACAGAAGATTTGTTTGCAAATCCTCTTCATCCGTATACGGAAGCATTGCTTTCTGCCGTTCCTGTTGCAGATCCGGATGTAAAAATTGAACGCATACCTTTGCAGGGAGAAATTCCAAATCCTGCAAATCCGCCTTCAGGCTGTTACTTCCACGAACGCTGCCGCTATTGCACAAAAAAATGTGAAGAAGAAGCACCTGTATTTACGGACATGGGCAACGGACATTTTGTTGCATGCCATCGTGCTGCAGAATTAAAGCTTAACGGAATTACAAAAAACGGAGTTCTGAAGTGAAAAATAATCAAACAAATAAATCTCTGATTGTTTTTTTTGACAGTGGCGACACAATCGTTGAAGAAGCTACAGAAATCCGTAATGACGCAGGCATTGTAGTTGATTGCAAACTTCATAAAGGCATGAAAGAGCTTTTGCGGGAACTTAAAAACGATGGTTTTACACTTGCCCTTGTTGCAGACGGCGAAGTTGATTCATTCAAAAATATTTACGAACTGCATGAACTTTCTGACATTTTTACGGCAAGAGCTGTTTCTCAGGCTGTGGGAATAATGAAGCCTGCTAAAGAAATGTTTCAGACTGCGTTTGATTTACTGAAACTTAGCGAAGCAGATAAAAAACGCGTCGTAATGATTGGAAACCGTTACAATCGAGATGTTCTTGGAGCTAACCGTTACGGAATAAAATCCGTTATGTTCAACTGGTCTACACGCTATGCAAAAGAAAAGCCTCAAAGTCAGGAAGAAATGCCTTGCTATACAGTTTCTACAGCGGAAGAACTAAAAAAACTGATTTACAGACTTGAAGCAGAAGTTGAAGAGGAACTTTCTAAATGACGCAGGAAGAAAGAGAGCTTTGCATAAAATATGCGCCTGAAATCTATTTCGATAAGAATGATCCTTTTTCTATCCGAAAAGTCGGCTGCACAATCTTTAACCGTTCGGGTAAAAGTCACTCATTTCCGGGTTCTCCTTTACGACGGCGCGAAATAGAACTTAAGCCAAAAAATGCTGCGTTTGCCATAGAATATGCCTATTACATGGATTATGACATTCAGCATCTTTATGAACTTGAGCACATCTGGGTTTATGTTGATTCAGAAGGCAAGGTTTGCGGCTGTGAAGGAAGTTTCCACGGAAAAATTTTAAACGAAATGACTTCGCTTTTTCCAATCTGCGAAGAAGATGAAACACATGTTCATATTTTTTCTCAGCCTGGAAAGCATGCCTTTATGCCTCGCCCGGAATTATTTGAACTTTATCCGAACCCGGACTGGTGCTGTTATGAAGGAGCCGGCAAAGGCGGACTTGATTTGCCTGAAATGTTTGAAGATACAGTGCAGGTTCAGATTACAGAAAAACTTCAGCAGAAAGTTAAGGCATATATAAAGAAGAGATTTGCGTTTAAGCCTTCTTGGGATTTTAAACCAGTAACAATTTCGGAAATTTTATATACTTCATGGGAAGAGTTAAGCAAAGAAATTCCTCATCTTGTTCAGCAGGAACTGGAATTGATTGGAGTAAATTAATATGGATTTAGGCCGCCAGTGGAATGAAAGAATAAAAATCTGGAACGATTTTCTTCCGAAACTATATTTTAAAGAATGCGGAACTTTTTCGGCTTTATATTTTACAACAATGGAACATTTTACTTATGAACAGGCTATGGCTGAATTTTCTGCGAAAGGAAAAATTCGTCCTGCACCGGAAGGAATGAGCTGGGGTAAAAAATGGGAATACGGCTGGTTTAAGTTTTCGCTGAAAATTCCAAAGGAAATGGCCGGAAAAAGAATTGTAATTTATCCTGAAGCAGGACCAGAAGCGCTTGTTTATGTAAACGGCGAAGAAGCCGGGGCATTTGATAAATTCCACAAATATATAACGGTTGCAAAAAAGGCAAAAGGCGGCGAAGAATTTGACGTTCTTTTGGAATGTTATGCCGGCCACGGAATAAGACCTGAAAACGGCGGCCCTTATATGGCAGGTGAAATTCCTGTTCCTGAGCCGCCTGAAAAGCAGGTAAAAGTTGGACACATCTGCTGGGGAATCTGGAACGAAGAAATTTTCCAGATTGCCATGGATGAATTTACCTTATACAGCCTGCTTTCGGTTCTGGATGAAAAATCGCTGCGCGCACAAAAAGTTGCCAAAGCCCTTAAAAATTTTACGCTTACCGCTGATTTTGAATTGCCGGAAGATGAACTTTTACAAAGCCTGCGCGCAGCGGATAAATATTTAAAGCCTGCCCTTGCCTGCGTAAACGGTTCAACTGCTCCTGTAATGAACATATTCGGGCAGTCGCATCTGGACTTAGCATGGCTGTGGCCTTTAGCCGAAACAAGGCGGAAAGCGGCAAGAACTTTTTCTACCCAGCTTGCGCTTATGGACGAGTATCCTGAATACCGGTTCTTGGCCTGCGAGCCGTTTTTGCTTGAAATTCTCAAAACAAAATATCCGTCTCTTTTTAAACGTTTTAAAGCAAAAGTTAAAAACGGTCAGATTTTCTGTGACGGCGGAATGTGGGTTGAAAGCGATGTAAACCTTCCCTGGGGCGAAGCAATAATCCGCCAGATTGTGCTTGGCCGAAAATGGTTTAAGGAAAATCTAGGCGTAGATTCTAAAACCGTGTGGCTTCCTGATACCTTCGGATTTTCGGGTAGCCTGCCGCAGATTTTTGCAAAATGTGGAATAAAATATTTTTCTACACAAAAGCTTTTGCGCTGTGACCCGGAAAATGAACAGTTTCCGTACAATAATTTCTGGTGGAAGGGAATTGACGGCACGCGGATTCTTTCAAACATGCACATGAAAAATAATGCCGTACTTACGCCTGCTGCATTGGCAGAACGCTGGAATAAACACCGTAACCAGAAAGAAAATATCAGTTCTATGATTTTTCCTTTCGGTTATGGAGACGGCGGCGGCGGGCCTACAAGGCAGATGCTTGAAGTCCTTAAACGTACAAAAGATCTGGAAGGGCTTCCGCGTACAAGAATCGCTTCTTTGCAGGATTTTTTTGAAAACCTTACAAACCCTGAAAGCGATTTATACGAAGAAATTCCAAACGAATATACGGGCGAGCTTTATCTTTCATGGCACCGCGGAACTTATACAAGTCAGGCACGAACAAAAAAACTTTCGCGCAAAGCTGAAGTTGCGCTTCACGATGCAGAATTCTGGACGACTCTTGCCGTAACAATCGCAGGTACGTCCGGTTTCCGTAATTTTTCTGACTGCAGGAAAGAACTTGATGAACTCTGGCACACGTTGCTTTTCTGCCAGTTCCACGATATTTTGCCTGGAACTTCAATAAGAAGAGTTTATGAAGAAGCTGAAAAATCTTTAGCAGAAGTAATTGAAAAAGCAGATGTAATTACACAGAAAGCTTTATCGGTATTGACTGAAAAAAACTTCTATAATATAGAAGAAAAACCTATTAATTCGAAAAAAAATATCTATGCTTTTAACTGTTTAGGGTGGGAACGCAAAGAACTTGTAAAACTGCCCGGAACAGATTTGCTTACAGAAATTACTCTTCCGCCATTCGGCTGTGCTAAAATTAATTCTGCAAATGCTGTCAATGCTGGGCAAAAAGCATCTGAAAAAGCAGGTTCTGCAGTAATTGTAAAAGAAAGCAAAAAAGGTGGAAAAACAAAGGCTCTTACCATCCAGAATAAATTTCTTAGGATTTGCATAAATTCCAGCGGCGAATTAACTTCTGTTTATGATTTAGAAAATGGACAGGAACTTGCCGCTGCAGAATGCAACAGATTTAAGATGTACAGGGATGTTACGCCATTTTATGATGCATGGGAACTTTCGCCAATGTACACGGAAAATCCTGTAGAACTTAGCAAAGATGCAGAAATTTCTGTAATTGAAAATCAGGCGGAATTTACGCGCATTTTAATCAAGAAAAATCTGCACTATTCGACTCTTGAACAGATTTTAACAATCCGAAGCGACAGCCGCCGGATAGATTTTGAAACAAAAATCGACTGGAACGAAAAACATAAATTCCTGAAAGTTGAATTCCCGCTGGCAATTAACAGCGAAGAAGCAATCTCAGAAACCCAGTTTGGTTATGTAAAACGCCCGACACACGCTTCGCGCCAATACGATAAAGACCGTTACGAAGTCTGCAACCACCGCTATACGGCAATTGCAGATGAAAGTCACGGGGCGGCTGTTTTAAATGACAGTAAATATGGTGTAAGCGTAAAAAATAACGTAATTGCGCTATCTTTGCTTAAAGCAGCGGTAATTCCAGATATGTTTGCAGATCAGGGAATGCAGGAATTTACGTACAGCCTGTATGTGTTTAATACACCGTTTGCACAAAGCCGCACAATTCAGGAAGCGTATAATCTGAACTATCCTGTAAGAACCATACAGGCGGTGGTTGCAGATGCCGCACCGATTGCAAATGCTGCACAGGCTTTATCCGCCGGCAATAATTGCAGTTATTTTACGCTTACAAATCCGAACGTGATTTTGGAAACCGTAAAGCTGCCGTTTGATGTTTCCGGCAAGGCAGGAGCTTCTTCTAAGACCGGCATAAACAGCAAAATTGTACTGCGTCTGTATGAAGCAATCGGTGCGGCGCAAAACTGTACTTTATCGGTAAAATTCCCTGTAAAAAGCTGTTTCTTTGCAGACATGGAAGAAAATAAGTTGGAAGAAGCACCACAGACAGCTGTTCACGAAAAATTTACTGAAAAAAATATCTGTACAACTGTCGGCGCGGCTGCCACTTTGCTGGATACGAAAGAGCAGGCTGGAACTTTTGCAGCCGCGCCCTTCAACTTAGAAAAAAACTCAATGGAAATTAACCTTGGTTTTAAGCCTTTTGAAATAAAAACACTTGTTTTGGAATTATAGATTTTGGAGATATAAACGGCTCGTCAAAGTGCGTCGTAGTGCGTCAAAGTACGTTCACGTCAAAACGCACTTTCGGCGAGTTTCGAATTTTGTAAACGGAGAAAAATATGAAAGAACATTACTTGAAAATGCTTGCTTACAGTGACATAAGAGTTGAAAAGGCTCTAGCCCGGCAGGTAATGGATAAAAATCACAAATATTTTGGTGGTTTTAAGGACGAATACGATTTAATTGAAGCCAAAAAAGCTATTTACCACACAACCACAATGACGGCGTGTTTCTGCAACAGCGGAAGCAGATTTTTTCAGAATGCCGAGCTGGCAAAGCGGATTTTTCTTGCTTTGGATTACATTGAAAAAGTTCAGCACGAAAATGGACTTTTTGACTTTATTAACTGCAACTTTTATTCAGCACCGGATACGGCATTTTGCATAAAACGCGCATTGCCGACTTACATTTATTTAAAAAATCATCTTGCAGAATTTAAAAAGGGAAGTACGGAAGTTCAGATTTTTGAGCGTCTTGGAAAGATTATAAAAAAAGGTGCTGCAGGATTAGTTTCCGGTGGATTTCATACACCGAATCACAGATGGGCGATTGCTTCGGTTTTGTATCAGTGCGCAGAGCTTTTCGAAAAGCCTGAATACAAGGCTTGTGCTGATAAATATCTTAACGAAGGAATTGACTGTAACAGTGACGGTGAATATGCCGAAAAATCTTCAGGAAATTACAACCGCATTAACAACGATGCGATGATTACGCTCGGCGACCTTACAGGTGATAAAACATATTATGAACACGCAATACGCAATCTGCGCATGATGCTCACATATTTTGAGCCAAACGGCAGTATTTTTACGGCGAATTCTACACGTCAGGATAATGGTGTTTTAATTTATCCGCGCGATTATTATACGGAATATCTCCGCATGGGTCACGATTTTAATATTCCTGAATTTCTTTCAATGGCGAACACGATTTTTGATTTAATCGAAGAAAATAATCTTAATCCGCCGGATTTTTTGATGCATCTTATGAATCGTCCTGATTTGATTGAAGTTGAACACGAAGGTCATTATAAACAGGAAAATTTCTGCAAATTCTACAAAGAATCTGGAATTTCGCGCGCTCACACAGAAGTTAAGGCTGATTTTGCAGGATTTGCCGGTACTAGTGTTAGTGCCGGTAATGCCGGTAATGCTGGTACTTCCGGTAGCGCAGGTAATGCCGGCGGCGTTT
>JAEEWW010000062.1 GCA_016287815.1 Treponema sp. | reverse complement strand
AAATAATGAAAAAATAGTCGGATTGAATGCCTGTGGACTTTCTTTTACAGGACTTGATTTCACCGGAAAACGATTTTACGGCTGCAACTTTCAGCACTGCAATTTTTCCAACATAAAATCAAAAGGAATGCGAAGCCGCATGAGCGTCTGGGAATTTTCAGTTTTTACAGACTGTAACCTTCTTGAATCTAACATTCAATTCTGTTCTTTTGGCGGTGCAACTTTTTCGCATACCCTATGGACGGGAAGCGATTTACAGCAAAATAATTTCTGCGGAATAAAGGCATTCCAGTCTTCATTTGATGATACTGATTTGTATTTTTCACGATTCGCAAAGGCAAATCTTGTAAACACATCGTTCAGAAACTGTAACATAAAAAAAACAATCTTCTGGAATGTTAGTCAGGATAACGTTTCATTTAAGATGTCAAACACAAGGGAAGCAGAATTTGACCGGAACGGAAGTGAAATTTTCATTACAGGCGGATTAACCTGAGGTAAAACATGAAAGTATATTTTTATTTTAATCTGTCAGGATTTTCAAACTGCTATCTGGTCGTAAACGAAAATACAAAAGAAGCCCTTATTGTTGACCCCGGAAAAGTTACAGGTGAACTGATTGACCAGATAGAAACAGGCTCCTATAAATTGCGCGCAATTCTTGTTACACACAGCCATGAATCTCATATCCGTGGATTACGTACATTAAAAAAGATTTACGACGTTGAAGTATACGCTGCCGATGTTGAAACTACACAAACCGGCAAAACTCTTTTAAAATCTGACGGAGAACTTAACATTGCAGGATTAAAAATCCAGCACATGTCTTTGCCGGGACACACAGCTGATTCTATGATTTATAAAATAGGACAGGCAATTTTTACAGGCGATACAATTTCTGCAGGGCGCATCGGTTCTACAGGAAGCCGTTACAGCGAGCAGACATTAAAAGACCAGATAAAAACCAAAATATTTTCTCAACCGGATAATACAGTGCTTCTGCCGGGACACGGACCTTTAACTACGGTAGGATGCGAAAAATTATACAATCTTGAATGTAGCGAAGAAGAAAACTCTTAATACATGGCAAAAAAATTGCTCTGCAGATTCCAGCAACGGGAAAAAACAAATTAAGCAAAATTATCTACTTACCAGCCAAACCCTGCCTGCATTAAAGCACCAGTTATCAAATGCGTAAGTATCAAGGATTTTTGCCGCATCTTCAAAGCCTGCCGACTGAACAGCAAGCACATAGTCAGCAAGTTCTTTTTGGTTTCTTTGAACAGACGGACGTTTTGCAAGGGAATTAAAATACGGTTTTGTATATGCTGTTCCCTGCTGCATAAGGTAAGCCATAAGTTCATTATGCATTAAATAAGTATCTGCCAGATCATAGCCAAGGCCAGGCTGTGTTTCCCAGAAAACCTTAAGGAATTCAAGGCAGGTTTGATCCATTGTATAGTAAACAGCTCCAACCGCATTACGGAATTCTGCATCTATAAAGAAGATTCCGTGCCAGCATTCATGTGCAATAAACTGTCTGCGCAGATATTCAGGAGACTGCTGAGAGATTGAAATTAAAGCTCCCTGCCCTGCCGTAAATGTTCCATCAGAGTTTTTAACTATTACACCGTTAGCAAGAAGGATTTCGCATAACAGATACTCTTTCTGATTAAGCGCAAAACCATCTTTGGATGCCTTATTAAAAAATGACGCAAGGGATTCTGCACTGTAATCATGTGCATTATAGCCGTGCTTTGAGCCAAGTTCCATGTCTGTCAAAAGCCTGCCGCGATACCCTGCTTTTTCTACATAAAATGCAAGCCGGCGGAAAAAAGCATCCTGAACGGCATAGGAACGTGTATCAAAAATCAAAACACCCGGGAACTTATTCCATTCAAAAAGTTCGTAATCATGGCTGCGCCAGTTTTCAGCTTTCCAGCCTATAATAAGTCCGGGATCACACACAAAAGGTTTTAAAACATTTTTTTCACTGAACGTTAAAAGTTTCTCAGACGAAGGAGTCATAATAATAGAAGAAAGTAAAGTCTGGTCTTCCTGCCAGTTCGCCGTACCAAAAGGCTGATGCAGCGATGATGCAGGAACAACTTCTACATCCGACTGATTTGAATTCAAGGTGCGGTAAAATTTGAATTTTTCACTTTCAAAATTGATTGTCTCAATAAAAAGCGATTCATTTGAAGTCGAAGATGCTTCATCACTATTCGATTCCGAAGGCTTTTTAAATTTTACCAGATACTGCGGCATAATCGCTGCCTTTGTATTCTGTGCCGGAAAAACCATAGAAGCACCTGAAAAATCAAATGAAGTCATTTTTCTGCTGAATGTTCCTCCATTTGGTGCAAAAGAATAAAAAGATTTTTCAAGATCAAAACCGATTTTCGCCTTGCCAAAAACAATTTTAGTAAAACTTACAGGAAGCGCGCTGTACACAAAAAAACCACATGGAATATTTTTTAAGTATTCAGCTTTATCTCCCGCAGAAGAATCTGATGAACCGGAAGAAACTGGCGAAAGACACATACCGATTGTAAAATCTTCACCATTTTCTGAAACAAATTCCAGCAAATCTGTACTTACAAGAGGACGTGATTCAATTGTTTTTTTTAATTTTCCACCTTCAAAATCATTTTCATATAAATATCCGAACGAAAATGGCATTTGCACCGAAGCATTTTTTAATGCAGCAATCCGCTTAGAAGCAATTTTATCTACATGTACTGAAAGCTCAAAAGCGCCGTTTCCACCCACACAAAAAGCTGCATTTCCACCACCAGTGTGAGCACCGATTACACCAGAAATAAGATTTTTCTGTTCTTCAGAAAAAATAAAATATGCTGTTGCCGGGCGAGTACCGGAAATTTTGGAAGCTTTTGCCGCACGATTTAACGCAATAACAGGAGAACTTTCCGTTAAATCCACCGGGGACGTTGCAGTTGTAACTTCTCCACTTGAAGATTCGCCATTTTTTCCTGATTCGCCAGAAATACCAGATACTGAATCTGGCAATTCAATAGAAAACAGCAGCTTTGATTTTCCTTTAGAAGACAAAGCCATGTATGAAAAAAATGCCGCCAAAAGGACAGCACACACAAAGCCGGTACAAACTTTGTATTTATTTTTTATGCAAAAATCCTTAGCCGCATGCGTTTTTGAAATTATTTTAGAATTAATATTATTTAAAAAACCTTTCATTTTTTCTTCGTTCATCGCCGTTATACTACAATTTTTGAATAAAAAGTGCTACACTTGCGATATGAGTCTGGTTCTTATTCCACACCCCGATATAATCTTAAAACTCCGGCAAATTCAAAATGAATTTATAAAAAATGCAAATAATGCTCTGGCAAAACTGGAAAAACCTGCAGTCTTTCCGCTTTTTCCCTTATGGCTTCCGCTTGAAAACGGACTCAATATAGAAGATTTTTCTGCTGCTTATTCAAAACCAGATTATAAAAGGAATGGCAATTCAAGTTGTGAATTGCAGAAACTAAAACAGGTTCAGGGAAGTATTTCAGAAATCACTATAGAAAAAATTGAAATTGAAAGCGAGGAAGTTTATTTTTCATGCAGATACTTTTTAGAAAATAACGAATTCAACGGGAAAATTCCTTTTTGTTATTTTAATAAAAGTGAAACAATAAAGGCGGCAATAAATACCGCCACTTTACAGCTGCCTTTAAAAATCAAGATTTTTGAACTTGGTTTTGCAGATTATAAAATACCGGAGACAGAAAGTTTTCCGTACCGTTTCTGGCAAACCGGAAAAACAGTCTGGGTAAAGAAAAAATAACGGCTGTCTGTAACAAGATTTGCCTTACTTTGCCCCGTACTCTGCATAATATAAATCAAGTTTTGCCTTAATTTCTTCAGTAATGATTCCGCCCGGAACATTAAGCACTTCTATTACGTCTTTCATAGAAACAATTGCCTTGGCAGGAAATCCGTATTTTTCAGAAATTACCTGAAGTGCTGACTTACTGCTGTCCAGAGCTTTTTCCATTCTGTCAAGGCTTACAATTTCACCTATGATTTTTATTCCGCCTGCGACAGTTTCCTGCGCCTTAATTTTTGGATAAGTTTCTTCTATAGATTTGCCGGAAGTTGTAACGTCTTCAATAATTACAACGCGGTCACCGTCTTTTATTTTATAGCCGAGTAAAGAACCTTTATCAGCACCGTGATCTTTTTCTTCCTTGCGGTCAGAACAATACTTTATTTCTTTTCCGTAAAGTTTTGCATAAGCAATTACGCAGGCAGTTGCCAAAGGAATTCCCTTATATGCAGGGCCGAACAGAACGTCAAAATCGTCCCCAAAGTTTTCGTGAATTGCCTTTGCATAATATTCGCCAAGCTTCATAAGCTGGGTTCCAGTTACATAGGCTCCGGCATTCATAAAAAACGGAGAAACCCGTCCGCTTTTAAGCGTAAATTCTCCGAATTTTAAAACCTGAGAATCAACCATAAAATTAATAAATTCTTTCTGATAATCTGTCATACGGACATAGTAACACAGTTTAAGATTTCAGTTAACCAGCACAAAGCATCAATTCTTAAGCAATTCTTCAATTTTATCAAATTCAATATTTTCAATCGCCATGGAAAGTTCATCCATTTTTTCGTTTAAATCAGCAGGAAGTTTTATTTCTTTAAGCTTTGCAAAGTTATTTTCTACCGTAACCAAATCAAAATCTTTGCAAGCCTGCAAAAGCTCTTTTATGATTCCTTCAATCTCTTCATCAGAAGAATCTTTTTTTTCAGATGCTTTTGTTTCACCATAAGATTTTACCGGTTCAAGAAGTTCAATTAAGCTCCTGTAATACGCCAGAAGGCTTTCCGTTTTTACTTTAAGGGCTGCAGCAAATGCCTTAAGTTTTTCTGCCGTCGATTTTTCATCTTTTTTCTGCATATTCTGAACTGCATTGCCGCCAGTTTCCAAATCTTCAGCCATTTCAGAAAGCCTGTCAAAGCCTACAATTCTTGCAGCACTTTTTAAAGCATGCACCTGAATCGTATAATCTTTGTATTTTCCCTGCAAAAAATAATCCTGAATCAGCGAAGCCTTATCCTGTATTGAAGAGGCAAACGTTTTTGAAAGCGCAAGCCAGTTTGCAAAACCGCCGGAAACAGCACAAGCTTTTTGTACATCAAGTACATCAGGCGAAAAATACGGAAAATCAGCCGGTATTTCATCTGCTCCAGAATTTTCTGATTTTACAAAGTTTCCGTCTTTTTCATCACCTGGAGCAGATTTTATTTTGCTTTCTGAATTGACTTCTTTTTCTTCTTCCTGCCGGACTATCAAATCCTTTTTAAGCCACTTTAAAAGGCATGAAGCAAAATCTTTTCCCTGAACAGGTTTTGCTACAAAATCGTCAAAACCTTTACTTAAAAACATGTCTTTTGCACCGTTTACGGCATTGGCACTTAAAGCAATAACTATATTTTTTTCAGCTTTTAAATTACCTTCACTTTCCGCCTTACGGATTTTTTCAAGCGTTTCAATTCCATCCATTTCAGGCATCTGATGATCCATAAACACAACATCAAATTCCTGCTGTTTTAGCAAATCAAGAGCCTCATAACCGCTCATCGCCCTGGTACAGTTTATCGAAAACTTTTTCAAAAGTCCGTCTGCAACCTGAAGGTTTACTTCACTGTCATCTACTACGAGGATTTTTGCATCCGGTGCTTTAAAAGGCTGAACTGACTGTTTTTCAGCAAATAAATAGGCAAATTCTTCTTTCTTAAGCAAAGACAAAGGAATCTGCGTTAAGCGGGGATTATCCTCGCACACGCCGGCAGCATCAAACAGAGGTTTATATAAATCGCCGCACGTTTTATCAGACATTCTTTTTTGAGGAAGGTTCACATAAAACACGCTGCCTTTTCCATATTCAGATTCTACACCCATGGAACCATTCATAAGCGAAACAAGATTTTTACTTATAGAAAGTCCTAGACCTGTTCCTCCTTTAGAACGATTCATCTTCATATTAACCTGCTGGAATGCCTTAAAAAGTTTGCCTATATCTTCTTTTTTTATTCCGATTCCGCTGTCAATAACGCTTATTTTAAGGGCATCTTCTCCAATACTGTTAGAAAAGTCTTCTACGCGGATTTTTATAAAGCCTTTTTCCGTAAACTTAGAAGCATTTCCTGCAAGATTTATTAAAATCTGCCTTAAGCGCATATCATCACCTAAGTAAAATCCTGCAAGCAACGGATCTATTTCAAGAATAAGTTCAACACTTTTACCGTTAAGGCGAATTTCTGTGACATTCATTATGTCATTCATAAGTTTTACAAGGTCATACTTTACAGGAACAATTTCCATTTTTCCTGATTCAATCTTAGAAAAATCAAGAATATCATTTATAATACCAATAAGATTTATTCCTGAAGAATGAATCTGCCGGATAATATTTTTTTCTTTGTCACCAACATCAAAATCCATAGCAAGTTCGCTCATTCCTATAATTGCGTTCATAGGAGTTCTGATTTCGTGGCTCATATTGGCAAGGAACATTGCCCGTGTTTTTTCCCGCTTAATTACATCCTGCAGATGACGCTCTTTTATATAGGCTGTTGCCGTGGATATAAGCATGAACACAATGATATACGCCCAATACGGATTATATGTAAACGCCATGTGATTATAATTTATCAGTACAAATGAAATGATAAAAAACACAGAATCAATGGCAATTGTAAGACGGCTGTTTATATATAATATGGAAGAAGTAAAAACGATTATGATAAAAGCAAATGTAAAATCAGCAACTCCAAAAACCCTTGCGGTTATAATAACAGCCAGAAACGCACATACCGTAAGGAAAATTCCATAGCTCTGTACAACCTTATAATAAAAATCGTTCCAAAGCCCGTTTTTTAGTTTTTTTGCTGCAGAAAAAGAAAGAAGAAACATAAAAAGAGAAGAAACAACAAAAAGACCGTCAAGTATTACAAACAGAAGATAAGCATGTACGGAAAAACTTCCGACTTCAAAAAACTTTAAAGCATAGCGCGGCAAAAAAAATTTTCTTAAATCGCGCAGGAACTCTGTAGTAAGATACAATGCCATTAACGGAGCAAAAATAAAAATTCTTCTTAGATTCGCCTGATTCTCAATTTTTCTATTTAATACATCCATAGTCGCTTATAATTTTACGTTTAACACTTTACAATTATCAGATTAACTGCCGGCTAAAATCCAAAAACTGCATTTACCTTGTTTAAGAACTCCGTTCTGTCACTGTTTTTCAATATGTAGCCCTGAGGTTTTAGTTTTAACGCCTCACGAACTTTTTCCATATCGCTTACACCCGTTAAAAACATGACAGGGATTTCTGAATAGGATTTTTCACTTCTTATCATTTCTAAAGTCTGAACGCCATTGCAAACAGGCATTTCATAATCTAAAAGAATCAAATCCGGTTTCTTCTGTGAAAGATAAGCAATACAGTCTGCACAGCTTTTTACAACCGCCACCTGATAAAAGTTTTTAAGCCAGTTCATCATATTGCGAAGACAAACAGGATCATCATCTACAAGAAGAATCAAACGGCTATGCATAGCAGCTTCGCTTTCAGAAATCAGGTCTTCCTGTGTTTTTCCTGCAAAGTTTTCAAGCAGATATTCAAAGCGGCCTTTAAATTCATTTACCGCAGCCGGAATAAGTAAATAATGACTGGTATTTCTTTGAAGAAGATCATCATATTTTTCAAGGGCTCCAGAAGATGCTATCAGGCAAAAATGAACGTCTTTAAAAAATATAAGGATTCTTCTAAGCTCAACTACGCAGTGAGACGGAATATCTTCAACGAATGCAAATATCAGGCTGATTTTTCCAGCCGAAAGTGCACTTTCGGCCTGTTTTTCATCAAAGTCGATTACACGCGGAGAATATCTGTTTTTAATGAAATCAAAAATAGTTTTATCAGCGTTACCCGGATCTCTAATAACAAGAATATCATTCATAATAAAAAGTATATCATGCTTTTTTATAGAAACTTCTAAAAGCTTCAGTTTTTGAAGGATTATTTTAAAATGCCCAGAAAAAGAGATTTTTAAAACAAATGTCAGCAGGCATTTTTCATGCTACAATAATCTACGGACAAAGCCTTTATACATTGAAAATAAAAGGCCTTCGGCTAACGGCACAAAAACGCCTGTTGTCTGACACGAAGCACATCTGTCTTTTGTCACAAATGCGGGTCTTGTTTGACACAAAGCAAACGCGACAGTATAATAATGCAATAAATGCGAAATATTCAAAGCATTTCATAATATTTCACAGACTTTACATTGAATCATATTACTCTTTATCAGGAGACTAAATAAATTATGGAACAGAACATTACAGAGATTATGACACAGCTGGTATTTCAGCTTGCAGTAATCATTTTTGCCGTACGCATTTTTGGAAAACTTGTTGTAAAAGCCGGCATACCTTCCGTACTTGGAGAACTTGTTGCAGGAATTATCATCGGGCCTTATGCACTGGGTTCAATTCCGCTTCCAGGTTTTGCAGAAGGACTTTTCCCGCTTAATTCGGCATCTCTTGCAGTTACCCCTGAACTTTATTCATTTTCAATAATTGCTTCAATTATTCTTTTATTTTCTTCAGGCCTTGAAACCGACTTAAAACTTTTCTTAAAGTACTCGCTTTCAGGCGGAATAATCGGTTTTGGCGGCGTTGCAGTTTCTTTCCTGCTCGGCGACATAGTAACAATGCTCATGCTGAACACTTCATTTATGGACGTACGCTGTCTTTTCCTTGGAATAATGTCAACGGCAACTTCCGTCGGAATTACTGCGCGCATTCTTTCTGACAAGAAAAAAATGGACAGTCCGGAAGGCGTTACGATTCTTGCAGCCGCAGTTTTTGACGACGTACTAGGAATCGTACTTCTTGCCGTTGTAATGGGAATTGTATCAGCAGTTTCCGGCGGAGCTGCCCTTTCAGGCGGTAAAATCGGCATAATTGCTTTAAGGGCTTTTTCTATCTGGCTTGTATTTACGGCATTGTGTATTCTGCTTTCCAAAAAAATTGCGCAGTTTTCAAAGCTTTTTGGCGGAGCAACAGACTTTACGATTGCAGCCTTTGGCGTAGCCCTCATTCTTGCAGGAATCTTTGAAAAACAGGGACTTGCAATGATTATCGGAGCATATACAACAGGTCTTGCCCTTTCCGGAACAGAAATTGCACCTGTCATTCAGGAAAAAATTCACGGTATTTACAAATTCTTTGTTCCGGTTTTCTTTGCCGTAATGGGTATGAGCGTAAACGTAAAGGAGCTTGCAAATCCTACAGTCCTGCAGCTTGGCCTGATTTACACAGTATTTGCCGTTGTTGCAAAAATGATTGGATGCGGACTTCCGGCTCTCGGACTTGGCTTTAACGTAAAAGGCGGACTTCGCATCGGTGCCGGAATGGTTCCGCGTGGCGAAGTTGCCCTTATCATTGCAGGAATCGGTCTTACGGCAGGAATTATTGACCAGGAACTCTTTGGCGTTGTAATCCTTATGACGCTTATTACAACCCTGGTAGCACCTCCTCTTTTGAACATTCTTCTCGGCACAAAAGGCCGTGGTACACGCAAAGAGATTAAATCTACAGAAACACAGCAGTTTATCTGGGACTTTGACGATCCGCAGATTGCAATGCTTATTTTTGACCTTTTTGTTACGGATTTACGCAAAGAAGGATTTTTCGTCCAGATGATGAATATTTCAGACGGACTTACACAGGCAAGAAAAGGTGCTGTTTCTCTTTCTATTTCGACCGAAGGTTCAAAAGTTTTAATTCAGACAGCAGCCGAAGACATGGGCTTTGTAAAGGCTGAAATTTATGAATCAGTTCTAAGTTTGAATAATTCACTGCGCTCACTTGAAGCATTGAAAAATGCAAATGCATTACAGTCAGGATTATTCAGCTGCGAAAACCGCATAGATTCAGCTTTGAGCAAAATTCTTTCAAAAGACGTAATCAGTGCAGAACTTCAGGCAGAAAACAAACAGGAAGCTCTTGAAGAACTTGTATGGCTTCTTGAAAAATCCGGCAAGGTTATTGACCACAGGGCTGTATTAAACGACATTCTAGCCCGCGAAAAAATAATGAGCACCGGGCTTGAAAACGGAATTGCAATTCCTCATGCCAAGTCTGACGGAGTTAAAGAAATCTGCGTTGCAGTCGGCGTAAAAAAAGAAGGGCTTGATTTTGAAGCCCTTGATAAAAAGGCTTCAAAAATATTTGTTATGGTTGTATCTCCAAAGACAGGAGCTTCACCGCAGATGCAGGTAATGTCTGCCGTTACAGGCGTTCTGCAGAAAACCGAAGCGGTTGAAAAAATTACAAACGCTAAGGATTCCGCAGAAGTACTTCAGATTTTTACCGACGCTTCTAAGAAATAAGCGCAGCAAGTTTTTCGGCAATCTTGTCGATAAACTGCCATGAATCAAGAACGGTGGCCTTTGTATCGCAGATTGCGGCAAGGTCGCCGGTCATAAATCCGCTTTCAATAGTTTTTATTGTGGCATCTTCAAGACTATGAGCAAAATCAACCAAATCTTTTGTATTATCCAGTTCGCCGCGTTTTGCAAGGGCACCTGTCCAGGCAAAAATCAAGGCTACAGGATTTGTAGAAGTTTTTTCACCTTTTAAGTAACGGTAATAATGACGCTGAACCGTGCCGTGTGCTGCTTCAAATTCAAACACTCCGTCAGGATTTACAAGAACACTTGTCATCATGGCAAGACTTCCGTTTGCAGACGCAAGCATGTCGCTCATAACGTCGCCGTCATAGTTTTTGCAAACCCACAAAAGTCCGCCTTCGCTTTTCATAATGCGGGCAACAGCATCATCAATTAAAGTATATGTATAAGAAATACCAAGCTGTTCAAATTTTTCCTTGAACTGTTCATCGTAAACTTTCTGGAAGATTGCCTTAAAGTTTCCGTCGTAAGTTTTAGAAATAGTATCCTTTGCTCCGAACAGAACAGGCATTTTTTCGTTCAGCGCGAACATAAAGCAGCTTTTTGCAAAGTTTTCTATAGAATCGTCCATGTTATGAATTCCCTGAATGATTCCGGGACCTTTCATATCCATGATTGTTTTTCTGATAACTTTTCCGTCTGCTCCTGTAAAAACAAGTTCTGCCTTACCGGCACATTCTGTTTTAATTTCGCAGTTTTTGTAGATATCACCGTAGGCATGGCGTCCGATTACAATCGGCTTTTTCCAGCAGGAAACAGAGCCATGAAGGTTTGAAACAAGAATCGGTTTACGAAAAACTGTTCCGTCAAGCTCTGCACGGATAATTCCGTTAGGGCTTGGAGTTAAATGCTTTAATTTATATTCTTCAACACGTGCGGCATTTGAAGTGATTGTCGCGCATTTTACACCTACGCCAAGCCGGCGAATAGACTCAGCAGAGTCATAAGTGATTTTATCTTCTGAATCATCACGGACTTTTAATCCCAAATCAAAATATTCTGTCTTTAATTCAACAAATGGTTCTAAAAGCTTTTCTTTAATGACTTTCCACAAAACTCTTGTCATTTCATCGCCGTCAAGTTCGGCAAGTGCTGTTTTCATCTGGATTTTATTCATAGTGAATGAAGTATACAAAAATTACTGGCAAAGGTCGAGCGGAAACAAGGCTTTTTATGCGGATAAACGAAGTTTTTATGCATATTTATTCAATTTTTATTATTTTTTTGCATAATATATTGAAACATTATGCAATAACCAGTATTTTAGGAAACGCGGAAACAGAATGCCGGAAATCCGGCACAATAAACCTTCCGCACGACGCAAACAAAAGAGGGCATAAAGATGGTAAAACTTTACGAAGGCGGTGTTTATCTTTTAGACGGGAAAAAAATCGTTCCGGAAAATGAAGCCAAAGCGATTTTGGCTGAACGCAAAACAACAAAAGAGCAGGCAAAACAGGGAACAATTTCCTACAAAATCTTAAAAGAACACAATCACAGCGAAAGCATGGAAAACATGCGTTTAAAATTTGACGCAATGGCTTCGCACGACATCACCTTCGTAGGAATCATACAGACAGCAATGGCAAGCGGAATGAAACAGTTCCCGATTCCGTATGTACTTACAAACTGCCACAATTCACTTTGCGCTGTAGGCGGAACAATCAACGAAGATGACCACGTATTCGGTCTTTCAGCCTGTAAAAAGTTCGGCGGAATCTTTGTACCGCCGCACATTGCCGTAATCCACCAGTACATGAGGGAAATGATGGCTGGCTGCGGTAAAATGATTCTTGCAAGCGACAGCCACACACGCTACGGAGCCCTGGGAACCATTGCCGTCGGAGAAGGCGGCGGAGAACTTGTAAAGCAGCTTTTAAAAGATACTTACGACATTGCATATCCTGAAGTTGTAGGCGTATATCTTGAAGGAAAACCGAATCCGGGCGTTGGTCCTCAGGATATAGCCCTTGCAATAATCGGAAAAGTATTCAAAAACGGATATGTAAAAAACAAAGTAATGGAATTTGTTGGTCCTGGCATTGCTTCAATGACTACAGATTTCAGAAACGGCATTGACGTAATGACAACTGAAACCACCTGCTGGACTTCCGTATGGAAAACAGATGAAGATACCAGACAGTTCCTTGCCATGCACGGACGTGAAAACGAATACAAGGAATTAAATCCTGAAAGCACAGCTTATTACGACGGAATGATTTACATCGACCTTTCTACAGTAAAGCCGATGATTGCCCTTCCGTTCCACCCGAGCAATGTTTATGAAATAAAAGATTTCGTTGCAAATGCAGGTGATATTATAGAAAGCATTGAAAAAGAAGCGCAGGAAAAATTTGACGGCAAGGTACAGCTTAACCTGCACGACAAGCTTAAAAACGGCAAATTCTATGTTGATCAGGGAATCATTGCAGGATGCGCCGGCGGTAATTACACAAATGTAATGGAAGCTGCGCGTATTCTAAAAACAAAAAGCTGCGGAACAGATTATTTCTCTCTTGCAGTTTATCCTTCTTCTCAGCCGGTATTCTTAGAGCTTGTAAAAAACGGTGCTATTGCCGACTTAATGACCGCCGGCGCAGCGGTAAAAACCGCATACTGCGGCCCGTGTTTCGGTGCAGGCGACACGCCTTCAAATCAGGCTTTCAGCATAAGACACACAACAAGAAACTTCCCTAACCGCGAAGGCTCAAAACCGGGCAATGGACAGATTTCTTCTGTTGCGCTTATGGATGCCCGCTCAATCGCCGCAACAGCCGCAAACGGAGGAATCCTTACTTCGGCAGAAGATTTAGGCTTAGACGAATGGGAAGTACCTGAATATCACTTCAATAAAAATGTTTATGAAAACCGCGTTTATCAGGGATTCGGCAAGGCAAATGACAGTGAAGAACTGATTTTCGGACCGAACATTAAGCCATGGCCTCAGCAGAAAGCTCTGGCAAACAATGTTCTTTTAAAAGTCTGCTCAAAAATCATGGATGCAGTAACAACAACGGATGAACTTATTCCGTCCGGAGAAACTTCATCTTACCGTTCTAATCCAATAGGTCTTGCAGAATTTACACTTTCGCGCCGCGATCCTGAATACGTAGGCAGGGCTAAAGAAGTTTTTGCAGAAGAAAAAGAGCGCACGGAAAATCCTGCTGCCTTTGCTTCAACAACTGATGCAGCTGAAATTCTTAAAAAAATCAATTCTATAAAAGGCTTTGAAAAACTTAATTTCAGCGACATTGAAATAGGTTCTACAATTTATGCTGTAAAACCTGGCGATGGTTCTGCCCGCGAACAGGCAGCAAGCTGTCAGAGGGTTTTAGGCGGACTTGCAAACATTGCAAAAGAATACGCAACAAAGCGCTACCGTTCTAACGTAATTAACTGGGGAATGCTTCCGTTCTTAATGGATGAAGAGCCTGAATTTGAAAACGGAGCTTACATTTTTGTTCCGAACATTCTTGATGCAATCAATTCAGACAAAATGGATTCAATCCCGGCTTACATACTCTGCGACGGCGCAAAAGTCTGTGTCTCGAACAGCGCAAACAGCGAAATTAAAGAAATCAAACTGAAAATTGCGCCATTAACTCCTGTTGAAAAAGAAACCGTTAAAGCCGGCTGCCTTATCAATTTCAACAGAAATAAAGCAGGACTTTAAACAGTTTTAGACTGACTTATAAAACAAGAATGCGGCTGCATGTAATTTTTATTACCCTGCAACCGCATTTTTTTAATCAAAAAGAATATCTCTTCACCAAATACTTAAACAGTGCTTAAAAATAGTAAATATTCTATATTCATTATCCGTTAATTTTAATATTTTTTAACTTTTTTATTTGCTTTTTCCTATTTTATTACTCATAATGATAATCATGAAGAAGACAGTTACTTTAAAAAACATAGCAGAAAAGGCTGGAATATCTACAGCTGCAGTTTCTATGATTCTTTCAAATTCGAATTCTCACAGGTTTTCAAAAGAAACTGTTGAAAATGTAATGGCTATTGCCAGCGAATGCGGATATAAAACCCCAAGAGCTTCACGAGGCAAAAAAAAGATTCTTATCGTATGCCCGTTTTTGATAAACCCTTATTATGCAATTCTTGTACAGGCAATCGAACAGAAAGCTTTTGAAGCAGGCTGTCTTACAAGCGTTTTTACAACATATTGGCGGCCGGAACGTGAAAAAGATATTTTTGATCTTGTAAAACAAAACTGTTACGACGGAATCATTTATACAATGATACCGACACAGTCAGAATATGCAATATCAATCGCCAAAACTGCCCCTGTTGTAATAATCGGGGATCGTAAATACGACATGAACTTAGATGCTGTTGACGTTGATAACGGTTATGCAGGCCGCATGGTTGCAGAACACCTCATAGACTTAGGCCACAAGCACATTGCCTATATTTCAACTGAAATGAGTTCAAATCACTCTGCCCGAATTCTGCGCTTTCAGGGTCTGAAGGAAGAATACGAGCGTGCCTGCCACGACGGTTCAGTTATTGTCTATACAAAAGATACTTCAGATGAAGAACATAAAGGAATTACTGACATAGAATACCAGATGGGCCTCAGCATGACAAAACGCTGTCTTCGAGAACATCCGGAAGTTACGGCAATAGTAGGAATGAATGATATGATTTCATTCGGCATAGTAGATGCCCTGACTCTTGCAAATAAAAAAATCC
>JAEEWW010000154.1 GCA_016287815.1 Treponema sp. | reverse complement strand
AAACTTTCCAGACACGCAGTTTTATTTTCTATTATATTAGGCTCAATAATCGGAATAGCTGCAATCGCCTTAAGTCCGTTCATTCCTTTATGGATGGGTGCAGAAAAAGAGGTAGCAGCGCAGGCTTCAAAATACTTTTTTATAATCAGCCTGCCGATGATTTTCCGCTCACTTGCAATTAACATGGGCTGCGCTCTCCGGGCTGTAAAAGATACAAAAACGCCCATGCTCGTAAATGTTCTGGAAAACATTTTAAACGTTATCTTAAATTACATTTTCATCTATATATTTAATCTTGGCGTTACCGGAGCTGCAATAGGAACTGCAATTTCATTTTCATGTGCAGGAATTTTCATGCTTATTGCAGTTTACAAAAACGAAACCTTATTCGATAAAAACTGCTTTTCTTCCGGCTGGAAGAAACTTTTAGACGTAGAAGTTATCCGCGAAACCGTAAAAATTGCCATGCCGCTGCTTGCTTCAAATGTTGCATCCTGCCTTGGCTATGTCTGCTTTGCCGCTATGGTTTCCGGCATGGGAACATACATTTTTGCAGCCCACTCAATTGCCGTAACTGCTGAAACCCTGTTTTATATTCCTGGCTACGGGCTTAGAACGGCAAGTTCAACTTTAACAGGAATTGCGCTTGGCAAAAAAGACCGCAGCGAACTTATTGCCGTTGAAAAAACAAGTGTTGCCATTACTCTCGGGGCAATGCTTGTAAGCGGCCTGCTCCTTTTTATTTTTGCAAACCCGATTATGTCGATATTTTCAAAAAGTCCGCGGGTTATAGAACTTGGCTCAAAAATGCTGCGTCTAGTTGCGTTTTCTGAACCGTTTTTCGGACTTATGGTAGTTTTTGAAGGAATCTACTACGGTCTTGGCCGAACAAAATATCCGTTCTATGTAGAAACTTCATCAATGTGGGGAATCCGCATTTTATTTACATTTATCGTAGTAAAAATCTGGCACTTAGACCTGCATGCTGTCTGGCTCTGCATGATTGCCGACAATATTTGCAAGGCTGTTTTACTTTCTCTGCCGTCCGTTTTCCCCAGACTCCGCAAAAAAATGCTCCTGTTCTAGCGCCTGCTTACTCAAAACTCTAAAATTTAACTGAACAAGGTCTTGGAATATGCCGAAAATTAAGATATACTTAAAAGTATCTTAAACTAAAAGTATTGCAGCCCGCATTGTTTGTAGCTTAAAAAGCAGGTTAACCGTAGTAATATGAAAGCACCAAAGAAGTTTTCATTGTTTATATTCTTCTCTCTTTTTCTGGCAACAATTCTATCTGTCATTTCCTGCCGGTTTGACCTGCTGAACGCTGAAAGCGAAAAAGAGCTTGAAGAAGCCCTTTCAAATGAAGTGCATTTCTATTCCTGCGAAGAAGGAGGGGCAGCAGCTCCTGTAGTAATTACAAAAAGGTTTCCGATAGGCATCAGGCATAATTCTTCAGACTTTCTTTCAGGCTCTGAACTGTCAAGGCTTTCAGGCGGAGGAGTATTTTTAGGCTATAAGTTCTACCGCATGACAGAAAGCGGCAGCACAGTAAGGCCTTCCTACGTACAGGTAAATTCTGATGAATATATAACAACTTCTTTTGTTTCTGTTGACGAAATGGACTTTGTTACCGACTGGGGCGTAAACTACCGCGTAAACCATTTCTTACAGAATACTGACGGTACAACTTATCCTTCTACTCCTTATCTTACTCAGACATTAAGTGCGCGTACAGGCGAAAACTCAAATGCTGCTGCCCTTACAGGAAGCGACATAGCAGGCTTTACGTATGCTGCTTCAAGTTCAGACAGCCTTGTACAACCTGTAGCCGAAGACGGAAGCACGGTAATAAACCTTTATTATACACGTAATATGATATATCTTACGCTTAACAAAAACGGCGGAAATATCGGCGGCAATTCTTCAGATATAACAATAAGAGGTCGTTATGGAGCATCTACAGCTTCTGCAATTGCAGAAGCCCTGCCGTCAAACCCAGTCCAGACAGGTAAAGTATTTGCAGGTTGGGAACCGCCTCTTCCTGAAACATTCCCTGCAAGTGGTACAAGCTACAGCGTTGTATGGGCAAGCAAACTTTATAACATTGCATTTAATTCCAACGGCGGCTCAGGCAGCATGGCAACCCATACAAACCGCGTTTATGAAACAGAATATACACTCCCTGCAAACACGTTTACAAAGGCAACCTCTGACGGAACTGCATACCAGTTTAACGGCTGGAATACTCAGGCAGACGGAAACGGAGTAAGCTATGCAGGCGGGGCAAGCGTAAGCGGTTCAATATTTGAAAGCGGCGGAACAGCTATAGAAAACGGAGATACTGTAACCCTTTATGCACAGTGGAAAGCTCCGTACAAGGTAAACCACAAGTTTGAAGAGAAACACAGCGGCGGTGGCTCTCCAAGATACTACACAAGACGGACTGAAATAAAATACGCAGTTCCTGGAGAAAATACAGCAGCAGAAGCTCTTAGCGCAGATGATGAACTTATGCCGGGATATGAACTTTCAGGCACTATATCACAGCAGCCTGTTTCTGCTGATGGAACTACGGCTATAGACATTAACTATAGGCTTAAACAGATAACCCTTACGTTCAATTTGAATGGCGGAAATATCGGCGGCGACACAAGCAAAACTGCAAACGTAACGGAAACTGGCTATTATAATTTTACAAATATAATAAAAGCAGGAACTCAGGGCGGGGCAACTCTTGCATCAGGCTGGCAGGATGATGTTGAATGGGAAGGACGCATCTTCTCAGGATGGCTTGATTCTGAAACAGGCGGCGTGATAACAAC
>JAEEWW010000008.1 GCA_016287815.1 Treponema sp. | reverse complement strand
CAACATTTGGAATTTGCATGACTTCAGAAAAGGCATTACATATTCTCTGCTGAATTTCATTTTCCGGAGCTTTATAAGATGCCCTGATTTTTGAAAAATCCGGAGCACTTATTGCCTTCCGGTCTATTTTTCCGCTTGGAAGCAGTGAAAACTTTTCCACACAGATAAAAAACTGCGGAATCATGTATACAGGAAGTTTCTTTGTAAGTGACTTTTTAAGGCGGTCGATTTCTTCCTGAGTAATAGCTAATAAAGATTCATAAAAGGCACATAAAATAACGGCTTCGCCGGAAACAAAACCTTTTACAACAACATTCTGCCAGACACTTGATTCTTTTATTGCAGCTTCAATTTCACCAGGTTCAACACGATTTCCGTTAATCTTTATCATGTCATCCAGACGACCAACAATCATCAGTTCGCCATCATTTGTCCATTTTGCAGCATCTCGCGAACGGTAAATTTTTCCAGCCCTGAAAGATTCTTCTGTAAGTTCAGGATTATTTATATAACCGCGGAAATACGGATTATAAAAACAAAGTTCTCCAATCTTTCCGCCTTCAATTTCATCGCCATTTTCGTCCAGAATCTGGACCTTATGATCCGGCTGCGGAATTCCAAGCGTAGAAGGACTTGCTTCACGTTTTATAAGCGGTGTATGAAGCCCCCATGTGGCTTCACTTGAACCGTAATTATTGTAAACAGGCACATTTTTTACAGTACATCTGGAAGAACTTTCACCACCAGTAATGATGATTCTAAGATTTGGAATCTTTGCAACAACTTGAATTAAAGACGGTGGCACAAAAATTCCTGTTACCTTGCAGTCTTTCGCCTTTGCAATAAAAACTTCAGGACTTTTTAAAGTCTTCATAGAAAACAAAGCAATGGTTACACCTGTGTAAAGTGCTTTCTGGTAAACAATAAGGGCACTTGCCATATTCAGTGGAATTACATGGGCAAAAACATCGTTGGCTTTTATGAGATTTTCACCATTATATTCTATGGACTGTCCGCATTTTAAAAGATCACCGCGCTCATGGAGCGCACCTTTTGGGATTCCGGTTGAACCCGAAGTATAAACAATGTATGCAAGATTATTGTCTATTGCAATCTGGTTATAGCCTTCCTGCTCGCGATAATTTACAATTTCTTCCCATTCTTTTTCGGTGATTACAAATGCACATTCACAATCTTTTATAATGAAATCAATTCTTTCTTCCGGCAAAGTATCGGTTTCTAACGTAACAAAAGCACTGCCGTTACGTAAAATTCCTGTCTGACAGATAATCGCTTCTGAACATCTGGGCATACGTATGGCAATAAACTGTTCCGGACCAAAGCCTTTATCTTTAAGATAGGCATAAACCTTTCCGGAAAGTTCAACATGTTCTTTGTACGTGTAAGACTTATTTTTTTCATCGATTACAGAGATTTTTTCTGCAAAGTTTGTAGCATTAAAAAAGAACTGCTCAAACCATTGATTTTTCATACTTTTGCCCTCAATTATTAGTCTAACCTAAAATAAAAAAAAATCGATTTTTTTTGAAAAAAACTTGCTTTTTCAAAAAGCTGTGATACTATTCTAATTGTGGTTAGGAAAGCGAGGTGAGGACGTTTTCCGGCTGCTTGTAGTGGAGGCAATATGCAGATTCCGACAAAAATACATAGCCAGGACGTGGCTAAACGCTAGACAAAACAGAAGCTGTTAAAGCTGAATTTCTATAGTGCAAATCTTTTAGTGATTTTTAGCACATTAAAGGGCGCCGAACAAGGCGCCTTCTCTTTTTTTTAAGTTGTGCATTGCATTTAACTTACGCGATGCATTTCATTCTTCAGTGCAGCAAATTTCTTGCCTATTTTTCCTCTCTTTTTTTGCTGCAATAATCAATGGTACAGAAAAAAACTGTGTTATCATTTTTACTGAATGAAGACTACGGAAACAATTAATAACGAACTTGCTATTTTTAACAAGGCTGTTCAAAATAAAAAAAATATCTCTGATTCAGATATCCAGCGTCTTCTGGACATTTACAGAAAAGTGCTTTGCGTTGACGCAGTTTATATGTTTCATGTCCTTCCAACCAACAACGCACTTATTTTTACAAATGTAAGCGCTTCAAATGACGGAATAACAAATACAACCCGTTATATGAAATTTTTGAACGAAAAGTTTAAAAGTTCCCGCAAAAAATTTGATCAGGAAAATCTTTACAGCTATACAAATACGAGTTCAAAAAATCAGGTAGTTAAATCGCTTTTACAGTACGGTGTTTTTACTGATGAATTTCTTGAGGGCTGCATAGGAATTATAGACAGCCACAAGGAACGGGAATGGACAAAATCTGAACGCAATGCAGTTTTAAAACTTGGGCGAACCCTTCATTATATTATTATAGAATCAAGACAGGCAAAACTTGTAGAAGATCAGGAACTCAAGATGAAGGCACTGGAAAATCAAACACAGATTTTGCAGGCCATGGCAGAAATTTATTTAACCGTTCACTTAATTGACTTAAAAACCGACAAAAGTTTTGAATTTAATTCTTTCAGCTACGCAAGACAGTTTACAGATAAAAGCACAAAGGCTTCAGAGCAGATAAAACTTGGTATTTTTAACAGCACCCTGCCAGAAGACCGCGAAATGCTCGGCAAATTCATTGACTTTTCTACGCTTGAAAAGCGACTTGGCAATAAAAAAAGCATATACCTTGACTTTTGCGGGATTCACTTTGGGTGGACCCGCGCACAGTTTATTGCTACAGAATTTGATGAAAAACAGCATCTTTCTAAAGTTGTTTTTACAACGCAGATTATAAATGAAGAAAAAAACAGGGAACTGAACCTTATAAAAATTTCTAATACAGATGAACTTACGCAGGTAAAAAACCGCCGGTGCTACGAAGTTGACATAAAAGAAATTTCAAAAAATCCGATTCCGGATGATTTAGTTCTTGTTTCGTTTGACTTAAACAGCCTAAAAATTACGAATGACGAAAAAGGACACGCCGCCGGTGACGAACTTTTGAAAGGCGTGGCAGAATGTATAACAGCTGCTTTTGGTGCTGATAAGAAAATTTACCGCACCGGCGGCGATGAATTTGCCTGTATTTTCTATTCCGGCACAAAGGAACTAAAAAAAATGCTTAACGCATTCAGGGAAGTACAGAAAAAGTGGAAAGGCAAAATAAATGATAAAATTTCAATTTCTTTTGGTTTTGCAAGAGCCGCTGAAAATAAAGGCAAAACAATTCACGAACTTGAGAAAATTGCCGACCACATGATGTATGCGGATAAAAAAGCATATTATGAAAACAAAAAGAATGAGCGCCGTTCACACGAACGGTGAACGGCGCTCTATCGCTAATTCATGGATTAGTCTGCCATAAAAACATAAAGGACGCCTTGTAATTATGGCAGAACATTTACTCTACGCCTTTTTTCTTATATAAAATACTTGGTCTTCCGCCTGTTCCATAGTTGATTTTTTCAATGGCCTGCCCTTTTTTTATTAGAAAATTCATATAGTGGCGGATTGTAACGCTTGAAAGATTTACATTTTCTGCTATTGTTTCTCCATTCTGCCAGCCTGTATTTTTTTCAAGATAATCGATTATTACGGCAAGCGTTTTTTCCTGAATTCCTTTTGTATAATCACTTTCTTCGGTTTTTACTGAATTTGAAATTATATCATCTACACTGTTCTGATTTAAAACCGTAGAGTTTTTTAATGCTTTTACTTTTCTTGAAAATTTTGTAAGTGCAATTTGAAACCTTTCATAGGCAAAAGGTTTTATCAAAAAATCTATAACGCCAAGGTGCATCGTATCTTCAAGACTTTCGCTGTCATTGGCAGCCGTTACCATTATTACTTCACATTTTAATTTATTTTCACGAATCTTTTTTAAAGTCTGAATTCCATCCATGTACGGCATATAAATATCAAGAATTACAAGGTCAACGGCTTCTTTTGCAAGAAAATCCATCGCTTCCTGTCCGTTACGGCAAATTCCTGCTACAGAAAAATTTGAATTGCGCATTACATACTGTTCATTTATCATTGCGACCATTGGATCGTCTTCAACAATTAAAACCTTATACATTTTCATTTCCTTTAAAAACTACCATAAAAGAAGTTCCAACGCCTGCCATGGATTCAAAACTGATTTTACCTCCAAGGCTTTCAACCAGCTGTTTTGTATGATAAAGCCCGACACCTCTGCCGCTTCCTTTGGTAGAAAATCCTTTTGTAAATATTTTATCCTTATTCTCTTCGGCGATTCCGCAGCCAGAATCTTCAACTGTAATTAAAAGTGCATGAGGTTTTGTAAAGACACCAAAAACCAGCTCCTTCATTTTTGAATCTGCAACCGCACGAATATTCATGGCATCAATAGCATTATCAATTAAATTTCCGCAGATTGTAATTAATGCTTCAGAATGAATATCCACATCTTCAGATTTAAAATGAAGCCCTTCTTTTAAAACAAATTTTACATTACATTCCGAAGCCCTGGCTATTTTTCCTACTAAAAGTGCCGCAAAGGCAGGCTTATCTATTGCTTTCATAATCGTGCTTAAAGTTTCCCGCTGAATAAATGAAATGTTTTCAATATAAGAAACAGCCTTTTCCTGCTGACCAATCTGAATTAAGCCAAGAATTACATGGAGCTTGTTTGTAAAATCATGATTATTTGCCCGCATTGAATCTACAAGATATTTTGTACCAGCAAGTTCTTCCATAAGTTTTGTATATTCTGTTCTGTCGTGCAGGATTCCAACTGCGCCAATAAGGTTGCCTTCTTTTTTTATCGGAACGCAGTCAATAATCAGTTTTTTATCCAGAACCGAACATTCCTGCAAATGCTGACTTTCTCCGCTGTTTTTCAAGGTTTCTGTAAAATACTTTTCAACAAAATCCTTTAATGATTTATCTTCGTTAAAATCTTCTTTATCCTCATCTTTTTCTTTGCTTTCGTAATTCAGAATTTTTTGTGCAGCTTTGTTCAAAAACAGAACATTTTTATTTTTATCAACAGATATTATTCCATCGTAAATTGTTTCAAGAATCCGCTCTCGAATCATGTACATTGCAGAAATTACATCAGGTTCAAATCCCATAAGTTTTTTCTTTATGGTTTCTGAAATCTTTTTAGAAATGAATAATTCAATCAGAATTGCAAATGCTGTAATAAACAGAAAACAATAATAGGTAGAAAAAACGATTGTTCTTATAGAAGTTTTCAGCATGATTGTCATTACAAAACCGCAATAATTGCCGTCTTCATCATAAATTGCGGAATAGGTTCTCCGCTGGTCGCCTGAAGGACCTGTAGCATCTTCCGCATAAGGCTCGTAATTGGTATCACCTACAAAAGGTTTTCTTCCATTATAAATCGTGCCGATTAAAGAATGGTTTGTATGATAAATACGTATATCTTTTGTATCAACAATCGAAAGAACATCAACATCTGAAAGTTTTTTTACAAGTTCATCAAAATACTCCTGCATTTCAACAGAATCTTTATCTTTTACAAGCGCATAAAGGCGGCGGATAAGTTCACCATTATCTTTCAGGTTCTGATCAAGAGCTTTATCATGTGCCTGAACCTGAAAATACGCACCTGCAAAGCAGAAAAGAATCGTAAAGGTTATTATAAAGCACAAATGAATGTTTTCTATTTCGCGGCGAAGAGTGTTTATATTTTTTTTCCGATGTATAATAGTCACTTTTTTACTTCCAGTTGAAGGTTAATCTCTCCTTTATAATACCTTATTTTTAACTTTTTAAAACCTTTCTTAAGTAAAAAAAATGAAATTCCTTAAAAATCACTTTTTATTCTTTAGTAAAATTGCTGATTTTTCAATATCCATTATTATATTATCAGAGGGGAGTCGTCAGAAATAAATCTGATGTCTTTATAAAACAAAAAAGTTTTACAAAAGGAAAAAAAAGGAAATAACTATATGGAATATCCTATTGAAGATTTGAACATTGGTTGTAATCCTGTTTCAGACAGTAAGATTGCTGTTTTAGGCGGTTCAACAGACCGTCAGATTCCCGTTAAAGAACTTTCCCAGAAATTTGAATTCAACTGTAATGTTTTTAACAGGAGTTTTGAAAATCTTTCCATAAAAAATGCAAAGCAGGCATACCGCGAATATATTCAACCTCTTAATGCAGAAGCAATTATAATTCATCTTGGCGAAGCCGACGTAGAAATGTTCCAGAACGACCAGGAACTTTTTGACGGATATTATATTTCGCTTATTACAGAAATTTCAGAAAACAGCCCAAACGCACAGATTCTTGTTGTTTCCATACAGAATGAAAAATCATCTTCCGTAATAGAAAACATGAACCGTCATATAAAAGCCATTGCGCTTTCTGAAAGATGTGACTTTTTTAATATAGATAATGCAAAGCTCTGGAAACCAGAAAATTCAAAAGAATTTTTCAGCTTTATAAATACTTTTAAACAGAAAAACTGCGTTCGCAAAACCTTAAACGAAATTGCAAACGTTTTATACAGCTATGCTTTAAATATGATTTTGCCAAAATCATGGCCGGCAAACCAGATGCGCCCGACAAAAAGCTACGCGTATTAAAAGCACCAGATTGCTATTGCAACAAAATTGATTTTTTACAATAATATAAACATCTGCTAAACACAGACGGGGAGCTTGGTTAACCTTGCTGAGAGTAGGCTGAATTGCCTAGACCCGAAAACCTGATTTGGATAATGCCAACGTAGGGATTTTGTTACATTCTTTAAAGATTCCACGTACATTTTTCATTCAGTTCTATAATCAAATTCGACGAGTCAATTAGCAGCGAAGCCGTTGGAAACTTCGTTACGAATACCAGCGAGGCACGCTTACGCTTAAAGCCTTGACTTCGCCGTTTTTAGGATTTGTTTTAAACCCTAAATTAAAACTTGCCGCTTAAACGGCATGAAAAATTCCCTTGAGGGCACCGCCTGGGAATATCATTTTAGCCAGTTTTTTCCGATTTATGGTTAATACTGGCAAAAGGAGATTTTATGAAAACCGCATTAACAATCGCTGGAAGCGATTCATGTGGAGGCGCCGGAATTCAAGCAGACATTAAGACTATGACGTGCAATGGAGTTTATGCCATGAGCGCAATCACAGCCTTAACCGCACAGAATACAACCGGCGTCAGTGGGATTATGGAAGTAACCCCGGATTTTTTAGCAGCACAGCTGGACGCCGTAATACAGGACATCTTTCCTGATGCTGTAAAAACCGGAATGGTTTCTTCATCGCTTTTAATAAAAGAAATTGCAAAAGCAATAAAAAAGTACAGCCTTAAAAACATAGTTGCAGATCCTGTTATGGTAGCAACAAGCGGGGCAAAACTTATAAGCGATGATGCAATTTCAACTTTAAAAAATGAACTTTTGCCGCTTGCCACAGTAATCACCCCGAATATTCCCGAAGCAGAAGTTCTTTTCGGTAATAAAATCACTTCAAAAGAAGACATGGAAACCGCTGCAAAAGAAATCAACCGCAATTTAGGCTGCGCCGTTCTTTTAAAAGGCGGACACAGCTTAAACGATGCAAACGATTATCTTTTTGACGGAACTGACGGAACCTGGTTTACCGGAAAACGGATTGATAACCCGAATACACACGGAACAGGCTGTACGCTTTCCAGTGCTATCGCTTCTGGTCTTGCAAAAGGATTAAGTTTAAAAGAATCCGTAAAGCATGCAAAAGACTACATAAGCGGGGCTTTATCTGCAATGCTGGATTTAGGCAAAGGTTCCGGGCCAATGGCGCACAACTGGAATTTACACATATAAAACAAATACATTTAACAGAAAAGGAATAAAATATGTCAGATACAAATCAGAAAACAAGTGTTTTTTCAAATGCATTAATATGGTTCGGCGCAGGTGTTTCTATCGCCGAAATTTTAACAGGAACTTATTTTGCACCGCTTGGAATGTCCAAAGGAATTAGTGCAATTCTTATAGGACATATTATAGGCTGCGTACTTTTATTTTTTGCAGGATATATCGGTGCTCTTTCTAAAAAATCTGCAATGGAAACAACCAAATACAGTTTTGGTAAAACCGGTGCAAAATTCTTTGCTTTACTGAACGTTATTCAGCTTATCGGCTGGACAGGAATTATGATTTACGATGGTGCACTTTCTGTAAACGGGATTTTTGCCTTTGGTTCATGGCTTTGGGCAATAGTAATCGGAGCTCTTATTATTCTTTGGATTTTAATCGGAATTACAAATCTTGGAAAATTCAACACAATCGCAATGGCATCGCTTTTTATTCTTACGCTGGTTTTGTGCAAAATTGTATTCTTTACAAAAACAGCAGCAGGTTTAGCAGGTTTTACCGACGCGGCAGAAGCCATGTCTTTCGGAAGCGCAGTAGAACTTGCAGTTGCCATGCCTTTAAGCTGGCTTCCACTGATAAGCGATTATACAAAAGAAGCGGAAAAACCATTTAAGGCAACATTGGCTTCTGCCGCGACCTACGGAATCGTTTCCTGCTGGATGTACATAATCGGAATGGGTGCTGCAATTTTTACCGGACAAAGCGACATTGCTTCCATTATGGTAAAGGCCGGCCTTGGAATTGCTGCCCTTATAATACTAATCCTTTCAACTGTAACTACAACTTTCCTTGACGCATACAGCGCAGGAGTTTCAAGCAAAACAATATTTGCAAAACTTTCTGATAAATGGACAGCAATCGCAGTTACAATTATAGGAACACTCGGTGCAATTACATTCCCAATGGACGACATAACAGAATTCCTTTATTTTATAGGCTCCGTTTTTGCCCCGATGATTGCAATTCAGCTTGCAGACTATTTTGTTGTAAAATCAGACAGTTCAAATAAAAATCTGGATATTCTAAAATCAGTCATCTGGTTCATCGGCTTTATTTTGTACCGTAAACTTATGACTATGGATATTATAGTAGGAAATTCCCTGCCGGATATGGCAGTAACATTCCTGTTAACTGTTGTTGCAGGCTTTATAGCAAAAAAACGTTAAAAACTAAGAGGAAACCTTTATGAGCTTAAAATAAGTTTTTCTGCTTCTTCCGGCGGCAAAGGTTTTCCCCAAAGATAGCCCTGAATATAATTACAGCCGATTTTCTGCAAAGTTTCCAGCTGTGCAGGGCTTTCTACCCCTTCAGAAATTACTTCAAATTTCAGAACATGGCCAATTGAAATTATAGAAGCAACATACTGTTTTGAAGAATCGCTGGAATTCATAACGTCAATAAAAGATTTATCTACTTTTAATAAATCAGCAGGGAATTTGTTCAGATAACTTAAAGAAGAATATCCTGTTCCAAAATCATCTATTGCAAGCTTCATGCCAAGATTTTTAATTTCAGTTACACGCTGCAATGCCTTTTCAATAGAATCAATCATAACAGATTCAGTAATTTCAATTTCAAAATATTTTGAAGGAACACCGCAAGAAGTTAAAATATCTTTAATTTCTTCTATAAAGTTATTCTTCATCAAATGACGGACAGAAACATTAAAACCTATAGTTATATCAATATCTTTCTTTTTAAGAACATCTTTTAAAAAGAAAGCCGCTTTCCTGAAAACACACATATCAATTCGGTCGACCAAACCGATTTTTTCAGCTACAGGAATAAAATCCGCCGGACTGATATATTTTCCGTCACTATCTTTTAAACGCGCAAGCGCTTCAAATCCACGCAGTTTATGATTTATATCAAACTGAGGCTGCAGATGGAATAAAACTTCATCTTTTCCTAATGCAGCACGAATTTTCCGCTCTATTTCGAGTGTTTTTTCTGAATTTACAAGCTCAGGCTCAAAATGCATTATACTTTCGCTGCCATTAAATTTTTTAAGTTCATGCATAGCAGTATCTGCATAAGAAAGCAGGTCTATGCCATTATCCGCATCAACAGGATATTCTGCATAACCAAAGCAGGCAATCATATAATAATCACATTCATCAACTGTAATTGATTTTTCAAGTTCTGCCTTATAAACATTTATTGCATCTATAATTTCACTGCTGTTCTTGTAGCCATTAATTACAAGACAGTATTCACCGCCTGTGATACGGGCAACATAATCATCAGTTATATCTTTCCGTGATTCAGTAAGATTATTTAAAAGTTCCGAAATCTTTTTTAGAACTTTATTACCTACTTCGTAGCCCATGGTATCATTAATGTTTTTAAAATTATTTATCCCAATAGATACTACTGCAAATTTAGAACCGGCTTTTACAAGCGAATCAATATATTCTGTACAGGCAAAGCGATTTGGGATTCCTGTAAGAGTGTCTGTTACGGCCTGTTTTTCTATCTTTTTCTGATAATTATCCAGGCGACGGTCATTTATGTAAATTATGATGACAGCAATGACTGTAAAAATATTTGAAAAAATTCCAGGTGCACCTGTAACACGTTTTCTTATAAATACATCTATAAGAAGCGGCGGAAATTGAAAGAGGAGCAATACTACAGCCACAAAAAAACCTGTTTTCCGCAAAAAAACAACCATAAAAATGATACACATATTTGCGATAGAAGAAAAAACACCGGAAAATGCAGCAACAGGAACCTTATTTCCAAAAAATTCGATAAAATTAGAACTTTTGGCTACTTTCATTAATAAAAATGAAGCAAGGCAGTAAAGCAGGAGAATAATAACTAATACAAACTTTTGTGAAAGCTTACGCAAAGCTTTATTTTTTTCCATCTGAATAATTCAATCCTCTGATATATATTATAAAGCGGTTATCAGAAAAAAAAGGATTATGGAAAAATATTTGCTATTCATCTTTAAAAACTGTACGTAAGACGGATATAGGCACAGCTTGCTTCTTTTAATTTGCCATAAGTACTTGAAGAATCCTGACCTTTTGTATAAATGTCTGAGCCGGCTTTAACTTTTAAGGAGTCGCTTATTGCATATTCAACAGAAGGACAAAGTGCGCAGTCTTTATCGTTAAGGTTCATTATGCCTGAAAAACTTAAAGATAATAAATCATGCAAAAATGCTTTTTCAAGGCTTAATGTGGCTTTTGGCATTCTTCTTTTTCGCTCAATTTCTTCTGAATCGTAATCCAGTAAAATGTCTTCTATATATTGGGCAGTAACTGTAGCTCCTGCAACATTCCAGTCAAAGCCGGCGAGTACACAAAGCTGCCTTGATTTCTGCGGAATACATTCCATGATGCCGCCGTTATCTTCCCATTTTTTACCGGAAAAATTGCGCCCCGCAATAAGGGCTGATTCGGCACGCAGCACAAAATTCCCTGCAGGAACGGCAGTTTCAAAACCTGCCATCCAGAGCCGTTTATGATTTGCGCTCATCGTAATTTTTGAGCTTTCATCTTTTGCAGTATAAACCGCATTATGGTCAAGTCCTGTATAAAAACTTGCTGCAAAATCCGCAAATGGAAGCCACGCAGAAAATCTTACGCCGCCCTGCATATTATTCAGAGTAAAATCAACTTTTTCATCTTCTTCCCAGACAATAGGTTTACCTGCGGATTTTGCCGGAAACATTATTGCATTCAACGGATTATCAGCTTTTACAGGCATTTTCGCCCCCGTAAACACTGGAACTGCAACAAAATCCAGAGAAAGCATTTCTGAATGCAAATTAAACAGAGCGGCGTCAACTGCAATTCTTTTGTCTTTTATGCTTGAACCTGCAAGCGTTGTATTATCCTGCGGACAGATTATATCTACAATCTGAACGCCATCCGCTTTTCCCCAGATAATTATCTGCTTTCCGGCTCTAAGGCTTGCAAAATCGTTGCCAAAATCAATATATGCTTCCTTTATATAAAATTCCGAGCGGCTTTTACAAACCGAATCGTAACTTGCCCCCAATGAACAGAAGAGGCTCGCATTATCACCAAATGCCTGTATTTCAAATTCTGCCCTTGAGCGTGAATCAAGAAATTTGCGGCTTAATTCTTTGCCCTCGTTTCCGTCTGAATCAAATTCCGGTTTATAAATCTGAGCTGAATGAAATGTATCTGCAAATCCACCGAATTTTATTTCCTGTGAAAAAATCTGCTGCGCCAGAAAAGCTGAACACAGCAGAGTGCTTATAAATAGAATCTTTTTTTTCATTTTAAGTCTGCCTTTTTGTAATTTTTGCCTTACCGTCCGATACGGCCTTTTTTAAGTTCCGCAACCGTGAACATAGAATCGCTTAAAGGCTTGTTGTAGGTTATGTCATTCATTTCAAGTAAAGTTGAATGGCCTGAAGCGAGGTTTTCCATGAACATTTTTTTGCTCGTCCAGATTCCGTCAATCTGCGTTATTCCGCTGATTGTAAGAACGCGTTCAAGTTTGTTCTGACGGTTGTAAAGTTCGCCTTTCTGGCAGACGAAACAGTCTTTGCGAATCCAGTAAATGCGACGGCTTGAACGCTCGGTTTTATCGTGCGGAATACATTCAATTTTCCAGCATTCAGAACCTTCAATATTTTCTTCGCCCAAAAGATTAAAATCATCCTTTGAAAGATCGCGGTCGCCAATATCGTCATAAGTAAAATCTGTACCCATAAAATAATTGTCTTTATCAGAACCAGAAATTCTGCGTTCCTTGCCGGACTTTGGCATGTAAAGCCAGGTGTCGTCGTCTTTGCCTTCTTCGTCATAGCCCCACATAAGATAACCGACACCTTCTACATCTTTAGGAGTTAAGAAAACCATTACGGTTTTATCGGTTGTGCCGTAATCCTTAAAATAATAGGCAACCTCACGGATTCTAGGTTTTCCGCCTTTGGTGGCCAATGTCATTTTCATCTGGTAAACGGCAGTGTCACCTTTGTATAAATCCTGATTTTTCTTCATAATTTCATATGCAGTTTGCGCAAAAATGAAAGATGTTGAAGTGACACAAGCAAAAACTGCCGTCAAAATCATTTTATAAAAATTCCGTTTCATGTTTTTCTCCTCTTTTATGAATACTCTTTCAGCCAGAATTCAGCCCAAATTTTATTTTCAGGCTGAATTCCGCAAAACCTTTTAAGCTTTTCTTTCTGCCTTACCGAACGGCTTTGTTATGTAAATCAAAACCGGAGTTAAAAGGTAATCTGCAAGGAGTGCAGTACTTAAACCTATAATCGAAAGAATTCCTGTTCTGTGCATTGTATTCATTATGCTCGTCGCATAAACAATAAACATTGCGCAGATAATTACCGTTGTCATACACATTGATTTTCCGATTTCTTTGTAAGTTCGGACTATTGCATCGTAGTAGTTTCCTGTAAGTTCGTAAAAATACTTAACGTGATTTGTAAAATGAATCGTATCATCTACTGCAATGCCAAGAATCATCGGAATGATTGTCATCGTCATCATATCAAGCTGGAAGCCGAAATATCCCATAATTCCTGCAAGAACAATTACAGGCGAAACGTTCGGAATCATTCCAATAAAGCCGGTTCCAACGCTGGAGAAAGCAAGAATCAAAAGAATTGCAATCATTATAAATGAGCCTGCGAAGGATTTAAGTTCACCGCGAACAATTTTTCCGTTCATTTCTGCAAATTCAGCAACAGTTCCTATTGCGTTTACCTTTGCATCCGGGAAAAGCTTCCTTGCCGACTGAACAGCCTGCGCAATATTTGAAGTAATTTGCGTTCCGTCATAATTAGAAAGGTCTACATCAACATGAACAGTGTTATAGTCTTCGTTCAAATAATCGTAAAGGCGCTCTCCGCCTGTAATTTCGTACAGGAAAAGTTCTTCTGTAAGCTCATCCTGATTTTCAGGAATTACATAAAATTCTTCTTTATCGCCGTTAAGCATCTGGTGCGTTTCTTTTACAATATCAAGAACGGATTTTACCTTGGCAGCACCGTTACATTTTCTTGTAAGGCTTAAACCTGCAAGAGTATTTTCAAGCTGTTCAAGGGCAAGCATTCTTTCAGGCTTTTTAAACTCATCAACTTCCGGATATTCAATAAGAAGACGGTAAGAATAAACACTTCCAAGCTGACTTTTCTGAAGCTGATCAATTCGCGCAATATAAGGAATTTTTATTCCCATCATCTGAATGTAATCCAGCGTTATATACATTTTCGGGATTCCCGGAATAAAAGCTGCGATAATGATAATACAGGCAATCATTATTTTTTTGCTGTGCGCAAGAACACCTTTTCCAAAGCTTTCAAATGCAAGGTCTGATTTAAGGACTTTTACGTCCTTTTCAAACTGTGCCGGGCTTTTGTCTTTTCCAAAAGAAAGTAAAACCGGGATAAGAACGATTACATAAAGGAAGACAACAAATACCGTTGAAGACGCTGTAAGGCCAAGCCATTTTAAAGGGCCGATGTCAACAAAAGCAAAAGAAACAAGCGAAGCGATTGTTGTAACAGCCGTAAACAAAAGAGGCCAGCCTGTTTCTTCTACGGATTTTACAACTGATTCTGTTCTTTTTCCTGTAAGGCGGAAATGCATTTTAAACGAATTGATGTAATGAATTGAATAACCTACAGAAAGAGCCATCCCCAAAAGAATCGGAATTGTCATCATGTTCTGATCACAGCTTATGTTAAGCCAGGCCATAAAACCGAATACTAAAGCTATTCCGCCTACCGTGGAAAAGAGCGGAACAATCAGGCCGCGCAGCGAACGTACAAAAAGAATAAGACAGATTACCATTGCCAGAAATCCGCCGCATAAGCTTTTTGAAAGCTCTTTCATCATAACATCCTGTTCTTCGCATTCAGTTATCGGGCTTCCGGCTCTAAGCAACGTCCATTTATCGCTTTGCCAGCGCTCTTCGTCCAAAAGCTTGTGAGCTGCGCGGCCAGCATGGTACATACCGGTACGCGCTTCATCGTCTTCTTCTCCATACTGGTAAAGGCTTAAAATAACCCATGTTTCCGTTCCGTCTTCGCTTACAAGTTTATTTTTTAGCGCATTGCGCGAAAGCAGGAACTTTTTAATTTCCTGCATTTTTGCCTTTCCTTCAGCAGTAGAAGTATCCGGGATTCCGTCTTCAAAAGGTTTTACAACTTCCATTCCGTCTTCCGTGCCTTTACACACAGAAACTTCTGTAAGCGACATAACGTCTTTTGCAAACGGAACTGTTTCCATCATTGCGTTTCCAAGGTCTTCAATCATGTGGAGAACATCAGAATCAAACACGTTTTTTGATTTTACAAGGACCGTAATTACATCTTCGTTGCCAAAAATTTCTTCATAACGGTCTGTAGCGATTTTTAAGGTTTCTTTGTCGCTGAACCAGTTTTCCTGCTGGTCTTCTATTTTGAGCTTGTGAAGCCCCGCAAGCCCAAAAACCGTAAAACAAAACATGATTGCAAGCAAAGCCCAGCGGTATTTTACCTGAGCCTGCCCCACTTTTTTAAAAAATTCGTTGATCCGTAAAACTTTCATATAATGCCCTTAATACTTGAAAAATTTTCGCAGAAGTTAGCTACATATAACTTCTGTTTGTTATAATACATAACAGTGTTATATTTTTCAAGTATCTAAGGCAATTTATTTTAAAATAATTGACCGCTACGGGGATACGGTGAAATATCCCGATAGCGGCATTTACATTAGTTCAATGTAAATTTTACAGGATAGCGGTATTTTACGGCGCAGTTTTTGCCGTTAGCTCTGGCCGGAATACATTTTAATCCTTCAAGAGCTTTTACGGCTGCTTCTGCAAAACCATGTCCAGGGTCTTTTAGTACCTTTATTTTTTTTATTAAACCGGTACTGTCTATAAAAAGTTCAAGATAAACAACCGCTTCTATTCCCTGTTTTAATGCCATCGACGGATAAACAATTCTGGAAAGCACTTCTCGTGACGGAATAACCGGAATAGAAGAAATTTTATGCTGCGGCAAATATTCAATTTGTTCTGAATTTACCGATGCAGGCTTTTCTTCCATAACTTCTTCTTTGGTTTCTATAATATTTTCTGCAGCCTTAGGCTGGGAAGCAACTTTTACAACGCTTTTTTCAACCGGAGCCGGAGGCGGCGGTGTATATTCCTGAATATCTACAAGTTTAAAAACTTCTGCCTCAACAAATTCATCTGTCTGGGGATTTTCGTCTCTGCTTGAAAAATTAATAAAAACTATTGCCGCAGCATGAAGAAGCAAAACAAATGCAAAAATTGCAGGTCGCACAAACTTAGAAATTTCTGCTATTTTTTCCTCGCTCATTCTATTTTTCCTTATATAACTTACTACTTATAAATCTACTTTTCTTTCACAACAAAACTTACAACTCTATGCTGAAGGCTCTGTAAAACACCCACAACAGAATTTACATATTTATAAGGTGTATCCTTATCGGCAATCAGATGAATCCGTACTGAAGGATCTTTTGCAATCGCAGTTACAATGGCACGTTCCAGTCCTAAACTGTCAAGCTGTACGCCATCTGCAGAAATTATTCCGTTTTTTTGAACCCAGATTTCAAAATTCGCTTCAGCCTGAGTTCTTTCCAAAGCTTTACTTTCAGAATAATTGATTTTTTCTTCATAGCGCTGATTCATAAGGGAAATGAGCATGATGAAGATTAAAAGCAAAAATCCTATGTCAGACATTGAAGAAGTTGTAATAGACGGATTTCTGCGTTTCTTTTTTATATTGACCATTTAATGCTCCTGCCAATTATTGTTCCTGCCGGAAAGAAAAATTTTCAACCTTTAGTTTTCTTACTGTTGAAATTACATCAACTACATTCTGATACGGAGTTTCAGGATTTATCGTAAGAAGAAAAGTCATATTCGGCCAGACTTTAAGTTTTTCACTTATTTTTCCTGACAAGTCTTCAATTGCGATAGGTTTTCCGTCCATAGAAATACTTCCGTCCGCTGATAAAGAACATTTTATGATATCTTCATTATTTACAATGAGCGGTTTTTCCTTAGAAGGAAGATTTAACAGAAAACCCTTATTTACGTTAAAACCTGCAATAACTATAAAAAATATTATCAGCAAAAAAGAAAGGTCATTTAATGAACCTGAACTTCCGGCATCTTCAACCTTGTGTCTTACAAAACGCTTAATCATATAAGTTCCGGAACCAGATCATTGATAGCTTTTGAAGCTTCTGCTGCAAAAGTGTCAACCTTCTGAATCAGAAGGTTGTAAGCTACAAGTGCAATAATTGCAATAATCAAACCAAAAACAGTTGTAATAAGAGCTTCGTAAATTCCGCCTGCAACAAGCTGTGCGTTTACATCCGTTGCCATAGCAATTGACTGGAATGCACCAATCATGCCCGAAACTGTTCCCAAAAATCCTGTAAGCGGTGCAAGGGAAGAAAGGGCTGTAAGATAATTAAAACCGTTTTCCATTCTTCTAAGACGTTCCTGAGCCTCGGCTTCGGCGGCCCGTTCCATGCGGTTTTCACCATATTTTGCATTCTGCAAAAGAGAAAGCAGAATTGTAGCAACTGTCTGCTTATGTGTAAGGGAAGAAAGATAATCTTCTGCGCCTTCTCTATCACCCAAGGTTAAAAATGCTTTTACCCTGTCGCGTACAGGGCTTACCTTGCAGTCGTGCCATGAAAGATAAATACAACGTTCAATAACAATAGCAATTGTTGCTACAGAGAATGCCAGAAGTACCCACATGAACGGGCCGCCCAGTTTGAACAATTCAATTAAACTAAAACCTTTTTCCATTTTCCAAAAATCTCCCGGGGCAGCAGCAAAGCCCCTTTTTTATTCATCATCTACATAAAATATGACACTCTGGCTTTGCCAAAGTGTCACTTTACAGGCGATTTTTTTTTACATTCGTTTTTAGTATTTGAATTAGTATTTTATTATTATTCCGAATGACGGAATAGGAATGCCAAGACTAAAATCTGCATTTTCCGGAGCATCGCTCATTTCGCCGGTGTAATGATTGAAACTCTTATCTCCCTTAGGTGTATACAGCGTAGCAAAAACATCCTGAACACCAAAATAAAATTCCTTGCTTACTTTTCCGCTCTTAGACTTCCATTCACGGGAAATACGTAAGTCAATAGGACAGGAAATACTTGTACGTAAAGTATCGCTATAAACAGAACTTCTTGTATAACGCTGAATTACACTTCCATCTTCTGCAAAAGCTGCATAACAGGTAACATCTCCAACCTTTTCTTTTGGCGCACCGGTTGCAACAGTTCCCTTTACAGTAAATGTCCAGCCTTTTCCAAAATGGAAATTGCTTACAAGATTCATTGTGTGGAACCTGTGATAGTTAGGATAATACCATTCATTGAGTGGTGTTCCTTTATCAGTTTCTACGTATTCAGTGCTTTTTATATCAGTAGGATTTTTCAGTCTTGAATAAATGTATGAATAAGATACATAACCATCCCATTTTCCGCCGATTTTCTTTTCTATCATTGAATCAATTCCAAAGGCATAACCTTTACCATCAGTTTCAACCACTCTTTCAACTGGTCTTGCGCTTCCCGGAGTTAAAGCACCAAGAATTTCAGTTTTTTCATAAGTGAAAATTCTGGAAAGATAATATTTGCCGTATGCTTCAAGCTTAAAGTTCCAGCCGCCATAAAGAGAGGCTTGTGCACCAATTACCCCGGTGAAAACACGGTTTGCCTTTATGTCAAAGTTTTTTATGCCCATGTCTTTTGTAAAGAGCATTGTTTCTCGCGGAATTGAAGAAAACAAACCTGAACCAAATGTTAAGGAAGCTTTTTCAAGAGAGCCGATATCTTTCCATGGAGTAAGAGTTACGCTTACACGCGGACAAAGATCCGGAACGAAGTTTATAGTATAATCGTCATCAAAATTATGCAGGCTTATAAACTCTCCGCGAAGACCTACTTCGCTCTGCATAAAATCAGAATCTTCGCCAAATGTCCATGAAGCAAACACTGCATGATCAAAAATACAGTTTGTATTTATTTTTTTTGAATAATCTACCTTTTCAAAAAGGTAGCCGTCTGCTGTACCTGGGATTTTAGTTTCAACCCAGCCATTAAATGAATTATCACTGCCAGAAGCCTGAAAAGTTTCTTCTGCACCAACACATAAGTGATGCTTTTCGGAAAGTTCAATTTCACTTTCAAAGCGGCCTGTAACAAGGTGATTATTAATCTTTTCTTTATAATCGATGTCAAAATCAGAAAGACTATAACTTGCACCTGCGGTAACGCCAGGCAGGCCTTCTCCATTCGGACCAAAGCGGTCAACAAATTCTGTGTTAAATTTCACACTTCCACTTTCAGTCTGATTTAAATCTGTATCTTCAAATGTTCCGTTGTAAGAAAGCAATCCATGTAAAAGAAGCGTGTCACTTGCAAGATATTTTATATTAGCTCCTAAAATGGCCTGATACATATCATAATCAAGGACTGTATGGGTTTTTATATTTTTTTCATCTTCCGTAAGGTTATAACCGATGCCGTCTGTACCAAATATACCGACAACAGAAACATCAAGTTCCGGAACAGGCGTAAAACTTGTTTTGAAGAAGAAATCACGGATATACGGGGCTCTTTCAATTCCCGTGCTTTCATCAAGTAAACCTGCCCATTTGAGTGTATCAAGATAAGAAAGGTGAATCCCTAAAATCATTCCTCCAACATCTTTTCCAAAAGGAATCTGGAAAAATGCATCCGTACAGCATGTGGCAAATTCCAAATCAGCATGAAAGTTTTCATAATCAGGTTTTATAGAAGAAGCTTCCAGAAGTCCTGAAGAAGCCCTGCCGTATTTTGCAGAAAAAATTCCGTGCGAAAGTTTTATGGAATCTACGAATTGTGGTGCAAAATATGAAAACAAACCGCCCCAATGGTACGGGAACAACAGGTACATTCCGTCTAAAAGATATCCTGCTTCGCGAGGCGCGCCGCCACGGAATGAAGGTTCCGTTCCGAGAACACCGCCAAAAGAAACCCCCGGCAAAGTACGGACAGAAGCCATTGTATCTTCTACAAGCCCGATTTTTGCAGTTGTTTTCATTTCTTCTTGTGTCATTACGGTAGAAATACCAACTTTTTCTTCTGTTGTATCCGGAGCGGCGCGCTTTACAACAAGTTCTTTGCCTTCAATTACACTGGAAATTGACATGGCAATTTCAATTGTTTTTTCCGTGCCGTTAAATTTTACAGAAGCCAGTTCATAGCCCGGTAAAAAAGCCAGAACCTCGCCGCTTGTAATTTCATCAGGAATGCTTAAAACGGCATTTCCGTCTTCATCAGAAAAAACTACGGCTTTTTCCTGCTCTGCGGAAGACTGTTTATTGTTTTTTCCGCCTTTTGCAAGGGTAATCTGTACACCTTCCAAAGGTAAATCAAGTTCCTTATCAGAAACAAAGAAACGTAAATCGCCTGCAAAAGAAAACGACATCATAGAAATGAATACAGGCATAAGCAAAAATAATTTTTTCATCTTAAATCCTCGTTATCTATTAGACACACGAGGATTTAAAAACTGTCACTTTTTTTTCAATTTTTAATTTATGGTAAAGCGGAATCCTAAATCGATTTCCGGGAAGATTTTAAAATCATCCTTGCAGTAAATTATAAGGTTCTTTTCAAGATTTTTATAAACATCCGCGCTTTCTCCGTAATCAAAAGAGAAAGAACAGCCTGTAAAAATGTTAAAATGCTTTACAGGTGTAAATCCTGCAGAAAGACGCAATGTCGGAACAAAAATACTTGTAAAAGATACAGAAAAAGCATCATCACCATCTTCATCGTCATCAGAACTTTCATTTTCTGCAATGCGGATTACTTCAAAATCTAAATTGAATTTACCCTTCCTAAGTCTTGTGCCAATTCCGTAAATTGCGTTGAATTTCTGCTTTCCGTCATAATCGTTAAACATGAACTTTCCGCTTACAGAACCGCCTAAAATTCCGTAAAGATACTGGCTTCCGGTATTAAAGGTAAAACGTATATTTCTGTTTGAAGTAAACGAAGACCCCAGTTCAAAAACTCCGTTTCTGCTGATATTTAAAAGACCAATCTGAAGTCCGTGTAATTGGTCGGCAATATTTACAAAACCAAGCTGAACACCATGAACTTCTCTTGCAACATTAACACCGCCAGAACACTGAACACCTTCTGTTTTTTTTGCAATATTCACAGCACCAGAGCCCTGAATACCATGTATATCATTCGCAATATTAACAACGCCGGAACCTTGAATTCCTTTCATCTTGCCTGCCATATTGACGATACCGGCGCCCTGAATTCCTTTAACTTCATCTGCTTTATTAACAATACCGGCAGCCTGAATTCCATGGAGCTCCTTGGCATTATTAAAAATACCTGCCGCCTGAACTCCATGCATATCCTGTACATTGTTATAAATACCGGCTGCCTGTAACCCCTGTCCATCCTGAGTAGTGTTATAAATACCTGCAATCTGCGCACCGTTAAATTCGTTGGTATAGTTTCCGATGCCTGCAATTTGTGCAAAGCGCACATAATCGGCCTGTTGTACGCCAACAGTTATCATTGCTCCGTTAACTCTATAAACTTTTGAATATAAAATAGAAAGTGCAAACGGCGTAACGATTCTTTTTCCAGAGTTTCTTGAAAACTCATTCATTAAAAATGAAAATTCGATAGGAACAAATTTCTCTTCCTTAGATAAATCAAATGCAATTTTTCCGTTGGCGCGGCCTGATCCGGATTCACGACCTTGGGAACCTTCACTGTCAGAATTTCCGCCATTATCTGTACCGCGCAGGCGGTTGGAAGCTGTAGCAATCTGCCTGAATGATTTTTCAGAAAGCTCATAAACTTTTCCATTCGTTATAGAAAAGTTTCCCTGTAAGGTTGCTTTCTTCTGAATGACAGTTGCAGAATAGTCTCCTTTTTCAAGGGCAAGATAAACCGGCACATCGCTAACCTTGTTTATTTCTGAAATAAGTTTTCCGTTTCTGTCACGAATAAAAACCTGTCCGTTCAAATCCGCAGAAAGAAGAACCATGCTGTCAGAATTTGAAATATCAGACAAAACCAAATCGCCTGAACCGACAAGAGTAATATTATAATTCGGATGCTGAGGACCTACTCCACTGTTTTCCGTTTTAGAAAGCGTTTCGCTGAAAGCATAGGAATAAAGTTCATTCAATGTAATTTTTTTATCACCGGAAGAATCAGCCGCTCCTCTAAGGCCTGTAAGCAGGGCATTCGTAAAAAATGAAGAGCCTATTTCTGCCGATTCCTGCGCAAATTCCTGCGAAGAACTGGAAGAAAGATATGCATGCCCTTTTACTACAGAAGAATCGTCCATCAAAAATGGCTTTTTACGCTGACCGCCTTTTATGCGGATAAAATTTCCTGAATAGCATGAATCAAGAATTACAACATGAACATCGCTTGGAATATTAGAAATTGCAGCCTTTAATTCAGAATATCCGTAGCTTGAATTTCCCAAAAGCAGGGAATTTTCGTCCGAATGCCCGGAATAATAAAAAACAAATTCTGAACGTTTGGAACGAATTTTATTCTGATTTATCATTTTGGAAACACTTGCCATTGCGTCATCTAAATCAGATTTTGTCGGATCCAAAAGCAGAATTCCGTTAGACGCAGGAATTCCTCCAATTTCCGTCATTGTTTTTTGAAAAGAAACTGCATCTGTTTCGGCATACAAAAGCCGCTGTGTATTTTCTCCGCCGGAATTTGAACCTACATAAATTCCATAACGGATAATTCCAATACTGTCTTCAATTCCATTTTTATCTGAACCTGCTGAAAAAATCATGCAAGGTACAAAAATTGCTGCAAAAAATGCAAATATTACTTTTTTATTGTTCATTACTATTTTCTCCGCATTCGTTAACATCTTCTTAAAATCTTTCAATCGTCAAACATACTTATAGTGAAACAAAACACGTATTATTTTCCGTTATTCTTTTTTTAGCACAAAAATCGAGCCGTCACAATCTTTTGGAAGATAAGTACCGTTTTTCAAAAAATCGATATTTAATTTTTCTCTGTTAATCTTTTCAATTCCTGCAAAGTCAAATTCTTTTTTGGAAGCTACAAAAATAAAACATTCGTATTCAGGTGCATCATCTAAAGAATAAGAAAAAGAAAGCGGAACTTCCTGACCGGTTTTTTCAAGCTTTTCTGCCTTCCAGGACTTTTCCGGAAAGTGCCGCGTAATATTTTTATTTCCGTCTACGCTGAAAATTACACCGTAATTGTAAACACCCGGAATATACGTAATCTGAATCAAATCATTTTCTTTTGCAGTTTCACCATTTTTTAGAACTACAGCATCGTTCCCGTTCTGACGGTACAGGCGGATCTGGTGTTGCCCGTTGCCTTTTATACGGATAGAATCTGAAGCCGCTACAGAATCAGTTTTTTTAAACTGGCTAACAATAAGTGGAGTTGCAAAAGCAAAAACAAGAATTGCCGCAGCAGAATATTTTAATGCAGAAAAACTTATTCTATGAATCAGGCGTTTTGCAGACCGTCCATTTTTTTTGTTTTCTGCCATGGCATCAACAGAGGAAATATTCATGGCATTTGCAGGATTTGCCGTGCCGGACGATTTTGCCGTCATCATTTTTTTCAATACGGCAGTTTCCATATCATCAGATGAATAAGAATTAAAAATTTCTTCATCTGATTTTTTTAAATCAGCCACAGCTTTCTGTAATTCTTCCCTGCCATATTTACTGTAAAAATCTTTTTCGTCTTTTTCGCCGCTTAAAATCTGCTCTAATAATAACTGTGGAATCATAACTGCCCCCTATTTACCAGCCCGATGGAAAATTTCTTCAGCTCGGAAAGCCTTTTTCTAACCCCGGAAACCGACATTCCTACAAGTTCTGCCGTTTCTTCAAGCGTATGTAAGTCAACATAATGAAGCGTTGCAATAAGACTGTCTTTGGCATCGCGTCTGGAAAAAATATTTTCCAGAATAACTCCGGCTTCAATTTTTTCCTGTTCAAGTTCTGAAAAATCATCAGCCATTGTTTCTGCAATTACAGAAAAATCCGGGCCGCTTCTAAGCTTATCTGAACGGATTTTATTCAGACAAACCCGTGTTGCCGTTACATAGAAAAGACTTGAGCAAACCTCTTTGATTTTGCACTTGCTTTCAAGAATACGGACAAAAACATCCTGCATTGCATCCAATGCCTTATCTTCATCTTTTAAAATGAAGCGGCAGCGGCGCAGAACCATCGGGCCGTATTTTTGATACAATTCTTTAAAATCACCGGTTTCTAAAGTTTTCATCACTGTAAATCCATCTATATTATTAGACACTAAAGGATAACATATTTGCTACTTTATTTATAGTTTTTTGCAATAAATTATATGCCTGCGCAACCTCACTATAATCGGTTGCCATTTTTTTTGCAGTCTTGACAGATTCGGTATACAGATTTAATATAAACATATGAACAGTTGTTCATATGTACAGACGGAATAAAAAAACTGTACAGCAATGGAGGCATAATGAATAATCTTCCAGATGAAGACCTGCTTTTTGATTTAGCTGAACTTTATAAAGTTTTCGGCGATTCAACCAGAATAAAAATACTTTTTGCACTGCTCAATTCACAGCAGCCGGTTACAGAACTTGCAGAAAAATTACAGATGACTCAATCCGCAATAAGCCATCAGCTAAGGATTTTAAAAACCAATAAACTTGTAAAATCCACACGCGACGGAAAATCCATGATTTACACTCTGGATGATGAGCATGTTGAAAAAATACTTAACATGGGACTTGCCCACTTAAGCGAATAAACGGAGGTAAAAAATGAGTAATGAAGAATTAAAAGAACAAACAGAAGAACTTCACGAGCATTGCGAACAAGAGCACCATAGCGGCGACTTCCATAAAGAACACAAGCATGAGCATCACCACGGCGACCATGAGCACGAAGAAGGTATTTCATGCTCATGTGGTCATTGCCATCACCATGAACATGGCAGTCACACAGGCGAACACGAACATAGCCATGAACACGAGCACGGCGAAGAAATTACCCTGAATAAAATCCTTTTTTCTCTGGCAGTTTTTGCCACAGCAGTAATCGCTTCACACATACCTGTAGTAAAAAGTTTTTCAAATGCAAATCAATACAACTTCGGCGGCACAAATCTTTTTGCGGCGGCAATAACGCTTTTCTATTTTATTGCTTACATAAATGTCGGATTGCCGGTAATAAAGAATGCTGTATACGGTATTTTACATGGCGAATTCCTCGACGAGCAATTTCTTATGGCTATAGCTTCAATAGGTGCAATTTGTCTTGGCGAATATCCCGAAGCTGTTGCCGTTATGATTTTCTACCAGCTTGGAGAATATTTTCAGGACTATGCAGTTGATAAATCCAAAAAATCAATTAAGTCTCTGATGAAACTCCGACCGGACAGTGCGACCGTTTTGCGCGGCGCAGAAAAAATCGTTGAAGAAGCAGAGAAAGTCCAGATTGGTGAAACAATTCTTGTAAAACCAGGAGAGAGAATTCCGCTTGACGGAGTTGTTACAAAGGGAAAATCTTTTGCAGACACTTCCATGCAGACAGGCGAATCAGTTCCCGTTGAAATTTTTGAAGGAAGCGAAGTTCTTGCAGGTTTTATAAACATGGAAGGCGTTCTTGAAATAAAAGTTTCAAAAAGTTTTTCAGAATCTTCTGTTTCACGCATCCTCAAGCTTATTGAAAATGCTTCAGACAGCAAGGCACGCTCAGAAAAATTCATAAAGAAATTTGCAAGAATTTATACCCCGGCAGTTTGTGCTGCTGCCCTTGCACTTGCGCTAATTCCGCCGCTTTTTGCGATTCTTACAGGCAACCCTGCAAATGCAGGCTTTGCAAAATGGATCAGCCGGGCACTTATTTTCCTTGTAGTTTCATGCCCGTGCGCACTTGTAATTTCTGTTCCATTAAGCTTTTTTGGCGGAATTGGTTCATGCAGCCGCAAGGGAATTCTTGTAAAAGGAAGTAACCATCTTGAAACTCTTTCAAAAGTAAAAACCGCAGTTTTTGACAAAACAGGAACTTTAACAAAGGGGGTTTTTGTTGTCAGCGCAAGCCATCCTTCAAGAAAACTGAATTTTTCAGAAGAAGAACTTGTAGCACTTGCAACTCACGCTGAATATTATTCAACGCATCCGATTGCAAAATCGCTGCGACTTGCACATTCCTGCGAATCGTGCGGAAAACTGGCTCTTTCAGACATAAAAGAAATTCCAGGCAAAGGTCTGTCGGTAACAATCAGAAATCAGAAAATTTTAGTCGGCAATGAAAAACTTATGCTCGAAAACCATGTTCAAAATTACGAAACATGTGCAATTCATAATCACGGAACAATTGTTCATGTCTCTGTGGACGGGCAATATGCAGGCCACATAGAAATTTCTGACAAGGTAAAAGACGAATCCAAGCAGGCCATTCTGGAACTAAAAAAATCAGGAATTAACAAAATCTTTATGCTCACAGGCGACAAAGAAAACGTTGCAAAAGCAACCGCCGCAGAGCTTGGCATAGACAAAGTTTATTCAGAGCTTTTGCCGGAAGAAAAAGTAAAATATCTGGAAAAAATCATTGCAGAAAATGAAAAATCCGTAATGTTTGCTGGCGACGGAATTAACGATGCGCCTTCTCTTGCGCTTGCAGACGTTGGCGTTGCAATGGAAGCCCTTGGAAGCGATGCGGCAATGGAAGCAAGCGACGTTGTAATAATGAGCGGAAATCTTACAAAACTTGTACAGGGAATAAAAACCGCAAAGCGGACGATGAACATTGTTAATCAGAATATTATATTTTCCCTTGCAGTAAAGTTTGCCATCATGGCACTTGGAGCAGCAGGTCTTGCAAATATGTGGCTGGCAGTTTTTGGCGATGTCGGCGTAACGTTCATTGCAGTTTTGAATGCACTCAGGCTTCTTAAGTAGAAAAAAGACCGCAGCAAGCAGAATAAATCTTCGCTTGCTGCGGTCTTTTCAATTATCTAGCCGCTTATGGCTAACCGCCGCTGTTTATCGACGCAGCCTTCAGCTGTATCTCAATAGCTCGGCAGGGGCCTCGCTTGACGCGGCGGTGTGCTCCTGCGCCACTCGGAGCACTTAGGGCTAACCGCCGCTTATTTGATTGTGATACGGCCAGAACCAGCCGGATTTTCATAATCAATCGGGTAGTTCTTGTAAGAAGCCAGCGGGCTGTTCTTAGAAGAAATGTGCGGCTTACCGTCTGCACCCTTAGCAAATGATTTTGCATATTCAGCAGATACAAGGTAGTCTTCACCACAGTAGTCTTTCAAAAGAACTGTATTTCCGAGCATTGCAAAACCGTCACCCATAAGGCGCAATGTGTAGTTAACACCAGCAACGCTGTATTTCTTGTTAAGGTCAAGAGCTTCCCATGTTCCGTCTTTTCTGTTGTAGAACTGAACATCTTTTACGCGGTAAGCGTCCAGAGAAGCAGGACCTGCTGTCCACAAGCCTTCTGCAGAAACCTTGCATGAATCAGGAATTGAAGTATCAACTGTGAACTTACATCCTGCAACGTGGATGAATCCACCGTTTTCACCAACACCAACTTTTCTTGCACCGAATTCGAGGAAGTCAAGAACTTCTTTACCTGTCATCTGAACAAGACACATAACGTTGCCAAACGGCTGAACTTTCTTTGCAGAATTGTATGTGTAAGAACCAGCTGGAACATCAACACGGATACCGCCACCGTTACCGATAGCCATATCACAGTCAAGTTTTTCAACTTCGTTGAAGTAGTAGTAAGCTCCATCCGGAACAAAGTCACCAAGGTTTGTTTCCTGTTTGCGGATAAGGCGTGTTTTTGGATTTGCAGGGTCGTTGATGTACATTGGAGCATCAAGAATAGCAATTTCTTCGTTAAGCTTGTCGTCTACGCTCTTTGCCCATTCATTTACGATTGCATCAACTGCAGCGTCAGATTTGTCATAGCTTGTTACAAGTTCTGAAGTAATTTTATCTCCGGCAAGAGTCATCTTACCGATTGCTGCAAGGTAGCTTCCTGTCTGAGTAAGAACAACATTGTTGCCTTTAGCATCTTTTACGATTTCCTGTGGAACAGTGTTGTGTGAGTGTCCGTCGATGAATGCATCAAGTCCGTAAGTATTTGCAATTACTTCTTTACTTGTCCATGGAGAAGAAGTCGGGTCAATTCCAAGGTGTCCGAGAGCTACAACATAGTCAGCTTTTTTGCTTGCCTTGTTGATTGCTTTCTGAACTGCTTCATACAATTCTTTTCCGTCTTCACCTGCAGAAATTTTATAGATGAATTTTTCCTGTTTTTCATCCATAAAGTAAGCCGGTGTAGATTTTGTATATGTTTCCGGAGTCATAATGCCAACAAAGGCAATCTTTGTTTTTCCGTATTTAATTACTTTGAATGCAGCTGTTACAGGTTTGTTGTTCTTTGTTTTAAGGAAGTTACAAGCAACATAAGGGAATTTTGCTTCTTTCATAACTTCAAAAACACGTGCAGCACCGTAGTCAAATTCATGGTTTCCGAGTGTTGCAACATCGTAGCCTACAGCGTTCATAATTTTGATGATGCTTGCACCGTTGTCCATAGCACCATAAGCTGTACCCTGAACATGGTCACCTGCATCAACTACAGCAACTTCTTTTCCCTGAGCCTTTAATTCATCGCGCATTGCAGCGATTGAACCATAGCGAAGGCCAGGAACTTTGTTTCCGCTTTTGTCTTTTACAGTGTTAGCGATGTATGTGTGAACATCGTTTGTGTAAAGAATTGTTACATTTCCACGCTCTGCAAAGAGTGAAAAAGCCAAGAAAACTAAAGAAAAAATTACTCCAATCCTCTTTTTCATCATTTTCTCCTATTTGAAATAGTCTTCAGTAAGTCGGTCACACATTTTTTTGTGCAAGCCGCAGAAAACTGATAGCTAATATAATAACACCTTTTTTTCAGGAAGTCAGCAACCATATAGCCAAATCCTATTACTATCAATACAAAAAAAGTATTTTTCAATGATGGCGATTTTCAGTATGTTACAAACATATTAAAACAATAGGTTTTAGAAAAACTAAGGAATACCCCTTAGGTCATAAAATAATTCCTCCCTATCCACTCCGGATTGCTGTGTTGCGCCTGCGTTGCAGTAGAGTTGCGGCAGTCCGGATTTTTTCTAAAACCGGATAACAAAACAAAGGAGACATCCATGAAAAAACTTACACTAATTCTTGCAAGTGCATTTATTGCAGCTTCCATTTTCGCTTCCGGCGGTAAAGAAAAATCAACTGGTAAACCCCAGCTTGTCAAAATCGGCGTAACAGGTGCAATGTATGATGATATCTGGGCACCGGCAATCGCTTCGCTGGCTAAAGAGGGAATTCAGGTTCAGCTCGTACAGTTCAGTGATTATGTTCAGCCAAGCCGCGCACTGGAAGATAAAGAAATTGATTTACATGCCTGCTTGAGCCGTGCATTTTTTGAATCCGAAGTAAAAAGCCATAACTATCACATTCAGAGAATTGCAAACACGCTTTATGTCCCGCTTAAACTTTATTCAGTTAAAATCAAATCAACGGCTGCTTTAAAAGCCGGCGACATTATCGCAATTCCAAATGAAGCAACAAACGAAGGACGCGCATTAAAGCTTTTAGCTTCAGCCGGAATCATAAAATTAAAGGAAGGTGCAGGATTTAATCCTAAACTTGACGACATTGTTGAAATTCCTTCCGGTGCAGTTCTTAAGCAGTTTGCTTCAAATGTAATTCCTTCAACATTAGTTGATGTTACCGCTGCGATTATCAACGGCGGCTATGCGCTTGATTTTGGAATTGATCCTGAAACTGCAATCGCAACAGAAACAAAGCCTGACACAGCATACTGGAACCTGATTGCAGCACGCACAGAAGATTTGAGTGACAAAAATAAAGTTGCATTATTTGATAAAGTTTCAAAAGCTTTTCAGGTTGAAGCAACAAAAAAAGTATTTGATGAAAAATTCAAAGGATACTTTCAGCAGGTCGGCTGGGATATAGACGAATTAAAAGAATATAAGTAATGTAACTGCCGAATAAGCGAGAAATGTTATTTCCGCGCAGACTTGCATGCAAGTCTGCGCGGAAAACTATAAATAACAAAATAAGGACGAAAATTTGAAAACTATTTATCTTGCAGCAGGATGCTTTTGGGGAAGCCAGAAATTTTTTGACCAGTTTGAAGGAATTGTAAAAACAACCGTAGGTTATGCAAACGGCAATACAGAAAATCCAAGTTATGAAGACGTAAAGCATCATAACAGCGGTCACGCAGAAACGGTTAAAATTGAATTTGACGAAAAAATCATTTCTATAGAAAAAATACTTGAATATTATTTTATGATTATCAATCCGCTTTCTGTAAACAAGCAGGGCGAAGACGAAGGCATTCAGTACAGAACAGGAATTTATTTTGAAAGCGATGAATTTCTTCCGCAAATTAATACTGTTGTTCAACAGCAGGAAGAAAAGCTCGGACAAAAGCTTGCCGTCGAAGTTCTTCCATTAAAAAACTTTTATACGGCCGAAGAATATCATCAGAAATATCTTGATAAAAATCCTTCTGGTTACTGCCACATTAATTTTACATTACTTAACCTTGCAAAAAAGAAGTAAAACTCTAATTTCTCCAATCATGAATATATTGTATGATTTAAACTTGCATATTTCATTTTTCTGCTCTAGACTTGTTGTATACATAACATAATACTTGAGTATTAAAAGAGTAAGGAGTGTTAATTATGAAAAAGTATTTGTATGCGGTGCTTATCCTTTGTGCCGCAATTTTAGTTTCTTCATGCAGCATGTCATCGGGCGGTGGTTCTGATAGTGGTGGTAGCGATGGAACTGGTTCTGGTGACGGAAGTACAGGATCAAGTTATACAATTACTGTAAACTCTGCTACAGGCGGCACTATAACGGCCTCGCCAACGGCATCAGCAGTAAGTGGTTCAACAGTTACCCTTTCAATAGCACCTTTAACTGGAATGGCTTTAAGTTCTCTTACAGTTACAGGAGCAAACGGTTCCTCAGTGACAACAACTCCAAATGATAATTGTACTAGCTACACTTTTACAATGCCTGCAAGTGATGTAACTGTTTCTGGAACGTTTGCACAAGGATATAATATAACAGTTCTAGACAACGTAGCAGGTACACACACAACTGCTAATATGTCTTTGGCGGCTGCAGGAACTACAGTTACAGTTTATGTACTTATATTACAAGGCTACCATGCAGAACAAAAAGCTCTACAAGTACAAGCATCTAATGGGACACCTATAACAGCTACAGAAACAAGTGCTCAAAACGAAGTAAACAATCTGGTATATACATTTATTATGCCTGACCAAGATGTAACTGTTCAGTTTTGGGGACAGGCTAGGGGCGACAACGACTACTAACGCTATATTTATACTACACTAATAAATGATGCGGGTAACATTACCCGCATCATTTTTTTATTTCTTGTTCTTAACAATTTTAAAATTCATCGCTTATTTCAAAAACATCGCTGTAAGTTGTTAGAGTGGATTCACTTGTTCCATATTTTCCACCAGATTCAATATATAATTGCGAGCCATCGCTAAAGTTTCTTGTATTATTTTTTATAGTTCCACCTGTTTTTATGAATGTACCGTTATTTTTTACAGTAACACCAGCAGCCTGATTGGTAGAGTCGGTATTATTACCAGAAATTTCTCCGCCATTCATTTCAAATATGGCACCTGAGCCAACCCGAACAGTACCACACCGTGTAGTACCAGTCATCAGTCCGCTATTCATAATAAATGTGCCGCCTGATTTGATATCAATTGCCGGAATAATAGTGCCGCCACCGACACCATTTGTAATTGTTCCACCATTCAGAATAAGTTTTCCACCGTTTTCTATGTCCATTAAATGACCGTGGATTACTGAACGGCTTATACCTGTTCCTGTTACAGTAACATTTTCACCGATAATGAGAGTGCCATAGACTTTAAAGAAGTAATAATTTGAATCACTTTTAATGGTTACGGGGGTATCAGCACGAAGTTCAAGCGTTTTTCCGGCTGGAACTATACATGAATAGTCTATTTCCCATTTGCTGCTTGAATTATTCCAATAGTAATATGTAGAACCGCTTTTCTGTTCATCTGGAATATCCGGGGCTTTACAGCCAAAGTCACTTTCAAAAACAGCTTCCAATTTTGTAACATTTGGATCATCCATTTTTTCAGAAATAGTAGCTGCAGAAGTTGTAGCCGGAACATAAGTTTCTGTTTTAGTAAGCTTTCCATTTACACTAACAAACCAATCTTCTGTTGTACCCCCACCTAAATCTTCTGGTATTACAGAAAATTTATTACATGATGCTTTAAGCGTTGTCGTTGGATTTGGAGCAGGAGATGTACTTAGCGTAAGTACAGTTGTTTCTGTACTATAAGTTTGAGGTTTAATTGTTGCAATAACACCATTTGTACATTCTGAAGGCGGAGTAAGCTTACCTGCAATAGTAACAGACATGCCGTCTTCAAGGTAAAGGTCATTTTTACCTGTACCTTCTGCGCCGCCTACTCCATAAGGAACGTATACACTGCCTTTTATGTTGAACTTATTGCCGTCATCTACATAAATTGCGCCGCCGGAACCGCCGTTATCTGCTGTGTTATTGCTTATTGTACCACCGTATAAATTTAAGGTTGTAGTATATGCAGATGCCTTCTTTATATAAATTCCGCCGCCGCCTTTAGAAGAGTCTGTTGCCGTATTATAACTTATTGAACCTCCCTCTATAGTTACATGTGGTTCCTGAGTAATACAAATTCCACCACCACAAGGAGCTGAATTATGTTCAATGCTTCCGCCGGTCATCGTAAAATTACAACCATCACCGCCGGCACCATTAATATTCATACCACCGGAATCCTCAGAAGCAGCATTATAAGAAATTGTACCGCTGGCAAATACAACAGTTCCTCCGGGGCCAGCTATTCCTCCACCGTTACGTGTATAATTGCGGCATATTTTACCTGTAAATTCTTCAGGATAATTTTCATCTGCACTTGTATAAGAACTATAGCCTAAAGCAAGAATTCCTCCGTTAACATAAATGCCACCGCCATAAGAGTCGGCCAAATTTCCATACGATTCTGCTGTTGCAATTCTCTGGTTTTCAGCAAGACCTGCAGCATCTTCGCCAATCATGGCATTCCCGTATATTAAAACCTTTCCGCCATCTATAAATATACCGCCGCCGGCATGAGCATAATTTTTATTTACAATTCCGCCGCTCAGTGCAAGAGTTCCTTTAGTGTAAATACCGCCGCCATAATTATTAGCTGTATTTTGTATTATATTAGCACCTTCTGAAATAACAACATTTGCATTTGTCTCAATATACAAACCGCCGCCGTAATTTTCTGCAAATCCACCTGTAATTGTAAGGTTTTCAATTGTAACAGGCTGTGCCGTAGAAATTGTTAATGTTGTTCCATTAGATGAACTTGTAAATCCGCCGTCAAGCTCTGCACCCAAACCTTCACCGCAGAGGGTTATTGATTTAGCCGTCTGAGCGTTTATAGCAATATTATTGCTTGTATCGCTTGCAGGAATTACCTGAGCACCTGTAAGTTCTCCAACTATATTGATTGTATAATCTTCTACAGAACACTGACCTGTAATACGTTTGAGTGCTTTTCCAATCGTCTGATATGCAGTGTCCGCAGTTTTTCCGTTATTAGAATCGCTTCCAGTTGCTCTTACATAGAATGTTGTAATAGTTTCTGAATAACCTGTATAACCTGAAGATTTTACGTTTACGTTTGACTCATCTGCAAGCGCAAATTTACTGTATTCATCTGCAAGCGTTGTTGAAGGACTTGGAGATGAATCAAGGGTAAGTAACTGCAAACCGGTAACATATTCATCAAGAGTAATCGTTGCAACTTTTCCGTTTGCAGCTGCAGGCAGGTTAAGGGCACCTGTAATATTAATTTTTTTACCTGAACCAAGGTAAACATCGTTTTTACCAGCACCAGTTGTGCCGTTTACCCCATAAGGAATTGAAGGAGAGCCTTTAATGTTAAACGCTCTTCCATCCAGCATAGTTACGGCACCGCCCTTGCCTTCTGAAGTATTAGACGTTATTGTACCGCCGGACATAGTAAAACTTGCATTGTTAGTGACTGCAACTCCGCCGCCGTCTCCTCTGGTATCATTTTCTACTACCGCACGGTTAGACTTTATTGTACCGCCTGTCATTTCAAGGCTGCCGTTATAAGTATCTCTTGTTAGATAAACGCCACCGCCATAAGCAGAAACGTTTCCCTCTATTACAGCGCTTCCGCTTATTTTTAAAGTTCTAGCCGTAGATATTCCGCCTCCACAGCCAACAGCATCAGAACTGGTGGCACAGTTATACGATACATTTCCTCTGGCTATATTTATAGTTCCAGTTTTATTATCTATACCGCCGCCATGAGTTTCAGTACTGTCTTTTACAAGATTATAAATAACACCACCGGAAGTTGTTGCAGGGACATTTTCTGCCGAATAGCCTAACCATAGGGTTCCGCTTCCTACTCCAACACCACCACCGGTAGAAACTGCCTTATTTCCATAAGTTCCAGTACCATCAGCAGCAGGGGAAGTAACTCCTGCCTTTCCTACGACTGCAGTTCCATAAATAAACAGGCTTCCGCTTTCAAGAAAAACACCGCCGCCATGAGTTGCCTGATTACCTGTAACTAAAGCTCCATTTGCAAGATATAGTTTAGCATTAGAGTTATTGATTTTAATTCCGCCGCCGTTACCAGTAGTATTTCCGCCTGTAATTTTTAAGTTTTCGATCGTTACAGGAACTGCCGTTTCAACAGTTAATACAGTACCCGAATTGTTTGCCGTTAAAATATCCTGCGGCACTCCCGAAGCAAGACTTTTTGTTCCCTTTATAGTAATAGAATTTGCCATTGAAGTGGTAATTGTTGAAGGAATTTCAAAATTACCGGTATAGGTTCCTGTTACAAAAATTATGTAATCTGTTGAAGAATTGTTTGTCTGTCTGATTATATCTAAAGCGCGTGCCAGTGTTGCCAGCGGAGCGTAAGCGCTGCCCGGGTTTTCATCGCTGGCATTAATATTTACGCTTGTAGCGGCGCTGGTTTGTCCTACGTAGAAAAGTGTGCGAGAAAAACTTGAAATTATTGTACTTGTTAAATTGAATGTGCCGTCTGTATTATCAATTAAAGAGCCGGAAACAGAAGAACCTGACCGCCATTTATTGGTTGTCATTCCAGCAAAAACGTTTATGGTTTGAGTTGTTGTGTAAAGTAAAACTCGTGTATCAGGATTATCGCCGGTTGGGGCTGCACTGTCGTAAAAGTTTAAGGTTACTTCGTAAGTGCCGGCGGGAATAGTGTCAGTTTCAGCAGAGCCGGTTGTAATTCCGCTTGTATTTACAGTTAATTTTCCGGCAGTTAGTGCTTCCTGCCATGCAGTATTATTAGAACAGGTTGATTCTACAGAGTACACAGAAGAAGCTACAGTCATATCAAGTTCAATTTTTCCGCTTCCACCTTCAACAGGAACTGCGGTAAATGTATGAGTCATTACAGGATTTGTTGCAGAAAGAACAGGACTTGGGGTGTAAGGTTCAGACTGCATTACGACCGTATGGCCTGATTTCTTTCTTATGCCGGCTGTAATTGACCAAGAGGGACCGATTTCAAGTGCAATTGTAAAAGTTGAAGAACCTGATGCAAAATCGCCTTCTACAGGTGAGTTCAAGCCGTCATACGTTGCCTGCGCAAAATACTCATATTCTGTAGTGTTAATAGAAGGAAAAGCGCTGCTTGCAATACTGCCCGATGAAATTGCAGACACAGCACTTTCCAAATCGTTGCTTACATCTGCTGGCAGTGCGCCGTTTGAATCAACTGTGCCTGTAAAATATACGATATTGCTGGCAGCTGGAGTGTTAGATGTGTCAATGCCGGTAGGAGTTGCAGCACCTTCGAAAGAACAGGAAGTTATTATAGAAAAAACAAAAGCGATAAATAAAAAAGTGAATATGGGGTGCAAAACAGGCCGGGTACTACATGAGTTCCGCACAGAGTGCCCCACCCTAGATATATGTGTAGAAGTTTTGAAAGTCTCCATATTTTTACTTTTTCCTATATTAGTCTTTTTTAATAAATAAATTATAGAACAAGACGGTCTTTTTTGCTAGAGTAATTAGGAATTGCTCAAGTCAGACGCATTATAAATATTTCACAATGAATCGGCGAGAAGGAGTGAAAATGCTTTCGAAAACACTCTTTTTGTGCTGCCGCCCTTGCGGCAAACGTAAATAATTACAGGCACAAAAAGCGTGTAGCAGGCGAGCCTGCGGTTTCGATAAGCATTTTATACGACTGGAAGCCGCTATAAAAGTGTTTGTATTTATAATGCGTCTGCTCTGAGAATTACTGATTTATGAAAACAGAGCAGCTTAACGGAAAAAAAATTAATTACAATACCGAAATGGAAAACACGATAAAGCTTTTGCAGGAAAAGGCTGCTGAACCGGAAGCTACCGGTGACGGCAAAATCTACGCAAATAAAAAGCCGGGTCTTTTTTTGCATGCCTGCTGTGCTCCGTGTTCTTCTTCGTGTCTTGAACGTGTTGCGCCTTTTTTTGACATAACCGTTTACTTTTATAATCCTAACATTCATCCGGAAACTGAATATATAAGACGCCGTGATGAAATCTTAAGCTTTGTAAAAGAATATAATCAGCGTAATGAAAAACAAATAAATATAATAGAAGATAAATATGATGTTCAGGATTATTATGATGCAGTCCGCATAGATTTGAATCCTGAACTGGCGCAGGAAAAAGAAAAAGGCGAGCGATGTCGCCGCTGCTATGAATTCCGCATGAAAAGGGCTTTTGCCATTGCGGAATCTAAAGGCTTTGATTATTTTGCTACAACTTTAACGCTAAGCCCTTTAAAAGATTCTGAAAAGGTGAATGAAATCGGCAGGCTGCTAAACGAAGAATCTGAAAAAAGCGGCGGAAAAGTCCGCTATCTTTACAGTGACTTTAAAAAGAAAAACGGATATCTGCGCTCGCTTGAACTTTCTAAAGAATACGGACTTTATCGGCAGACTTACTGCGGCTGTGTTTACAGCATGCAAAACCGCTAGTGCTTTTCTTCTTCTTTGGCTTTTGCTTTATCCCAGAACGAATCCATTTCCTTAAAATGTTCCTGATTCATTTCGTAGCCGGCTTTTTTCATTTCCTGTTCAACAAACGAAAACCTTCTATAAAACTTCTGGTTTGAGCGCGAAAGTGCAAGAGTCGGGTCAATTCCAAGATGACGTGAATAATTTACAACGGCAAAAAGCAAATCACCAACTTCTTCTTCCAGCGCAAGATTAGCCTTGTCCAGTTCAGGTGTTGAATTTGTTGTGTGCGGTTTAAGTTCCTGACCGCAAGCCTTTTCTTTCTGTACGGCATTATATGCCTGCTTAACTTCTTCCAGTTCTTCAAGGATTTTTTCTTTAACAGGTTCAATTTCAGTCCAGTCAAAACCGCGTTTTGCGGCTTTTTTCTGCATTTTGTAGGCTTTTAAAAGAGGAGGAAATCCCTGCGGAACTTCGTCTAAAATTGATTTTTCGCCTTTGCGGCCTTCAACCTTTTCTTTAATCTTATCCCACTGATTTAAAACTTCTTCTGCATTTTCTACTTTACCTGTCATGCATTCGGCACCGGAACTTGCATTAAACACATGCGGGTGACGGCGGATAATTTTATCGGCAACTTCGTTAATTTCGTCTTCAATTTTAAAATCGCCGTTCTGCTCGTACATGTACGAAATCATCAGAGTGTTCAAAAGAACATCGCCTAATTCTTCTTTTGCATGCGCTGCATCTTCTGCGCTGATTGCGTCTATCGCTTCAAAAGCCTCTTCTGCCAGGTCAGTACGCATGGAAAGCGGCGTCTGTTTTAAATCCCACGGACAGCCGCCTTCTGCGCGAAGGCATTTTATAACGTCAGAAAAACGCTTAAATGCGGCGGCTTCGCTAGATTCTGCCTGAACCGATTTATTAAACTGTGGTGCATCCATCATTTTATTTTACCTCCGGTACAAGTTTACGTTTTCCCCATTGGGCAATTAAATTTTCCGGCTTTGCAGAGAACAGAACTTTTTCAAGTAATTCGTGAACCTGCGGAAAAATCTGCGAAAGGATTATCTGTTCGTCAGAAGTAAAGGAACTTAAAACATAGTCTGCAATGTTGCCGTTGGTCGGTTTACTTATGCCGAAGCGAAGCCGCCAGAAATCAGCCGTCCCAAGATTAGCTTTTGTTGAGCGGAGTCCGTTGTGTCCGCCAAGCCCGCCACCGAATTTCAGACTGACTGTCCCTATCGGAAGTTCAAGCTCGTCATGTACTACAAGAATTTCTTCAGGTTTTATTTTTAAAAATCTGGCGGCTTCGCCTATGGCATCGCCTGAAAGGTTCATGTAAGTTTCTGGCATTAAAAAATAGATTTTATTTCCGGCAGAATCCGGAATATTTATTGGCTTGCCGTTATTAAGGCCGGCTTCTTCGCACCAGGATTTTACGGTAATTGTATCAACTGCGGAAAACTGTCCTTTAAACTTATTTTTCCAGCTGATATTTGCTGCAAATGGCAGTGAGTTTTCAAAAATCCAGGCGGCATTATGGCGGGTTCTTTCGTATTCTTTGCCATAATTTCCTAAAAAAGCAATTAAAGAAATCATACAGCCAGTATAGCATTTTGCCTTTTATTGGGGAATTGAAAATTACCTTATTTAAGCCGGCAAAACCTGTACCTTTTACTTCCGCTTATTCTGTATGTATCCGCGGGCAATTATCGTTCCTAGGATTATTACACCGCCTGCAATTGCAGAAACTGACGGAACTTCGTGTACTATAAGCATAACCCAAATCGGATTCATAACAGGCTCAATCATTGAAATAAGCATTGAAGTCAACGCACTTTCGCCTGAAATTCCGATTGAATACATAATAGAAGGAAGTCCGATCTGTACAATTCCAAGTGCAAGAATGCAGGCTATACCGACAATTCCGTTTCCCAAAGGTTTTGCAAAAAAGAACGGCAGTGCAATCAGCAGAGTAATTAAGTGCGACAGAACAAAAGAATCTTCCGGGCTTGCGTCTTTCTGGCGGCGCATAAAAATTGACATAAAGCCCATGGCAACACCGGCAACAATTGCAATTATGTTTCCCATAAAGCTTCCGCCGCCAATATCTTCGGCAAAAAACAAAATCATTCCGGCAAGAACACCGACAACTGCAAGATAGTCGGACTTTCTGTTTTTTTCACCGATTAAAGCCGGTCCAAAAATTATAATCCAGATCGGGTTTGTATATTGAAGCAAAACAGCATTTGCGGCTGTTGTCATTTTTGTAGCGACTACAAACAAAATCATTGTTAAAGAATAACAGATTGCGCCAAGCCACAAATTAAGAGTTGCTTTTTTATCTATAGAATTAAAAGATTTTGATTTTGGAACAGAACCATTTTTTGCGTCTGCCTTGGCAGCATCGGCAATATAGAAAACAGGTTTTCGCCTTAAGGCAAGCATCATAAAAAGAGCTGCAATTCCGCTTCTACCGCCTGTTATGGCAAGCGGACTCCAGTCAATAGTTTTTATTAAAAAACCGCCGGTACTCCAGAGAACGGCGCAAATTACCAGGGCAAAAATCGGGTTTAATTTATTTTTCATAATGAAAAAAGAATAGCGAGTTAAAAGATGAGTTTCAAGCAAAATATCGTAATAAAAATTGATTTATTCAAAATATGTCATATTCTTATCAGTAAGAGGTTATATGGAAAAACGAATAGAATCTGATTCAATAGGCTCAATGGAAATTCCACAGGACGCTTACTATGGTGTTCAGACTTTGCGTGCTGTAGAAAATTTTCAAATTACTGGACACAAAATTCATTCTGTATTTATAAAAAATCTTGTACTTGTAAAAAAAGCAGCCGCAATTACAAACATGAAAACAAATTCTATATCTAAAGAAACAGGCAATGCCATAATTCAGGCTTGCGATGAAATCCTTAGCGGAAAGTTTTCAGACCAGTTTGTAGTTGATGCAATTCAGGGCGGAGCCGGAACAAGCTCTAACATGAACGTAAATGAAGTTATCGCTAACCGGGCAACAGAAATCCTTGGCGGCAAAAAAGGTGAATATATCGTTCATCCGAATGACCACGTAAACAAAGAACAGTCCACAAATGATGTAGTACCGACCGCCGGAAAACTTAGCGTAATGGATTTGCTTAAAAACCTGATAAAAGAAATTGAACTTTTACAGATTGCTTTGCGGAAAAAAGAAAAGGAATTCCACAATATAATAAAAATGGGGCGCACCCAGCTGCAGGATGCAGTTCCAATGCGTTTGGGGCAGTCGTTCGGCGGCTACGCTGCAATGTTAAATAAAGATTTATACCGATTAAAAGAAGCCTATAAAGAAATGATCTGGGTGAATCTTGGCGGAACTGCAATCGGAACAGGAATCAACACTTCAAGAGAATATTTTGAAAACGTAGTGCCTGAACTTTGCAAGGTAACAGGCTATTCGGAATTAAATCAGGCAGATAATTTGTTCGATTCAACAGAAAACCTTGACGGCTTTGTTGCCGTAAGCGGCGCAATTAAAACCTGTGCCATGAATCTTTCAAAAATGTGCAGCGACTTACGCTTACTTTCTTCAGGACCAAGAACGGGAATCGGTGAAATTAACCTTCCGCCAAGGCAGAACGGTTCTTCAATCATGCCGGGCAAAATCAACCCTGTAATTCCGGAAGTTGTAAATCAGGTAGCTTTTCTGATTGTCGGTCACGACGCAACCATTGCAATGGCAGCAGAAGCAGGTCAGCTTGAACTGAATGCCTTTGAGCCGGTTCTGTTTTACACTTTGTTTGAATCAATTACGTCGCTTACCGGAGCTGTAAATACCCTGACCAGAAACTGTATAGAAGGAATTACCGCGAATAAAGAAAACTGTACTGCGCATCTTGAACAGAGCATTGGAATTGTTACGGCTTTATGCCCGATTATCGGCTACCAGAAATCCGCTGAAATTGCAAAGAAGGCACTTAAAACTGGAAAAACAATCCGTCAGCTGGTTTTGGAAGAAAAAATCCTAAGCGAACAGGAATGCGACAAAATCTTAGACCCGAAATCCATGACAGGCTATATCAGGTAAAATAAAATGAGCGGAATCACGATGAAAAAGGTATAGCACTCCCTTTTTCATCGAAAAATATTATCCGTTTTTTCTGTCGTCTACATCTTTATAGACTTCCATGTTTTCTCTTTTCCCAATACCCCAAACTTCGATAATCTCTATTTTTTCAGGAGTTAAAAGGCGATAAACAATACGGACAGTTTTACCACAAGCATAAAGTTTATAAAAACCCGTCAAATCCATATTAGCTTTATTTCCTAGCGGGAAACCTAGAAATGGATTGTTTTCAAGTTTTACAAATTTTTTGTCAACTTCAATTCTTATGCTTCCATCTAACTTGTTGTATTCTTCGGCAGCTTCTGGAATCAACTTGATTTTATCAAATTCGTCCTTTTTGTCTTCCCATTTTTTTGCCATTATTCATCCCTCAGTGATGACCAACCGACAGACTTTGAAGCATCGTAATGGCTCATTCTTTCCTGAACCATTGAAAAAATCTCTTTATGCTCTTCAAATTCTTCCAATTTAGAAAGTTTTTCGTATCGTTCGAACGGAATCATAACTGCTTCCATAATATTATTTTTCATTATAAAAACAGGTTTATGGTCTTCAGAAATCTTTCGGACTGTCTGAGTAAGAGTTTTTTGTAACTGAGTTATTGGCATAATCTGAGCGGTTTCTACTAACATAATATTACCTCTTAAATATATAATAATACGTATTTTTCTATATAGTCAAGAAAATAAAATACCACCTTATCCGCAGACTGCTTATAGTCCATACAGCACACACCTTTACGAGCATACAGCAGATACCTTTACGACCGTTCAGCAAGTACCTTTACGAGCATTCAGCTGACCGCAGGTAGGAACAAAAAAAACAAACCTGCGGTGCCTACCAGAAAAGACACGGCTGTTTTTTGTTCAGTTAAGCATTATTCACGTTACTTTTATCCATGATAGAAAGCGTTATTTTCTGATATGCATCTTTTTTATCATTTGGATGAGGTTCAAGCCCAATTATGGTAATGTCAGATTTGTTCGGCCCATATACCCAGAAAATTCTTCCGGCAGCAGGTTTATTGTTTTCAAGATATGATTCCCAAACTTTATTCCCATATCTTTTAGTAAGAGCTTCAATATCGTGAGTACAAAGTCCGGGATATTTCGGATCAAACGAAAGTTTCTTAAAACAGCTTATTAATTTTTTAAACAAAGTAATTTCATTCTTTTTTGCTGTATTGTCTTTTATTTTTTTTTCAAGATTTTCCCAAAAAGCTTTCATTTCAGGAATACCCATTCGAATCTTAAACATCAGATGATATCCTCGTAGGCAGACAAATCTATTGGTTCAGAGGCAAGACCTTTATTGAAATTTTCCATACTTGAATCCATCATTTTGAGGGTATTTGCAGAAACCTGAAACGGCTTGGTAAGCTCACGAGGCTCAAGAAGAATCCTGCCATCTGTGAATTCTTCAACATGATAATACTCATAATCAACATTTCTTAATGTGATTCTTTTTTTTGAGTCGAGTTTTGCATCATAGGATTTTACGGCTGGCATTGGCATAATGAACCTCCTTTACAGGTGGGAATTCCCACTTGTAAAGCATAACTTCACTTATAAAAAAAAGCAAGTGACTTGAGCACTTGCTTTTTTATCTTATTTGGAATCTTTTTCTTTCACAGTTTCATCCCAAGTTTCGACAAATTCTTGATATGCATTTGCTGCTATATCAGCGGATGCTTTTCCGAATTCCTTTCCAATCTCTGATAAGCTTTTATCATTCGTGTTGACAACCTTATCAAGCAATGAAATTGCAGCTGAGCTTGAAAAGCCGATGCAAAGGATTGCTGTAATTACAGCAATTACAATATTAGCTTTCACATTATTTTTTTTGTTATAAAGCCTGTATATTATTATTGCAATTTCAACAGCTGTAATAATTCCACAGATAACTCCCAAAAACCATAATACATAGGTCAGAAGCATTTATTAACTCCTTTATACATAATATGGATTCGGCTTAAATAACAAGATGAAAAAATCAATAACCCAACCTACGCCAAACAGTCCTAAAGTACAAAGCCATAAAATTCCTGTACCTATTTTACCTTCGTAGAATCTATGTGCTCCTAAACCGCCAAGGAAGAAACATAATAAAAGGGCAACCCATTTATTTTTTATTCTTCCTCCGGCCATAATACCACCATTGATATTGTTATTAGAATTATTAATAACAATATTAGGTTGTGCAGAAGCTGAAGATTTTAATTCCTCAACCTGACGTCCACATGATGTACACATTACTGCATCCATCGGAATTTTAGCTCCACAAAATTTGCAGAATTTCTCGTCCATAAAATCCTCCACGATTTTATTTTGATTATATGCAGGGAGATTCCTCTTATTAACAATAAGCGTTACAAAGACATATCATCCTAACATAAAAATCCGATTGTCAGTTTATATAAAACAAACAATCCATTTGGATTTATATTATAATCCTAATATCCATATATATCAAATTTCAGTTTTACAAATCCATTTGTATTATTCTATTCAAGATATGTTGCAATTTTGGCAGAACGTAAAAGAAGAATTGGATTACAATCTAAAAACACAAAAAGAATTAGCATCGGCAATTGGAATTAGTTACAACACATTACAATCTTGGATAACAAAAGACCGTTTGCCAGATGCAGAACAGGCTTTAAAAATTGCAAAAGAACTGAACACAACTATTGAATATCTTGTAACTGGTAAAAATGAAAATCAAAAGGGACTAAAGCAAAATTTACAGGACATAATTCCAAAATTGAATCATCTTTCAAATGAAAATATTGAATTACTTGGCATATTAGCCAGTCACCTTAAATAAACCACCACTACTAGCGGGCTCTTCCCCAAAATCCCCCCCCCTACTACCTTAACCAGATGTTTTCCATTATAATCTGCTGCATGAATCTTCTTTCTATAAGCAATCTGGCAAAAATCGGGCGGGAAAAGCCGCTGTTTACCGAAGTTACATTCGGACTTAACGAAGGCGACAAAGCTGCCTTAATCGGTCGCAACGGATGCGGAAAATCAACTTTATTAAACTGTATTGCAGGCGTTTTACAGCCGGACGACGGACAGGTCGTAATTAACAAAAGTGCAGGCGTTTCTTTTTTACCGCAAAATCCTGTTTTTAATCCGGAAGATACAATCCGTGACCACATATTCAAAAGCGAAAGCCCGAAGCTTGCCGTAATCCGCAAATACGAAGAGATTTGTACAAAACTCGGCTCCATTGCTTCCACTGACTCGAGTAGCTCTGCTGGTTCTGCCGGCACCGGTAAAGCTGCCGAATCCTCCGGCGAAATCCAGCAGAAATACGAAAAACTCAATAAGCAGATGGAAGACCGCGATTTATGGAACTACGAATCGCAGATTTCTTCTATACTAACTACTCTCGGCATAACCGACATGAACAGAAAAATGAGCGAGCTTTCAGGCGGAATGATAAAAAAAGTCGCGCTCGCTCAGGTTCTTGTAGAAGACACAAAGCTGCTGCTTTTGGACGAACCGACAAACCATCTGGACATAACCACAATTTCCTGGCTGCAGGATTATCTTCGCACAACAGACCGAAGCGTTTTAATGGTAACGCACGACCGTTACTTTTTGGACAGCGTCTGCAATAACATTTACGAACTTGCCCGCGCAAAAGTAAAGCTTTATCAGGGAAACTATTCAACCTATCTTGAAAAAAAGCAGATTGAAGCAGAAATTGAAGAAAATACTGACCGCCGAATAGAATCCGTTCTTCGCGTAGAACGCGACTGGCTTATGCGCGGCCCGTGTGCACGCGGAACAAAGGCAAAGGCAAGAATACAGCGCGACATGCAGCTTATTAACCGCGAAAAATTTGCAAAGGACAAAGGCTTTGCGTTTGAAGTTGCAGGCCGAAGGCTTGGCGGAAAAATCCTTGAACTTGATAAAATCTGCAAGAATTTTCCAAAAGGCTTTGCCAGCGCAAAGGACGGGGCAACTTCGCCCGTTCTCCGCGATTTTTCCTATATTTTCAGCAAAGGCGAAAAAATCGGAATTTTCGGCGACAACGGAACAGGAAAATCAACCCTGCTGAATATCATTACAGGGAAAATCCCGCCAGATTCCGGCACAATCGTAAAAGGCGAAAACACGTTCTTCGGTTATTACGAACAAAATCCGGTGTTTAAAGATACAAGTCTTACGGCCCTTGAGTACATAAAAGAGGCCGCAGAATATATTTCCATGAACAACGGCAAAACCTTATCTGCCGCTCAATTCCTTGAAGAGTTTGGCTTTGAAGGCAAAATCCAGCATTCACCCCTTTCTTCTTTGAGCGGCGGCGAAAAAAAGCGGCTTCTTCTTGTAAGACTTTTAATAAGTAACCCGAATTTTCTGATTCTCGATGAGCCGACCAATGACTTTGACATTTTTACGATGAACATTCTCGAGCAGTTCCTGACCGGCTACAAAGGCTGCCTGCTTGTAATAAGCCACGACCGGTATTTCATGGATAAGGTTGCCGACACGCTTTTTATTTTAGAAGAGGACGGAAGCGTTTCCGGCTTTGTAGGCAAGTGTTCAGAATATCTTGAATACAGAAAAGAAAAGGCAAAGGAAGCGGAAAGAGCTGAAAAATCTGCAGAAGAGCGGAAACGCAGAATAGAAGCTGCACAGCCTTCAACTAAAACCGACTCAAACGATTCGCAAAATAGTTCAACAGCCGCTTCACAACCGGCACAAAAGAAAAAGCTTACGTTCAAAGAACAGAAGGAATTTGAAGCGCTCGAAAAAGACATAGAAAGTCTTGAAGCGCGCAAGACAGAACTAGAAAGCCTTATGTCCGGCACAGATACAGATTTTTCAAAAATCGGCGAAATAAGCAAAGAATACCAGGAACTTTCTGCTACACTTGAACAAAAATACGCCCGTTGGGAAGAACTGGCGATTTAGGGAAGTATCTGCTATAATCCGGCTATGATTTGTGAAATTTCGATTATCGTTAAGCCGGAAGAAGAAAATAACGACGCAGCCGTTCGCAGGTACGCAATGCGCGAATTGGCAAAGAAAAACATAAAAGCCAGCGCGGATGAACTTACACTGGTTCCTGTAAAAAAATCAATTGATGCGCGGCACGGACAGGTTAAATTTTGCCTGAGATTCAAGGCATATATCGGGGAAAAGCCCGGCGATACAGTTTCAGATGAACTTCCGAAGTGGAAGCCGGCAACAGAAGATGCGAAAAAAGTTATTGTTATAGGTTCCGGTCCCGCCGGGCTTTTTGGCGCATTAAAACTTCTTGAAAGCGGAATAAAGCCAGTAATTATTGAACGCGGAGAAGATGTTCATACACGAAAGCGCGACATTGCCGCAATCAGCACAAAAGGAATTGTTGACGAAAACAGTAACTACTGTTTCGGCGAAGGCGGAGCCGGCACCTTCAGCGACGGAAAACTTTATACACGCAGCAATAAGCGCGGCAACATTTCGCGTATTTTGCAGATATTCGTACATTTTGGAGCCGACAAGGCAATTTTGACGGCCGCACATCCGCACATCGGAACGGACAGACTTCCGCAGATTATTGAAGCAATGCGCAATAAAATTATTGCTCTTGGCGGCGAATTTCATTTTGGAACAAAGTTTACAGGCTTTATTCTGGATGAAAAAAAACAGAGCGTTCTTGGAATTACGGCTGTAAAAGCAGCTGAATGTGCAGGCAACGCAGGAGATTCCGCCGGTGCTGCAAGCGTATCAGAAAACGCCGCAAGCACAGCAGACGGCAACCTTAATTTTTACGGCGATGCCGTACTTTTAGCTACTGGACATTCTGCGACAGATGTTTATTTTGCCGTTGCACACGCCGCACCCGAAGCTCTGGAAGCAAAAACCTTTGCAACTGGCGTTCGCGTAGAACATCCCCGCCAGCTTATCGACGCAATACAGTATCACGGAAAACCTCGCGGGGATGTTCTCCCGACAGCTGAATACCGCCTTACAACTCAGGTTGAAGGGCGCGGCGTTTATTCCTTCTGTATGTGCCCCGGAGGTTTTGTAGTACCTTCTGCAACAGGCCCGGACGAAATCGTTATAAACGGCATGTCACCAGCAAACCGCGGAACCCAATGGTCAAACGCGGCAATTGTTGTAGAAACCCGCCCGGAAGACATTCCAGAAACCTTTACAAAAAAAGCAGAAGAAGCCGGCTGCAAGGCACTTTCAGGACTTTTTTACAGAACATCGCTTGAAGCTCAGACTAAAAAATACGGAAAAGGCCAAAAAGCTCCGGCACAACGCCTTTCAGACTTTTTAGACGGAAAAGAATCTCAATCGCTTCCAAAATCAAGCTACACCCCGGGCCTTGTTACAAGCCGCATAGACAGGTGGCTTCCGAATTTTATAAAAAGCCGCCTAATTCAGGGATTTAAGAATTTTAACAAAAACATGAAAGGCTTTATCTGCCCGGATGCAATCATAATTGCAAGCGAAACAAGGACTTCAACTCCTGTGCGCATTTTGCGAAATAAAGAAACCTTTGAATGTACGGCGCTTAAAAATCTATACCCTGCAGGTGAAGGCTCCGGCTATTCAGGCGGAATTGTTTCTTCTGCCATGGACGGAGAAAACGCCTGCGAGCAGATTGCGAAAAAATTATTATCGCACTAGGGATAGAAGCGGCACGAAGTGGCCACCGCAAGCGAGGCATTTTATGCCGAGTGCGGAGGCTGAAACCGCGGATAGCCCGGCCACCGCGAATGCGGTGGAGTGCCCAAAATCCAAGTAAAAATAACTAAAAAAAAATAAAAACCAGCGCCCTTTACAAAAACCTTTAAATAGAACATATTTCTAAATCATGTTTCAACCAGAATTAATCAAATCACTTCGTTCTTATAACACGAAGACCTTTTTTGCCGATTTATCCAGCGGCATCATTGTTGGTGTTGTGGCACTTCCTCTTGCCATCGCTTTCGCAATTGCATCTGGCGTAAGCCCGGAACGCGGACTTTTTACCGCAATTATTGCAGGTTTTATCATTTCTGCATTGGGTGGAAGCAAAGTTCAGATTGGCGGACCTACAGGAGCTTTTGCCGTAATCGTTTATAACATCGTTCAGCAGTTCGGACTTTCAGGACTTGCAACTGCCACCCTTATGGCAGGAATTCTGCTTATCCTTTTGGGAGTTTTCAAACTTGGAAGACTGATAAGTTTTATTCCATATACTATCATCACAGGTTTTACTGCAGGAATTGCCGTTACTATTTTTACAACACAGGTTGGTGATTTTTTCGGGCTAAAAACAGGAGCCATGCCAGGCGACTGGTTCGGAAAAGTTTTGGTTTATGCAAAGACTTTTCATACGATTGATATTTATACAACTGCCGTTGCACTTATCTGTCTGGCACTTATTTTTATATGGCCGCGCTTTAACAAAAAAATACCAGGTTCGCTGGTCGTAATTATTCTTTCTACGGTTATCTGCCTTTTGCTGCAGAAATTCTTTGGACTTGAAACCGTAACTATCGGAAGCCGTTACGGACAGATTCCTTCTACTTTGCCTGCACCTCAGTTACCGGCTTTTTCTGTTCAACTTGTTAAACAGCTTGCACCTGCAAGTATTTCAATTGCCGTTCTTGCAGCAATTGAATCTCTTTTAAGCGCGGCCGTTGCCGATGGAATGATAGAAAGCAAACACGATTCAAACATGGAATTAATTGCTCAGGGAGCTGCAAATATTTTAAGTCCGCTCTTCGGCGGAATTCCTGCAACCGGAGCGATTGCACGCACAGCTACAAACATTAAAAACGGCGGACGCACCCCTGTTGCCGGTATAATTCATACACTTACATTGCTTTTGATTATGCTTTTCCTTGGTAAATACGTTGTTTATATTCCTATGGCAGCACTTGCCGCTGTTCTTGTTTCTGTTTCATGGAACATGGCTGGTATTCCTACAATTAAAGCTGTTCTGAAAGGACAAAAATCAGACAGCGCAATTCTTTTTATTACATTTTTGCTGACTGTATTTATTGACCTTACCGTTGCAATTGAAGCAGGTCTTTTAGTTGCCGCATTCTTCTTTATTAAAAAAACTGTCGATTTATCACAGTTTAAAATTTCCAGTTTACAAGGAAATATTGCTTCCTGTGAATTTTCAGGTCCTTTATTCTTTGGAACAATAGGAAAATTTGAAAACGAAATTGAAAAGGCTCTCCAAAACGCCAGGGTTTTAGTCCTGAATATGGCCGGCACCAACTATCTTGATGCAGGCGGAGCAAAAGCCCTGGCCCAGTTAAAGACAACTTGTGACAAGAAAAATATTACACTGCTTATTACAGGCCTTTGCGAACAGCCAAAGAAGCTTTTAACTAAAACAGGAATTATTGAAACTTTTGATAAAGAAAATATTTATGAGAATATTGAACAGGCTTTAGCAAAAGCAAAATAACGCTTTCCATTTATTGGGGCTGTCTGTCCAATAAGTATTTAATATAGTGTCATTCTGAACTCGCTAGAAATCAGAATGACAGAACTTTTTAGTCAGCCCCAATCATTAATAGTCACCCCTAAATTAATACCTTCTTTTTCCATTCACCTTTTTTAAAGCGATGGAAGAAGAAAGATGAGCGAACCCACCAGTCAATAATCATTGCATACCATACGCCCAGTGAACCAAAAGATGCCGGCCAATTCATACGCTGTACAAGACCAAAAATATCTGTCCATTTAAAAACGTAACTGAATCCGATTCTAACAATCCACATTGATGAAACTGAAACAATCATTGTGTAAAGGGTATCTCCGGCTGCACGAAGCACACTTGGGAACGCAAACGAAACAGGCCAGATTAAAATTGCCCAAAGGCTATGGAAAATCCCCATCAGATAAGCAAGATTTGTAGTTTCTTCCGACATCCGGAATATGCCAAAAATCTGTTTTGCAAAAAGAACAAGCGGAATATTTAAGATCAGCATTGATAAATATGCAATGAGCATTATTTTTTTTGTGTAGTAAACTGCCTGTTCGGATTTTCCGGCTCCTATACATTGACCTGCGACAGTAAGCAGAGCAAGTCCGCACGCACCGCCAGGTAAAGTATTGAGCATTGCAAACGTATTGGCAGCCGCATTTGCAGCTATTGCACAGGTTCCGTAAGTTGAAATAAGAGCTAATACCAAGATTTTTCCAATTTGGAAAACACCGTTTTCCAGGCCGTTCGGGATTCCAACGTAAAGAATTTTCTTTATCAGCTTAAAATCAAACGAAACATGGCTTATTCCTCGAATAGAAACCGCAACCCTTCCATGATATTCTTTTGCCCTGTATAGCAGGACAAGCAGAATAATTGCCGCCGTAACACGAGAAATCAATGTAGGAAGTGCAACTCCTTCAACGCCCCAGTGAAGGTAAAAAAGGAAAAAAGCGTTTCCGCCTATGTTTAATAAATTGATTAAAACGGAAATCAACATTGAAATTTTAGAATTACCTTGAGCGCGGAACAAAGCGGCACAGCCTGAATAAAGGGCAATTCCCGGTAAAGAACAAAGTGTCCATAAAAAATAGCGGCTGCTTGCAGAAGCTACATCTGCATCTACATTGCCGAAAATTGCCGGTAAAAGCCATTCGCGCGAAATCAGCCCAAAAATTACAAGTAACGAAGAAATTACTACAAGAGTGTATAACAGTTGCTTTGCCGTTTTACCGGCAAGGGTTTCGTCTTTGTGACCTACGTATTGAGAAGCAATTACCGCTCCTCCTGTTCCAAGAGCCGCAAATACCTGGATTACAAGAATCATTATTGAATCAACCAGTGAAACACCGCTGACAGAAGCTTCTCCTAAAGAAGCAACCATCATAATATCTGCCATTCCAAGCGTTATATTTAAAAGCTGTTCAATAATCAGCGGAAAAATCAGGCGAGATAAATCTTTATTTGAAAACATAGGACCATCCGGCTTTTTAAGACCGATGGCTTTTCCAAAAATCATAAATTAAAAATCCTCTTTTTGAATAATAATAAAATCAAAATTATATTTAAATGCCCGGCTTAATAATTTTTTGTTATACATATTATGCAGCAGAATCCCGGAGAACAAATAGCAGCATCGCAGAAACCAATTAAACGCGCAATAAACTGGCTTTCTACCTGATTTTTATTACAGACTCTGTTACTACCGGATTTGGAAGCCCTGAATTTTCTAAGAACCGCTCCAGTTCCCGCGGATTTTGTTCACATTTCGGTCCGAGCATAACTTCTGCAATAAGTCCGCTGTTCCATATAGAACTTACATCAAAAAACCGGCAGGCACGAATCATGCTGTTTATCAGTTTAAAATCCAATCGGTTAAGTCCGCTTTCTTTTATACACGAATTATAATCTGGAAAATCTATATCTTTATACGTTTCCTGAAGATGCGGAATTTGCGAAAGCATATCTTTGGTTAAAGTATCTTCATACGCAAGACGAATTTCGTTTTCATCTTCCCACACAATGTTTTTTACAAAATATTTCATCTGCCGGTATAAGTCCGAAACAAAAGTGTAGCCCATTTCTTTACACAACAAATCTTTTGTTTCTTCTGATGCATTATAGGATTTTTCAAAACTTTTGCGCCGCTGCATTAGTTCCGCGCACAAATATTCCAGACGTTCTTCATTCTTATAAATAATCGGATGAATCTGAACAAAGCCGTAAGACACAACAGGAAGTTTCTGTAATTTAGAAACGTCAATTCCAATACACACTCCCCTGCGAGAATCAGCGTACCTGTCCCAGTGGGCAAGACTGTCACGTTTTGCAGACAAGGAAAAAACAAAAGGATCTATTTCCGGTGCTGCAAGTTTTTCAAATTCATCTTTTTTAGGAAGAAAAACCTGTTCATACAAAAATGAAACAGAAGAATCTTTTTTCTTTGCATAAAGGGTTTTAAAATCATTTTCAAAGGATTCAACACTGTAAGAAGCTTCTTCCATATCGTTAAGGCTTTGGACACCGCTTAAAAGAAGCGTTTTATTTTTTACGATTTTATAAAGAGAAGTTATTGAAGTATAATGATAATACATTGTCGCTGCCTGTATCATATATTTATTATTATAGTACGATTTAATCAGGCAAAAAAGTAGCAAAAGCGAAACTTAAAAAGCGTGAATTTAGCTTTTCCATTTTTTCGTCCATATGCACATGTTATACACTTGTTTGAAAAAACACAGCCGGACTTTGCTGCATCTAGCTGCATTTATTTCATCCTAGTTCAATAAATTTTAGTTAATTTATTGTATTTTAAAGAATTAAACAAAAAACTTGCTATTTAAAAAATCCATATCTATACTGATTTTAGCTTTTATTATGAAAACCGGATTGTATCCGTGTAATGCTGCGACGGGACTGGCTAAGAAGTTCTGCCGCGGCAAATTTTCAAAGGAGGAAAAAATGATAAAAGTTAACAAACGTATTATGGTTAGTCTGTTTGCAGCACTTACACTGACTGCAACAATTTCTGCCCAGCACATTGGACGGGAATACAGACTAAAAAAAGTTGTTGAAGTTCCGGGAAGACAAGGAATAGCTGCTGACAAAGATTATTTCTATGTTTCTGACACACGCGGACTTTACAAATTCGATCACAACTGGAATCTGGTAAAAAGCCGTGTTCAGACAAAGAGTGACGGACTTTTCCCGCATCCGGAACAGGCAAATCACTTTGGCGATATAGATGTATATGATGGAAAAATCTATACAGGAAACGAAAAGTTTGAATATGGCCGCGGATACAATATTGCAGTTTCAATTTACGATGCAAACACACTTGAATGGATAGAAGACATTCCGTGGAGTGCTGAATCAGGACAGGTAGAAGTTTCTGGCGTTGCAATAGACAGAGAAAAGAAACTTGTATGGCTTTCTGACTGGGTAGACAGCCGTTATGTATATGCATACAGCCTTGAAACAAAAAAATATTACACAAAGATGCAGTGCCGTCCTGAACCATACTGGTGCCAGGGAATCTACATTGCAGACGGAACAATGCTGTTCTCTGCCGATGACGGAGAATCAACATATCACATTGCAGACTGTATCTACAAAGCTGATGTTTCAGAAGTTCCTTATACAGGACTTGTTTACGGAACAGAAGTTGTAAAAGAAAATCCTTGGAGCGTAAAACTTGAAAACGGCAAGTGCGTTACAAGAACAGGTTTAATTGCAGGTGGAGCTTTTGCAAAGCCATTAACAATGCTTCGTGAAATGAAGGATTTCCGCCGTGCAGGAGAAATTGAAGGATTAACAATTGACCCTGTAACAGATGATCTTCTTGTATTAAACAACCGCGGTACACAGATTATTCTTGGAATGAGTCAGGGACCATTCAAGGATGAAGGATATACAAAAGAAATCCACGAAGTATATATTTACGAAAAAGTAAGATAATACTTTTTTCTATTAATAAGAGCTGGCTGTTTCTTATGAAAAGCCCGCTCTTTTTTTATTCGCCCGATGGCAACGCAACGACAAGCAAGCTTATTCCCTCTTTACTCTCCCAGCGGAACCTGCA
>JAEEWW010000061.1 GCA_016287815.1 Treponema sp. | reverse complement strand
ACCAAGAACTGTTCCCAATGTGCTTCCAGCTCCTTTGTGTGAAGAAGATTTTACACCAAGAGAACCTGTCCAGTCGTAAGAACCAAGGGCATTCTGTGCAAGAGTGCGTGCAAGGTCAATGTTAGAACAAATCCACTTGCCGTTATCCATCTTGCGAAGACCACCTGTATAAATGTGCCACATATGAAGTTCAATTGAATCATAGCCTGGCATATCTTTTCCGGCAGTTTTTCCTGCATATTTTGCATAGTGAGCCTTAATTGATTTCTGCAAAGCAGTAAGAACCGGTGCCCATTCCGGGAACTGGTCAAAATGAAGGTCAGGATCTTTTACAGTAAGTTTAAGGTAAGAATTAAGAGTCTTTTCCTGAGCCTTTGAAAGAACTGTTTCAAGCTGAGCTTCAGGGTCAACTGCATTGAAAGCACCACCAGCAACGATTGTGTTACCGCCGAGGAATGAGCTTTTTTCAATAAGAATAACCTTTGCACCCTGCTGGGCAGCAGAAATTGCGGCAGAAAGACCTGCGCCGCCAGCACCAACTACAACAACGTCTGTTGAATAATTTTCATCTTTTGAAGCTTTTGCAGAATATTTTGCAAATTTGTCAACGTTAAAACCAGCTTCTTTAGCAGCAGCAGCTGTTGCGTTCATAATTGCACGGCTTGCAAGAGAAGCACCTGTTGCAACATCTACATAAGGTGTCTGATGAGCTACAATTTCTTTTGGAATACGTTCCATAGCAACAGTAGCAACTGACGGAGTTTCCTTACAATCTGTAATTTTAACGTCAGCAATTTTTCCCTTAGTAACCGTAAGCTCTACAGCAACCGGTCCCTGCATACCAACAGAAGAACCTTTGTAGGTTCCGTCTTTTACTTTTGAGCAGCTTGAAAGTGCAAGTAAAGCACAAGCTGAAAAAAGCAAAACTAATGATTTTTTCATAAATATCCCCTTATTAGAGTTTTATAATTAAATGGTAAACCTGTAACTGACTAACAGGTCAAGGATTATTTTTATGATTTTGAATCAGTTTGAATTATTTTGAATGTATGAGGAATAAAATAAAGATTTTAGCATACATAACTGTACAGTCCGAAAATGCATTTCAAGTCATATTGAAAGCAATATTTCGTGCACTATTACGCGACACATTGCGACCAGATTAAAATTACAGAACAAATCATTTTACGGTTCTGGAACAACACAGCCAAAGCCAAGTCCATGAACAGAAATTCCATTATGGCGATAGCTTATAAAAACCCGGCCTATAAAATCATACTCAATCGGAATATTTTTTTCTTTTATTTCTTTTAATAATGGTTTCAGATCAGAAAGTTTTATATTAAAGACATCTTCACATTCTAAAAATATTCCTACACGCATCGTGCTTTTTTGCATTTCTATTGCAGGCGGAAAAGTTAAGTCGATTTTTTTTCTGTTTGATTCAAGGATTCCAAGCCCGACCGAAATTTGAAGCGGGTCTTCCCTATTATGTTCAAGGGCTGATAATATGCTGTCTTTACTGATTTTTACGCAGATATACGAATAAGGCATAACTTCGGCAAGCTGCTTTACGGCTTCCCGCTCTGCCTGAGATGAATCACAGTTTACCGTAAAAATATTGTAGCTGTCTTCAAGCCGGTGATAAGTAACTTTTGAAATGTTTTTTCCAACCTTAGAAAAATACGCAGACATTTCCTTAAGACGCAGCAGCTTCATTTCCTGTTCGCGGATTGATTTTTCAAGTTCAGTCATACACGAATGAACACGTGAATCAATTTTTACAAGCTCCTCTTCTTTTGAATCAAGAACTTCATTCAGGCTGAAATTAAAACTTCGAAGCATCTGTACGTTATAAAGATTCAACGCATCGCTTTCGCAAAAACTTCTGTAATTATTAAAAATCTCGCGGTCACCTTCGATAATTTTAGAACGGTCATAAAAGCGGATTTTACTTGCAGGAATGCCTATTATTTTGGAAAACTCATTTACAGTCATCGGTTATATTTTAATGTAAATCTTGATTTCGGGCAAATTCAATCAAACTGATTCAGACACGCTGCAAAGCTTTTTCTAAAATATTGATTAAATCCGCATAGTCGTGGCGTACTTTTTTTGGCCTGCTATTTAAAATATGATTCAGCTCTGCATGAAAAAGCCGGTCTTTTCCGGAAACAGGCATAAATTGAATTTTGTTGCAGACATAATAATGTTCAATACAGCCGCGCGGAAGAATATAAACTCTTGCAGCTTCTGCTGCTGCAAGAATAATCGAATAAAGATTTTTAATCAGCGGAATTGAGGCCGCATTTTTTTTAGAAAGATAAGTTTCAAGCAAATCCGAATAGCGTAAAATTCCCTGTAACAAAACCGTCTTAAAGGTATCCACGCTTTCGGCGTTAACATACTTCGCTTTAAGCGCTTCAAGTTTTTCTATATATATAGAAAGTTTTTTAGGGCTTCTGCCCTTTTCTGCCTTTTCAAGAACTTCCTTTCCAATTACGGCAAGAAATCGTTCCAGACGCAGAATCAATTTTTCAAGAGAAATCCGTCCGTTATCAACTTTTGAAGAAAGTTCCCTTGGCGTAAAAATCTGTTCATAAAAAAACCGCTGCTTTTCTTCCTGCTTTAAAAGCCACTGGGCAACATGCTCATCTTTACAGAAAACATCGCGAAGCTTTCCACTGAAAAGAGAATCCAGATCGGTTATGATTCTGCCGTTCGTTCCAAGAAGAGCGAAAACCTTACAGAAAACCCCTAGTTCATCTTTTCCGCCAACATCAATTATACCCGTTCCCGCTGAAGAATATTCATCTTCAATAAACGGAAGAAGATTTGTAAACATCTGCCGGTCTGTATAACCTTCAACAAAAATCTGGTTATCAGAAAAGAAAAACTGCTTGTGGTAAGTGTTAAAGCGCGGAAGAAATTTTCTGAACAATTCGTCATCTGCTTCAGAAAGTTTTTCTATATGAGTAGGCTCACTGTTTATGTGGCAGGCAATAACGCCAAGCAAATCTTCAGGAAAACGCAGGTCGATAAAAAACGGTGAATGCGAAATAATAAAAAACATGCGTTTTCCGTGACGCGAAGCAACCTTTCGGATTTCGTTCATAAAAAACTGCTGAAACTGAGGATGAAGGTGAAGTTCCGGCTCATCAAAGAAAATTACGTCGTTTGAATTGTTGTAAAGGTTTACAAGAAGAACGATAATTTCCCTAAGTCCGTGACATTCAACCTGATTCAAATCATACTGAACGTTCCAGGCCCTGTTTGTAACTACAGGAATAAAAGTTCCGTCAGTATCGTCAATAAACTGAATTGTTTTTTCAAACATGCTCGAAAGTACGGTTTCAACTTTTTCGCGGATTCGTGAATCATTTTTAAGGATTTCAACAGCCGCAGCATGATTTTCTTTTTCTGCCTGAAAAAAATAAACGTTTTTTCCGGCTGCTTCAAACTGTTTTGCAAGCTCCTGAGCTAAAAGCGTTTTACCGCTGCCGTTCGCCCCGACAATCAGGTTAATTTGAGTCCATTCCGATTTTTTAAAAACAGCCTTTCCCCACAGGAAGGGAAGTTTTACACGCGTTTCCAGCTGAATCATTTTATAAATATTTTAATACAAGCGGATTTTTTCAGCAATTATATTATTTTTAACTGTTAATAAGCCCTGCAAAACAAAGGCGCGGTACTTGCCAACAGGCAGTTTCAAATATATTATCTATATTATGGGTTCAAATAAAAAATCGTACAGAAAACCAGCCGTTATTCTTATGGCTTTTGCTATTTTTTCAATCCGCGCCGTATGCGCATTCAGCCAGTCTAACAAAACAACGGTTTATAACATTTCCGCCGCAGCAGATTCTGATAAAGCAATAAAAATTACATGGGAATTTCAGGTTTCAAAAGATAAATCTGTACAAGCCTTTGAACTTTACAGGGCAAACAAGCCTTTTTCAACCACCTGGGAACTTTCCGGAGAAAGCAAAATTGCCGAGCTTGATGCAAACCAGCGTTCTTACACAGATGAAATAAAAGACTATCACGAATATTATTATGCCGTTACAGTAAAAACCCCGGACGGCGAAGACAGAATTTTACTGCCTTCAATAAACGCAACCGTAAACGGCGTTCATAGAAAAATGCCGCAGATAAAAAAACAGTCAATTTCTTCGCCGGCCGAAAAAGAAAAAATATATCCTGAAGGTTCGATCAGAGAAATTCCTCTGCCGGCTATTGCAATGCTTGAAGATAACAACAAGGAACACTTCAACCTGAATATTCAATCAATACGTGCAGGGGAAGCACTTATTTCTAATAAGAATGAGGACCAGGCTCATTCAATTCTTGAACCTTTTGCTTTTGAAGAAGATTTGCTTTCACCTGAAAGCGGAGATGACTACCTTTTATTTGATACTTTACACAGAACCTTTGCAAAACGAAAATACAATGACGGCGTAATTCAGCTTAAAGATTTTCTTTCTGTAAATCATTCACAACAGGTTTCTGACAGAGCCTGCTTTTATCTTGGCGAATGCCAGTATTTTTCAGGCTCGTTCAGGGAAGCCATAATGTCATTCCTAAAAGTTCAGGACAGTTTTCCAGAGCTTTGCCAGAAATGGATTGATTCATCCCTGGATTTAATCGACATTTCTGATATTACGTATTAATTCAATAAGAGCCGGCGTTTTTGTAAGGCCTAATTCCTCTGGCGTAACCGGTGTACTTTCTTCTGTCTTGTCTTTCTTACCGGCTTTTTTGCCCTTACCAGTTGCGGCAGGAGCTGTTTCAGCAACAGTTTCACTTCCTGCCTCCTGAGAAGGAGCATCTGCTTTTTCATTTCCTGTATTGGTAAGAATTACTTCATCACCTGTATTCAACCGGTCAAAAAAGCCTTTCTGCGTAAACAGAACTTCGCTTATTTCCTCGCCGGCTTCTGTAACCTGTGCCGTTCCAAGTACGGAATTTTCTGTATAGCTTACCCCAAGACCGGAATCCGTAGTTCTTAAAGCACCTTTTTTTAATACGTCAAAAACAAAATCTTTTTGAACGCCTTCTGTTTTTCCTAAATCAACAAGAAGAGTATTTCCGTTACGAGCAATAACCTTACCGCGTACAGAAAGCGATTCAAGGATTTTCTGTCGCAAAAGCCTTAAGCAGATTGAATATCTGTCATTTCCCGCCCTGAAAACCGAATACGAAGCACTTTCGTTTCCGCTTGAAGCAGAATACATTTTTGCATTCACAACCAATTCACGGCTTGTTTCGTCAAGGCTTACCAAAATAAAATAATCCAGGCCGGTAAAACGCGCATTTCTAAAGGCTTCTGCATAATCTGCAACCGGATGAGCCCTAACCTGAACAGAAGCTGACGTAATACCTGTAAACATTTCGCAAAGGTATTCTGAGCAGATTCTGTCTGATTCAACATACTGAATTTTAGAATCATTCTGTGCATAGTAAATGCCAAGCTTCCAGCGGGTCTTATCAAGATAGAGAGGATTAACATTCCATTTAGAAGCAAGTGTATTCTTTAAAAGTGCATCATAGGCTTCTATAGTATCATTCAGTTCTACAGGAACAGTCTGACTTTCATTTTCCAGACCGGTTTTTATGAATTTCAACTGTTCAAGATAAAGTTCATACAAACCTTCCCTTAGAAGCTGACTTGCATAGGAATTCCGCGCTTCCGAATTAAAAGGACTTAATTTTAGTGCCCTTTGATATTCAAAACGCATTGCACTGCCCTGAAAGCTTTTTTCATAGCCTTTTGCTTTTTCTATATGCCATGCTGACCATTGGGCGCGTCTTGGATCTTCCAGAGAAACAACTTTTCCTGCTAAAATTTCCATTGCAGAACGCATTACTTCGTCCTGCGGATTCAGCATAAGTCCGTTTTCCCATACAGAAATTGCCTGTTCATCCTTATTCTGCTTTTCAAAACAAAGACCTTTTAAATACCACATTTTTGAATTGGTATTGTCTTTGTCTATTATAAAATCACAAACATCTATGGAGTCTGTATATTTGCCTTCAAGAAACAGAATATCCGCCAGAAGCTCATATGCCTGAGAAAAATCCGGGTTGATTTGAACGGCAGAGCGGACTTTATATTCAGCTTCATCTAAATTACCTTCCTGCATGGCAAGGTAAGAAGCAAGATAATATACTTCTGCATTTCCGGAATGATAAAGAAGAGCCTGATTTATATAATTCTTTGCAAGATCTGTTTTTCCCTCTTCCCAGGCAATAAGAGAAAGACTTAACAATGCTTTTCTATTGGTTCCCTGCCTTTTTAATGCATCTCTGTAAAGACTTTCTGCATCGCCAAGCCTTCCGGAAAATAAATCAAGTTCTGCAAGACCAAAACGGGATTCTATATTATTCGGATATGCTGATATAATTTTTTCAAAGATTTCTCTGGCCTTTGCAAAATTGCCCAAAGAAATATATGACATTCCTCTAAGATTCTGAATATCAGCATCATCTTTTGCATATTTTTCAGCATTATCGGCATATTGCAGTGCCATTTCAAATTTATCAAGATAATAAGAACATTCTGCCAGATGATACCAGGCATCACCGTAAGTAGGATTAAGCATCAAAGCCTGCTGGAAAAATTCCAGAGCTTCGTAGTATTCACCGAACTGCTGTTTTTCTATTCCCTGCCTATAAAAATCAGATGCTGTCTGACCATTTTTTGCTGAAGACGCAGAAGGGGCAGCAATAATTGTAAAAGAAAAAACATTAAGAATCAGTGCAATAAATAAAACGCTTCTCCTACTCTTCTTTTTCATCTGTTTTTTCTTCTCCTGTGCGCCGGATAACTTTTACAACGTTTATTCTGTGTCCTTCCATATCCTGAATTATGAAGTCAAAATTACCCCAGGTTGTTTTTTCAAATTTAACAGGGATTTTTCCGAACAAATCAAAAACAAAACCGCCCAAGGTATCAACTTCTTCATTCGGGAAATTCGAAGAAAGTTTTTCATTTAAATCGTCAAGGCTTACGCGTGCATCACAAAGCCAGATATTTCCGCCTAAAGAAATAATATCTTCGTGCTCGTTATCAAATTCATCCTGAATATCGCCGACGATTTCTTCAATAATATCTTCCATTGTAACGATACCGGAAATTCCGCCGTATTCATCAATTGCAATCGCAATATGAAGATGTCTTCTCTTGAACTCTCGCAAAAGTCCGTCTATATGCTTTGATTCAGGAATAAAATAAGCTTTGCGGACTATTTTTTTGATATCAACAGGCTCTTTTCGTGCAAAAGCGTAAATCAAATCCTTTACATACAAAACGCCTATTACATTATCAATTGATTCATCGTAAACAGGAAAACGCGAATGTCCGCTTTCAAGGATTTTTTCAAACAGTTCATCTTCCGGAATATCTACAGAAATAAAATCTACATCTATTCGCGGAATCATTACTTCCTTTACAGTTGTTTCAGACATTTCTTCAATGCCCTGAATCATATCTCGTTTTTCTTCATTTAATATCTGTTGCTGCTGCTCAGAAACGTTTTCTTTAGAGTGATTTTCATTACTTTTTTTACCGAATCCAAATAGTCCCATATTTTTTAACCTGTCTGTTTAACCTATTATTTTTTCATCTTTTAATTCATCAAGAAGTTTTTCCTGTAAAACAAGCATTTCGCATACAGGGTTACTTCCTTTTTCAATGTGTTCTTCTCCGTGGTCCATTCCATTTAAATGAAGAAGCCCGTGCACAAGCAGGCGTTTTAATTCTTCGCCCTGCGTACATTCAAAATAATCGGCATTTTTAGGAAGCATATCAAGGCTTATGGCAATATCCCCTGCACAAACCCATTTTATACCGTCTTCATCAGTATACTCTTCTCCGTTTTCAAAAGAAAGTACATCTGTAGAAGAATTTATGTTCCGGTACGAATTATTCAGTTCCTGCATCATTGAATCATCTGTAAACATAATGGAAAGTTCTTCGCCGTCATAGTTAAGTTTTTTCATGGCAAGAAGAACAAAAGGTTCAACTTTAGAAAGCCATTCAGGCTCTTCAAGACCTTCCTGAACTGAAACAAGCACAGAGTTAGCCATTATTTTTTACCTCTTCAAGAGTCTTATCTCCAAGTTCTGCAGTTTCATCTTTTGAATCAACTTCATCAGGATCTTTCTGGTCCGGATATTCAACACGGCTGTGATGATAAGCCGTTAAAAGCTGAACGAACGATTCCCGGATTTTTGCAATGTCACTATACGTTATAGGACAATTATCAAGCTGATGATGTTCGATTTTTGAAGCAATCAGCTGATTTACGAATTTATCGATTCTTGAAGCAGAAGGATTATCGAGCGTTCTGCAGGCTGCTTCTACAGTATCTGCAAGCATTACAATCGCAGACTCTTTTGTTGTCGGTGGAGTTCCTGTATATGAATAATCTTCCGGCGAAACATTAGGATCAAGCTTTTTTGCTTCATTATAGAAATAAGCTATTACACTGTTTCCGTGATGCTGGGCAATAATATCAATCAAAGGTTTTGGCAGATGCATCTGGCGTGCTTTTTCTACGCCTTTTTTAACATGGCTTCTTATTACAGAAACAGAAAGCGAAGGATTTATATCATTGTGCTTATTCTTTGAATTACCCTGATTTTCCGTAAAATATTCGCTCTGGTCGAGTTTTCCGATGTCATGGTAATAGGCGCCGACGCGTGCAAGAAGTGCATTTGCACCGATTTCCCTTGCAGCGTTTTCCGCAAGAGAAGATACCATCATAGAATGGCTGTAGGTGCCGCCTGCTACAAGAAGCATGCGGCGCATAATCGGCTGATTGTTAACGTCACTTAAATCCATTAAGCGGAAAACGCTGGCCGTATTCAGTATAATTTCAAGCGGCGTTAAAAAACCAAGTGTAAGTATGCCCGAAATAAAACCATTAAGTGCAACGCCTGCAAAAATCGGCAGGGAATTTGAAAAATCATCATTAAAAATAACTTTTAATAGAATAACAAATACAACATTCAGCCCCGAAATCATAAGCGAAGCTAAAACAAGGTCTACACGCCTTATAATTTTGCGTACGATTATTGCCGCAGACATTGAAGAACAGAGCGTAAACAAGGCAGGAATAAGCGCAAAATCAACAGCAACTAAAACGCCAAGCGTTAAAAGGCAGACTAAAAAATAAGCAGAAAGCTGACCAAAAAGAATTGTTGTAAGGAAAATTACAAAAGCAGAAGGAATTATAATCAAAATACGATAGTCATCTGCAAAAAATGCCGTTTTTAAGCCAAAAATCACAATGGCAAAAACCATAAGGAAGAAAATTACTTCCACAAGATTTTCCTTAAACTCTATATGATGTCCGTTAAGTTCCGACGAAAAAAGAAAACACCACAAAACGCCCAAAAGAATCATGTAAAGCAAAGAATTTGCCAGTGCCCTGTAATCCATATAAACAGGTGATTCTGCCATTTTGCGGAGTTTTGCGTATGCTTCTGCAGAAATCGGGAAGCCTTTTTTTATCACTTTTTCACCGGCTTCAACAACCACAGGATTATTCAAGTCAGGAGGCAAATATTTTTCTGCAATAATTGTACGGTCAGAAATCTGACCAATTTCAAAATCATTTAGTTTAAAACTTGCAACGGTTTCTGTTGTTGCGGTTCTGAAATAAAGAATTGCAGCAAAAGCAAAAAAGGCACAAATAAATAAAATTATGTTTGCCACATTGCGTTTAAAAAATGCGCTCAATTCTTCCTTAAAAGAACCGCTTTTTTCACCTGCAATCTGTTTATCTTTCATCTTTTTCATCATTTTCATAAGCCTGTACAATTTTCTTTACCAGCGGATTACGCACAACATCGTTAGAAGTCATTCCAACCATCGCAATTTCAGGAACATCACAAAGAATCTGCATTGCATGAACAAGCCCTGAACGCACACGTTTCGGAAGGTCTATCTGAGTTGCATCGCCGGTAATAAATACTTTTGAGTTTTCACCCATTCGGGTTAAAAACATTTTCATCTGTTCACATGTTGTATTCTGTGCTTCATCAAGAATTATAACACTATCATTGAGGGTTCTTCCACGCATATATGCAAGAGGAGCAATTTCAATTATTCCAGATTCTGTAAGGCGTTTTACATGTTCCCTTGGAATTATATAAGCCATAGAATCATACAGCGGACGAAGATACGGATTTATTTTCTGTTCCAAATCGCCCGGCAAAAAACCAAGGCTTTCCCCTGCTTCCACTACAGGACGGGTAAGGATAAGTGTTGATTTTTTATGCGACATGATAAGCCGCAATGCTTCTGCAACTGCTAAAAAAGTTTTTCCAGAACCGGCAGGACCTGAGCAGAAAACCATATCATGCCGGCGCAAAGAGCGCACATAATCTGCCTGTCCCTGGGTTTTAGGATAAACTTTTCTAAGACCGCCAGGAACCGTTATTGAACTTTCTTCAAAAGAAGCGTGATTTTCTGTCTGAAGGATTGAAGCAATCATATCTTCGCTGCCGTCACAACCGTCGCCAATTTCATCAACAATGCGGTCAATTATAAACTTAAACTGCTGATGAACAGACGGGTCATCTTTATCTACAGAAAGTTCGTTTCCGCGGATAAAAACAGGAACACCAAGATGCTCTTCAATTAACTTTAAATTACTGTCATTTGTGCCGCAAACCTTAGAAAGAATATCTGCATCCGGCACAACAATTGTATACGTAGAATCCACTATATAAATAGTAATATGTAGAATTGGAATTGGTCAAGCCACGTAAAGAAAACGCGAGTGGCGCATAGGGAGCGACGGCAACTTGTTGCCGGCAAAACTCACGAGGTGAGTTTTGAGCAAGTCTCACCCGAAGCTATGCGCAGGGTGCAAAAGAGCGCGTCAAGTTTCGCCCCGCGAAACTTTTACCCATTCTGCCAAAGGCTGCGTAATCTGCACAGCGGCGGTTGGCTTGAAGCGGCGCGAGTGGCGCGAACTACGGATTCAATTCCCAGTCGCCGTACTTATCCTGAATCTTAGTCTTCATGCCAGCCATCGGCCGCCACACAACCGAAACCGTAAAAAACGGACTGTAATCATAGTATTTTTTGCCTGAAGATTCCGTAACAAGCCGCGGTTCAATCTTAAACTGCGAAGAAAAATCCCAGTCATGCAGTGCATGAGAAATCTTAATATTAAAACTTTCCAGCTTAAATCCGGAAGAAAGCCTTTTATCTTCATCATCAAAACGGAAAGAATCTGCCAAATCCTTAAACCAGTTCGTTTCACCTGCAATCCGTGCTTCAGAGCTTGAATGATCCTGAAAATACCTGTAAATAACATCGTTTCTGGAGCTTGAAGAAAATTCAATATCCAGGAATTCATTTATACGCAGCGTAATTGCCGGAATAAACTTAAAATAACTGTTGGTAGGCTGAATATAGTCATAAACAAGGCTGGAAGATAAAGAAGGTGCCCATGTAATTCTGTTCTTCCAGTAATGGAAATTCTTCTTCGATTTTGCATACGCAAGACTTAAAGAATAAGGCTGAAATTCTTTATCACTTTTAGCAGTCCAGCCTCCGGTTGAATCAAAGCTGTAGCCGTTTGTATATTTTGCCGTATACGCAAGCTGAAAATCATAAACCGACAACGAATATTTCAATGCATCTGAATATTCATTTTCGCGATTATATGTATAAGACTCCGTAAAGCCGATTTTTCCGTTAAAAAACTTAAATGAAAGCGACTGTTTGAACGGTTCTTTTTCCCAGGTTTCATCGGTTTTGCTTTTCTGTTTAACTCCGGTTTCCATAATTAAAGTTGTATATGGAAAAGTAAAAGTCATCGTTCCATAGTAGCGGTCAGTCTGCGGCGGCAAAGTTGAAGATAGTTCCAGTTTCTGACCGAAATCTCCACCATATTGCGTAGATGCAAGAACGGCATTCAATGTATGAACTGTAACACATTCTTCATCCGTCAAATCAGTTGTAAGATACTCCCATTCAGGATGGTCAGCATCTCCAATGAATTCCGTACGGATCAGCTGAACAGTCGTATTCCATGAAAGTCCCGTTTCCTTAAAATGGTCGGTATAATAAAACGGTTTTAGAGAAACAACATTTGAATTGGATAAATCAAGCTTGCGCGCTGAATAGTCTGTTTTTTTGATATCATTGATATTTTCCTGCGTATAACCGCCATATGCAGTATCAGTAGAAAGATACGGGTGATTCTGATACACAGGATTAAAATTAAAAGAATCCGTTATTCCTAAAAAACTGCCCTTATATCCAAAAGTGCTTGTAAGCGTTGTAGGAACCTTTAAGTTCACCATAGTTGATCTCATACGGTTCCAGTCAAAATCTTCAGGGCTTTCAAGACCTGTTGATGAATATGAAAATTCACTTACATAAGCCGTGCTTATAGAATATGTAAGTTTATATGATAAATCAGCAGGAAGAGAAACCTCTGGTACTGTAAAGGCAAGATCCGGCAAAAGTTTTTCAGGAATAAGCTGTTCAGTATCTTTTTCGCTTTCTGTCGCTGTTTCACTACCTTCTGCTGCCGTAGAAGGACCTTTTTCAGAAACAGACTGTTTTTCCCCTTCTCCGTCAGGATTTACAGAAGAATCGCCCTGCGCACTGTTTTTCTTTTCTGTACCAGAATCTGAATCAACAGACTTAAGATTTTCAGGTGAAATAAGAGCAAGTTTTTTTTCATTTTTAACGGATTTCTTTTTTGAATTTGAATCAAGTTCAAAAATCGTACCGGAAAGTTTTACGGAAAAATCAAGAGGTTTTACCTGCGATGGATAGAAAAATTTCCTTTCCGGCGTATAGTTTTTCCAGCCGTCAGCATCTGTAGTTGCAGCAACTTTGCTATTTACAAGGCTTGAAAAAAGCACCGAAGAAGAAAAACTTGAAACAGAAAGAGAATCTACATAAGGCCGGACATCCTCAGGCAGCGGAACATTATAAGAGCCTGAAAGCTGCCATTTAAAACTGTTAATAGCCGCATTTTCCCGGTCAGAATCACTCTGTGCATCAACTTCCGTATTAGGATTTGAAATTAAATAATCAATCCAGTCCATTGTTTCGTTACGATTGCCAAAATCAGTCGTAAAATAAGGGTCTGAATAAATCGGCATGCTTAAACTTAATGATAAAGGATTCGCTATATCTAATTTCAAATTTCCTTTATACCGGAAAGAATTTTTAAGTCCGAGGAAATTTGAAGAATCCGAATACATTTCTGCTGAGCTTTGCCCGTAAGGAGAATACACTCCTCCATATTGAAAAATAGTGTTAGACACACCAAGCTGAAAATTAAATTCAAAGTCAGAAATATATTTATTGGAAGGTTTTATTACAGAATCTATACCAAGCATGTAGCCAAGAGAAGCATACCAGTCGGCCATAATTTTTGCATAACTTGTTGTGTTTCCTTTATAATCTGAATCAAGATTATGAAGCATCAGCCCCTGACGTTCCTGATCTTTAAGTTTTGAAGGTTTTACAAAGTTAAAATAACTACCTTCTGATTCCGAATCATCTTCAGAAGAATTGTATTGTTTTTCAACATCATAGGCAGAAAGCGGCTTACGCCCGAAAATGTATGTTGTCGTCTGAAAAAAGTACCCTTCCCTCTGCCGGAAACCAAACACAGGATTAAATACAAGTTCATCTTTCGGATACCAGAACGCAGGCAGATACAAAACAGGAACTTTGCCTACATACAAAAATGCATTAAAAAACGCAAATTCGCCGCCAGGCAAAAGCCAGATTCTAGAAGCCTTTATTTTCCAGTGGGGAGGATCTTCATCACAGAACGTTAAAGAACCATTTTTAAACGTTATCGTCCCTGAATCATCACGTCCAAAAATGTCAGAAGCTACAACAAGAGTAGAACCGGACGGAAGATTTATAGAATCTGTTGAAGTCTGTACAATACGTCCACCGTCAAAAATTCCTTCAAGGGTTGAAGTATTAAACAGCAGGGATTCGGCCGTTACGGTTTCTTTTTCTGAACTTCCGCCTGACTGCTGCAGCTTTACGTTTCCTTCAGCATAAAGCATGTCTTTTTCGCGGTTATAGTTTATTGTATCTGCATTTATTGTTGTGGTTACGTCACCTTTTTTTACTGAAACAGAAACATTGCCTTCCAGAACAATCATATCTGTTCCGTCAAGATCGCTTTTTTTGTTTCCTGTTTTTTCAGCGTTCAGGATTTTTACGACAGTTACCTCGTCTTTCGATTCTTTAGAAAATAAAATTCCACCGGCAGTCAGCATAAAAAAGAGAGCTATAATTATTTTCCGGCAGATTTTTATTTCCATAAATTCAGCGTTTTTGTGCGGCTTTCCGTTTTTGTGCAGCCTGCAAAGTTTCCTTTATATAATAACCCGTAAACGATTTTTCGTTACGGCTAACTTCTTCAGGCGTTCCTTCTGCAATTATAGTACCTCCGCGGAAACCGCCTTCAGGACCTAAGTCAACAATATGGTCAGCCTGACAGATTACGTCAAGGTTATGCTCAATCATAACGACTGTATTACCCTGATCAACAAGTTTCTGTATTACAGACATAAGCTGCTTAACGTCTGCAAAATGAAGTCCTGTTGTAGGCTCATCCATTATGTAAAGTGTCTTTCCTGTTGAAACGCGTGCAAGCTCATTTGCAAGTTTTACACGCTGCGCTTCACCACCTGAAAGCGTTAAAGCGGACTGACCAAGCTGAATATAGCCTAAACCGACAGCCTTAAGCGTTTCAAGCTTTCTTGAAATGTGCGGAATATGCGCAAAGAAATCGCACGCTTCTTCGATAGTCATTTCAAGAACATCTGCAATGTTTTTTCCTTTATATGTTACATCAAGCGTTTCTTTATTAAATCGTTTTCCGCCGCAGACATCACAGGTTATGTAAACATCCGGCAAAAAGTTCATTTCTATTGTAATTGTTCCGTTACCCTGACAGTGTTCGCACCTTCCGCCCTTTACGTTAAAGCTGAAGCGGCCTGCGGCATAGGAACGTGCCTTTGCTTCTGGCAAAGAAGCAAACAAATCACGGATTCCGTTAAACACACCTACATAGGTTGCTGGATTTGAACGCGGAGAGCGGCCAATCGGGCTCTGGTCAATATTTATAACCTTGTCTATGTTTTCAAGACCTGTTAATTCTGCAAACTTACCGACATCGTATTTTGTACGCATTATTTTGTTGCTTATTGCAGGATATAAAACATCAGAAAGTAAGGTTGATTTACCGGAACCTGAAACCCCTGTTATACAGGTAAAAGTTCCAAGTGGTATTTTCAAATCCACGTTTTTAAGATTGTGTTCACAAACGCCTTTAAGCTCTATGAACTTTCCGTTTCCGCCGCGGCGTTCTGCAGGAATTTCCATACAAAGCTTACCGGATAAAAACTGGCCTGTAACACTTTCTTCTACGGTTGCTACCGGCCGCGGCGTTCCCGACCCTACACCAG
>JAEEWW010000153.1 GCA_016287815.1 Treponema sp. | reverse complement strand
ATGCAGGCCGCATGGTTGCAGAACACCTCATAGACTTAGGCCACAAGCACATTGCCTATATTTCAACTGAAATGAGTTCAAATCACTCTGCCCGAATCCTGCGCTTTCAGGGACTGAAGGAAGAATACGAGCGTGCCTGCCACGACGGTTCAGTTATTGTATATACAAAAGATACTTCAGATGAAGAACATAAAGGAATTACTGACATAGAATACCAGATGGGCCTCAGCATGACAAAACGCTGTCTTCGCGAACATCCGGAAGTTACGGCAATAGTAGGAATGAATGATATGATTTCATTCGGTATAGTAGACGCCCTGACTCTTGCAAATAAAAAAATCCCTGACGATTACAGCGTTGCAAGTTTTGATAACGTTTACCCTTCCCGTTTTTCAACTATTTCACTTACCTCTGTAGATTACTGCATTGAAGAAAGAGGTCATAAAGCCCTTCAGATAATTGTTGAACACCTTGATAAACCTTCAAAGGAAAATGCCATAACAAGAATTGAATACAGAATCAGCCTTGCAACCCGTAATTCTACAGGAAAAGTAAGAGAAGAAAAACAATAAAAGAAAAATTAAAGGCTGTCTTTTATAATCTGAACTGTTCTTTCTGCGGTTTTTGCCCACTGGAACTGTCGTGTCCATTCAATGCCGCAGGCAATAAGTTTTTCGCGGGTTTCCCGTTCTGTAACAATTCTTTCAATCGAATCTGCAAAATTATCTATATTGTCCGGGTCAAAAAATACTGCATTTCCGCCGGTTATTTCCCGCAGGGCACCGCTGTCTGCACAGGCAACAGGGATTCCGGTTGCCATGGCTTCAAGAACAGGAAGCCCGACACCTTCATTTACAGAAGGGAATATACATGCATCAGAAGCTGAATACAAATCACCAAAGCCTTCAGGAGGAAAAAAGCCCGTCATAAAAATATCAGACATGGCAGAACTCTTTTTTATTTCTTCCTGTATAGCAGAAGTACAAATATCATCTCCGCCTGTAATTACCAGCCTGTGCGGAAAATGAGTTTTTTCCTTAAATGCCGTAAAAGCCCTAATCAGTTCAACATGCTTTTTATGCGGCGAATTCATTCTTGTTGCATAAATCAGGTAAGGACGCTTTATTGCAAACGGCTTTACGTTTACCGTATCAGATTCTGAAATCGGATGAGGATAAAAATGAGAATGATTTATTCCTGTATGAATTACTTCAATTTTTGATGTATCAAGGCCAAGATTCTTCAAATCATTACATACAAACTGACTTGGTGTAATTATTTTTAATGCATTTTTTAAGCCCTGTAAAATATGCTTCTGATGAATGAAATTCTTTTTTGCCATAAAGGCGGCAGAAAGACAATCATTTACCATTGCAATTCCAGGAACAGAAAAAGAATGAGGAATCATGTGTGCCGCAGAAATATAAAGAACCGCATCGTATTTTTGCTTAAGGGCAAAACGATTGGCACACATAACATGCCAAAGCCTTAACGAAGCTTTATTATCCATAAGCGGCACAGTTTTAAATGGAATATCTTTTTCAGATGAATATGTATAACGGTCTACTCCAGCCCCAAAAAGTTCATAATCAACTTCAAGATGCTCAGGTAAATGAGAGCAAAGCGAATAAAGATAGGAACCTAGCCCGGAACGCCCGTGTTTACAGCCAAATGTGTCTATTCCAATTTTCATGGACGGGATTATAGCACATAAAATAAAATATATGCTATAGTCTACCAATGAGCGATACAGACAATTTTTTAACTCTTGGAGTTTCAGATAATCTTATTCAAAAACTTGCTTCCCTTTCCATTACAAAACCGACTGCCGTACAGACACAGGTAATCCCTGTAATTGCAGACGGAGAGCATGTTGTCTTTCAATCTGAAACAGGAACCGGCAAGACTTACGCATATTTGCTGCCGTTAATTCAAAACATCGAAAATCAGAATAAAGAAGCATGTGAATCTAAAGCCGTTAAATTAATTATTGCCGCCCCAACCTATGAACTTGCTTCACAGATTAAGCAGATGATACAAAGCGTAAGCGAATTAAAGGCTGAACTTTGCATCGGCGGGGCACCAATAAGCCGTCAGATTGAACTCTTAAAAAAGAAGCCTGCCGTTATTGTAGGAAATCCTGCAAGAATTATAGAACTGATTCATCTTAAAAAAATAAAGACAGACCAGGTTAAAGCCATCGTATTTGACGAAGCTGACAGAATGATTGTTCCAGAATTAAAAGACGATACCTTAGGACTTCTGTCATTAATGCCGCCTTCTGTTCAATTTGTTGCATGTTCCGCAACTATAAATGAAAAGACAAAAAACGCTTTTGCCGCCGCTTTACCGGATGCGACATCGCAAAAAGAAAAAGGCGAAATCCGCAGTAAAGCCGATGAAAAAATAAAAATGATTTTCTTGCCGCCGGAAGACGTCCTGAGAAAACGAATCACACACTGGGCAATTTTTGCAGAACGCCGTGAAAAGATTTCTACCCTGCGCCAGCTTTTAAATGCCGAAAAGCCTGAAAAAGCACTTGTATTTACTGCGCGCTCTGATCAGGTAGAAAACATTGTTTCAAAACTGACTTTCAAAAAAATAAAATGTACGGGATTTTATTCAAAAACAGATAAAAAAAAGCGTAAGGCTGCAATCGACCAGTTCAGGAACGGAAAATGCAATGTTCTTGTTACAACGGACTTAGCCGCCCGCGGACTTAACATTACAGATATTTCCCATGTAATTCAGATGGATTTACCGGAAACCGATGATTTTTTTGTACACCGCGCAGGAAGAACCGCTCGTGCCGGCAGGACAGGAATCAACGTTGTAATCGGTGATGAATTTGAACTTAATAAATTTGCAGCC
>JAEEWW010000060.1 GCA_016287815.1 Treponema sp. | reverse complement strand
GAAACACATTGTTGATTTAACTGTCCGCCGATATGAGTGCGATTCATATTCCCATGTAAATAATGCGGTTTACCTGAATTATCTGGAATATGCAAGAATGGAATTTCTTCATCATATTGGATTTGACTATAAAGGTGCAGTTGCAGAAGGTTACTTTCTTTATGTAACGCATGTTGATATCCACTATAAGGCTTCAGCATTCCTAGACGACAAACTTAAAATTGAAGTTTACCCTGTTAAAATGGGCGCCGTTTCAGGAACAATTCATCAGATTGTACGTAAAGAAGACGGAACAGTTTGTGCAGAAGCAGATGTAACCTGGGCAAGCGTAAAAAGTGCTAACAGCCAGCCTTCACGTCTGCCAGAAAAATTCATGGTTCCGGGATTAAAGCCGGATCCTGCTGATTTCAGCTAGCAAAAAAATACCTGCGAAACATAAACTTTATTTGGTTTATAGAACGCAGCATTTTTTAGACGGATTAAGGAAAAAGTAATGGAAATCATTTTAAAAAATCTTCAGAAAACCTATAAAGGAAAAGATTCACCTGTAGTAACAGCTGTTAAAGACGTAAGTTTAAATATTCCTTCTAACCGTATTTTTGGCATTATAGGAAAAAGCGGTGCCGGAAAATCAAGCCTTGTAAGACTTATAAGCCTGCTTGAAACTCCGGATTCTGGTGAAGTCTGGTATGACAGCGAACGCGTTGATAATCTTTCAGAAAAAGAAATTATTCAAAGACGGCGCAGAATAGGAATGATTTTTCAGAATTTCAATCTTTTTTCTTCCCGCTCTGTAGGAGAAAATGTTGCTTATCCTATGGAAATCTGCAAGGTGAATAAGGCAAAAATAAAAGAGCGCGTTGCGCAGATGCTTGAACTTGTAGGACTTTCAGACCGTGTAAACGCTCCGGTTTCTACACTTTCAGGCGGTCAAAAACAGCGTGTTGCAATTGCAAGGGCACTTGCAAATCAGCCGGACATTCTTTTCTGTGATGAAGCTACAAGTGCGCTGGATCCTCAGACAACTCATTCAATTCTTGATTTAATACGCGAAATACAAAAGAAAATGAACCTTACGGTTGTTATGATTACTCACCAGATGGAAGTTGTACGCGATGCGTGCAGTCAGGTTGCAGTAATTGACGAAGGCAAGGTAGTAGAACAGGGAAGCGTAGAACAGATTTTCATGCATCCGCAGGCTGAAGTTACCAGAGAATTTCTTTCTCATTTGCAGATGTCTGACAGCAGCCATGAAGGTGAAGAAGATAAAAAACTTGTACGCTGGTCAGAAAAAGGCGGCAATTATATTCTGCATTTTAAAAATCAGGCTACCGATGAACCTGTTTTGAGCAGAATAGCACACAAGTTTAATATAGAATTTAATATTCGTGCAGGCGGAATTCATAATTTGCCTGACTGTAAGATTGGTCAGCTTGTAACAGATATTACAGGCGATGAACAGGAAGTTTCCAAAGCTTTTGAATATTTAAAAGAGCAGGGGATCAGTATTGAAAAAACTGAAACAGGAGAATTCCTGTAAAAATAAGTCAGCCTGAATAGTTTAAGCTTATGCAAAGGCTCTTTCAGGCATAAAAATATTTTGCCATGCATAGCTTTTTCGATAAAGGCAAAGCAGAACATTTTACGGAGTATAGAATATGATGGATTTTAATAAAATATTTACGCTGGTATCAGATGCAACAGTACAGACTCTTATAATGGTTTTTCTTTCAACTTTTTTTAGTGTTGTGCTTGGACTTCCGCTTGGCGTTTTGCTTTGCATAACAGATTCAGAAACAGGAATTGCACCTCATCCGGTTTTAAACCAGGTACTTACAAGAATTGTAAATATGCTCCGCTCCTTTCCGTTTATCATTCTTATGATTCTGCTTTTTCCGCTTTCCCGCATAATTATCGGTACAAGTATCGGAACTGCGGCAACTATTGTTCCTCTTTCTATTGCGGCAGCTCCCTTTGTTGCCCGTGTAATTGAATCAGCGTTAAAAGAAGTAGATCCAGGCGTTATTCAGGCATCCAAGGCTATGGGCTCAACTTTGATGCAGATAATTGTAAAAGTATTACTTCCTGAAGCCTTACCTTCTCTTGTAGACGGAATTACCCTTACAATAATCAATCTTATAGGCTATTCTGCAATGGCAGGGGCAATCGGTGGTGGCGGTCTTGGAGACCTTGCAATCCGCTATGGCTATCAGCGGTTCAGAACAGAAGTTATGATTGTTGCCGTTGTAATTATCCTTGTTATGGTAGAAATCATTCAGTTTATCGGCACAAAAATTTCAAATAAAATGATGTCTAAAAGATAAAAAATAAGGCGTGCAAGAAAGCACGCCTGAAGCAAATTTTATCGCTTACGACTGTTTTCCGAGCATTGTCTGCATTAACTGTGTAAACAGATAGATTTTTTTATACAATGCAACACCGGTTTCCTTTATGGAAGATTCGGCAAATTTTTCAAGTTCTTTCCAGTTTATAATCATTTCTGCGCGCGGAAGTTTTGCATAATCTTCAAGAACCGATTTTATAGTTCTTCCAACAACTACAAGACTTTGCGTACAGCGGATAATATAATCCTTTGCTTCATCATTTGCATCTTCAATTAGGGTTGAAGCAATGTTTGAAGCATCTTTTTCGCGAAGGGTTCGCGGCATAAGCGTCTTAATTTTTATTCCTACGTCGCCGTCTTCGGCAAGACTTTCATCAAATTCCGTAATTTTCTTTGAATAGTCCAGCAGCATATTGAATGCGTCAGACATCGGACTTGAAAGTGAAGAAGAAACCCACTGTCCGCGTACAAGAATCAAATCGGCAAAAGTCCGTAAATCACCTTTTACAAAGTCAAGCAAAAAAGCTTTCAGATAGTTAAGCGGCTGACAGAACGAATAAACCGGAAGGTTATGCTTTATAAAATCAGGGCTTGCTTTTTCAGAATAATACTTTAAGCGTGAAATTTCTTCTGTACCAAAAAGCTGGGATAAAAGATTATCAACCTGATTTTTCTTCTTTTCTGTCTGCAGACTGCTTATTGCCTGCAAAGCCTCGCTTCTTACTTTTTCTATAAAAGGTTCAACAACATTTACTGTCTGAACATTTATATTCTGTTCATATGCAGGATCTTTTTCTGCAATTTTAATCAGCTTTTCAAAAGTACGATCTCGCTTAAAATTATTCAGTTTTGAAATAAGGTTTGTCCAGGCCCTTGCCTGAATCGGCTCTATACCGCGGGATTCTTTCATAAATGCAAAAAGACTTGACCAGTCTGCATCTTTTTCAAGAACCCATGCAACAGAAATAAAATCTTTCAAATCATCTTTTATATATTTTGAAGGAATTGCATCAAAACGCGGAACGTCAGAAAAATCTTTTTCTTTTATTGAAGAACAGAACTTTTTAAGGAAGAAGAAGAAATCGTAAAGGCAGAATGCCTGAAAATGCTGCATCGTAGTGTACAGATAGTCAATTTTATTAACTTTATCCATATCAAAACTGGAAATAAACTGATCCAGCTGAGCCTGTGTCTGTTCCGAAAGTTCTTCTACAGGAACGGTTTTTGCCTTTTCACGAATTACAGCCTCAGAAATTTCGTTCAGCAGGTTCAGCTGAGTTTCTGAAAGTGAACTCGTTACAATCTGATTTTTTAATGTTGCAGGATTATTTAAGGTCTGAAAAAAAGTTTGTGCCGGTGAAACAATTTTATAAATCTGATAAAAAAGTTTTGCAAGTGCCGGCTGAACTTCATCAGAAGAGTATTTGTAAAAATTTGAATGTGACTTTGATAAATCTTTTGCAATAGCCTTTAACTGCTTTTTCTTTAAAGCTTCCGGGTCATTGGAACCAAAAAACGAGTCTAAAATTCTTTGAAAAAAATTCTTTGCTTCTTCTGTCTTACTTGCCATAATTTATTTATCGGTTATTTTTATTATATTGTAAATAGTAGATTTTTTCTACACTTTATAAAAGAAACGCCCTGAAAATTACAAATTTTCAGGGCGTTACAAGATTTTGTTTTCACTTCTGCAAAACTATGCAAAAGCAGGAATCTTAAGCGTTTGCATTCTGTGCCATAATCTGGGCAATAGCTTCTTTTACTTTAGCACCACCGGCAACACAGCCTTTTGCAGGAACTCCGCTTTTTACGCATGCTTCTGCAAAACCGTCGCAGCCAGGGAATCCACAGCCACCACAGTTAATTCCAGGAAGAACTTCGCGGATTTTAACAACCCGTTCGTCAACCTTTACGGCAAAGATTTTCTGGAAAACACCCAGTAAAACGCCAAGTACAAAAGCTACAACAAATGAAACAATTACTGTTGAAATAATAATCTGCATGATAACTCTCCTACTTAATCAAACCTGTAAATCCAAGGAAAGAAAGCGACAGGAAACCTGCTGCAATAAAAAGAATCGGTTTGCCTTTCAGGAAAGCTGGTACAGGTGCAACTTCAAGACGTTCACGAACACCAGACATGATTACCATAGAAAGCAAGAAACCGCCTGCAGAACCTAAAGCGTATACCAATGATTCTACATAGTTGTAATTCTTGCTGATACAGTTAAGTGTTACAGCCAAAACTGCACAGTTTGTTGTAATTAAAGCAAGATAAACGCCCATTGCGCTATAAAGTGCAGGAGCTGATTTTTTCAGGTAAAATTCAACAAGCTGAACAAGAGCTGCAATAACAAGGATAAAAATCAAAGTCTGCAGGAACTGAAGCTGAAGAGGAACCAGAATACAGTAATACAAAGGATATGTAACAGCTGTTGCAAGGATAATTACAAATGTTGTTGCAATACCCATACCTGTAGCTTTTCCTGTATCACTTGTCATACCAATGAATGGACAAAGTGCAAGGTACTGAACCAAAATTACATTGTCTACAAGCATTGATTTAAGGAAAATCTTTAATAAATCACTCATTTTGCACCACCCTGAGCAGCGCCAGCTGCTTTTGCTGCGGCCTTTTTCTTGTCATCAACTGCTTTGCTGATTGAAGCTGTAATTGCAATCATAAGACCAAAAATTATAAATCCGCCCGGAGCCTTGCTGAACAATCCGATTGTGTAAGCTTCCGGAATTATTCTTGTGTTTAAAAGAGTTCCGTTTCCTACTAATTCGCGGATAATAGAAATTGCTGTTAAAACCCAGGTATAACCAATTCCCATACCAAAAGCATCTAAAATGGAATGCGGTACGCTGTTTTTTGAAGCATAAGATTCAACGCGTCCCATAATGATACAGTTAACAACAATCAACGGAAGGAAAACACCCAATGCTTCTGACAAAGCCGGAAGATAGGCTGCAAGAACCAGCTGAACGATTGTTGTAAAAGCTGCAATGATGATAATGAAAATCGGAAGACGGATTGCATCAGGAATCAATTTATGGAAAAGGCTTATAATGATTTCACTCATAAGAAGAACAAAAAGCATTGAAAAGCCCATGCCGATTCCGTTAAAAACACTTGTTGTTACGGCAAGTGAAGAGCAAAGACCAATAGAAAGAACAAGAAGAGGGTTTTCTTTGATGATACCGTTTGTAAAAATTCCTAAATTTTTATTCATGTACTTCCTCCTCCTTATTTAATTTGAGCTCCACCATGCTTCTGAGCAAGGTAAGAACCGGCAGTTGTTGTTGCTTCTGTAAGAAGAACAGCTACGCCTTTAGAAGTGATTGTTGCACCGCTTACAGCTTCAAAAGTTTCTCCAACTTTAAAGCCTTCTTTTGCTTTTTTACCGGTAAACTGTTCATAGAAAGTTTTTCCGGCTGAAGTTTTGTAGTTCGGGTCTTTTGCTTTCTGACCAAAGCCCGGTGAATCACTTAATTCAAGGAACTGAACGCCTGTTACAGTACCGTTTAAATCCTGACCAACAAGGATTGTTGCCTTATCGTAGGTTGCACCGGTAATCTGTGTAACGGCACCTGTTACTTTGTCGCCTTTTTTTGCAACGTAAAGAGCATCAATAGAAGCTGTTAAGCCGTCAGCAGAAAAATCAGTTACAGGGCTGAAAGAATCTGCGTCTTTGAATACAACTTTTAATGTTGCGCCAACTTTGTCTGCCTGATGCTGTGCAATTACAGGAGCTGTAATATTGTTTACAATAGCCAGACAAAAGCAGGAAGCTACTGCGTAAGCTGCAAGAATAAGACCAAGTTTAATCATACTCATTTTTTAGCCCCCAGTTTTTTATATCCGTATTTGCGGCAAGAAAGGTTATCCATAAATGCTTTGAAAGAATTCATAATCAAAATGGAGAACATAACACCTTCCGGATATCCTCCGAATTTACGGATAAGGAATGTCATAAGTCCGCAGGCAATACCAAATACAATGCGTCCAGGCTTTGTAACTGGTGATGTTGCATAATCAGTAATCATGAATACGGCTCCAAATACAAGGCCGCCTGTAAGAAGTGCAAGAAGTGCATCTCCGCCAGAAATAAAAGTTACTGCTGCAACTGTTACAAGCATTGCTACTGTTGCTCTCCAGTCAATTACTTTTGTAACCAAAAGGAAGATAAAGGCAATAAGAATAAGCATTACGCTTGTTTCACCTATACAGCCGGCTCTGTTTCCCAAGAAATACTGAAGGTATGTAGAAGTATTTCCTGCTGCAGCTCCTTCTTTAATTTCAGAAAGAATTGTTGCAGAACTGATTACATCTGTTCCAGGTTTAAGCCATGCAGAACCCATAGAAGACGGGAAACTTACAAACAGGAATGCACGGCCTGCAAGTGCAGGATTGTAAACATTCGAGCCGAGACCGCCAAAGAAACCTTTTGCAACTACAATGGCAAAAAGAACACCAAGAACTGTCTGCCAGATTGGGCATGTTGGCGGCAATGTTAATGCAAAAATTAAACCGGTAACGGCTGCAGAACAGTCACTTACAGTAATTTTCTGTTTTGTAAGGAACTGAAACAATGCTTCAAAGCCAACTGCACAAATAACTGAAACAAGAATCTGAATAAGTGCGCTAACTCCAAAAAGAATAACACCATAAACTGTTACCGGAAGCAGTGCAATCAGAACAAGGCGCATTAAATCACATGGACGCTCTCCATTTGAAAAATGCGGTGAAGAATTTACTTTTAGATTAGTTAAACCTAAATCTGCCATTATGCTTTTCCTCCCACAGGTTTTGGAGCCATCTGGCGTTTAGCAACAGCTTTGCCAAGACGGATTTTCTGTACGATGGGAACATTGGCCGGACAAACGTAAGCACAGCTTCCGCATTCAATACAATCCATTACACCGAGTTTTATAGATTTTTCTGTTTTACGAACTTTTAATGCACTTACAAGAAGTGCAGGTGCAAGTCCCATAGGACAAACTTCTATACATTTTCCGCAGTTAAGACATGCCGTTTCGGCATCCATGTTAACTTCTTCTTTTGTTAAGAAAAGAACACCGGAAGTACCTTTTGCAATCGGGAAATCCGCAGAAACCATTGCAAAACCCATCATCGGACCGCCGCTGATAAGCTTAACGGTTTTTTCTGCATTGATTTTTATTGCTTCTGGAACTAAATCACTTACAAGAGTTCCAACCGGAACAATAATATTCTTTGGTGTTTCACATGCACCGCCAGAAATTGTAAGCGGACGTTCAATAAGAGGTTTTCCAAGACGGAAAGCATCTGCAATTACACATGCTGTTACTGTGTTGAAAACAAGACAGCCTGCGTCTGCAGGAAGTTTACCTGTAGGAACTTCTCTGTTAAGACATGCTTTTATAAGGCTTTTTTCACCGCCCTGCGGATATTTTGTTTTTACAACACGAATTTCTATATCGTTTGAACGGTTTTCCTTAATTATTTCAGCTTTAAGATTTTCATATAAATCAATCTTATTATCTTCTAATGCAATAATTCCTTTGCCGCCGATTATCTTCATAATAATTGAAAGACCATCGAGAACCTTGTGAGGAGTTTCTTTTAAAACTCTATAATCTATTGTAAGGTAAGGCTCACATTCTGCAGCGTTAATAATTACATAGTCAATTTTTGTACCGGCAGGAGGACTAAGTTTTACATGAGTCGGGAACGAAGCCCCGCCCATTCCTACGATACCAGCATCGCGAATGCGTTTAATTGCATCTTTTACGTCACAGGTAAAAGGATCAAGCGGTTCCATATATGCTGTTGAATCAGAACCATCACCTTCTATTGTGATACAGGAAACTTTTGAATTGCCTGTAACAAGGTGCAAACCAATTTCTTTTACTGTTCCTGAAATTGAAGCGTGGACAGGAGCTGAAACAAATTGAGTAGAGTCAGCGATAATCTGACCTTTTACAACTTTGTCTCCAACTTTTACAGTTGGTACATTTGGTGCTCCCCCCATAGTAACAGGAATAGTTACCGTTTTTGAAGAAGGAATAACTTCAGAGATAGGAACATCTCTGGAAAGTTCTTTCCATTCCTGCGGATGAACTCCGCCCTTGAAAGTATACGTTTTCATGCTATCAATTTTAGCAAAATAAACTATATTCGTAAACGAAAAAAAACTAAAAAAAATGTTTTAAATTAAACCTGAAAGCGGCTTTTACCCTACCCCAACCGCGGATTAAAAAAGATTGTGTTCAATTTCTAATTTTACCTGATGCAGGGATCAATTTCTGTTACTTGTTGGATATTTTGCTGTTTTAAGATATAGTTTGAATGTGAAACAGTTCATAATCATAATGCCAGTTTTTTTCTGGCGAGAATTTCATACGTGAATTTCATAGGAGATATTATGAGAAATTTAAAATTAAAGCTGACTGTAGCTGCTGTTTTTATTTCAGCTATGAGTCTATTTGCCTACAATCCACCTGCTGGCGGCGAAATGCTTTACGGAATTACAGGACCTTTAATGTTTAATTCTGCATCTTCGACAGTTGGCGGACCTTTTTTTGACGTAGGACCTTCTTCTATTGCTTTTAATCCTGCTTTGCCTGCTTTTGAGCAGCGCAATGTTCTTGATGCCGGCTTTACTTTCCTGCATTGCTCTGAAGACCCGGAAGACAAATCTACCGGCGGAGCTTTTGAATTGGGACTTATGGTTCCTACAAAATGGGGAGTTGGAACAGTTCAGGCATTTGGCTGCTATTCTCCATTTTACGAAATGCAGCTCGGAAAAAATGTAGGCTTAAGATATGCCGCATCAAGAGATGTTACAGACAATCTTGCAGTCGGTGCAGGTCTTGTCGGCGGTTACCTCTGGGGATATGACACAGATTTCCTTTTAGCAGCAGATTTAGGATTTATGTACAGACTTGGAGATTTGGCCTGCTTTAAGGATTTCAGGTTCGGAGCTTCTTTGATGAACCTTGGTAAAACTTATACAAGCACAGATGTATGGGGCATAAAAGGCAAAAAAGCTGATTCATTCCCTGGACTTGCAACTTTACGTATGGGTGCGGCTGGAACATTCTTTAAAAATGAAACTCTTGCAGCTGCTCTTTCTACAGATCTTTCTGTTCCTGCATTCCAGAATTTTATTTTTGACACCGGCTTACAGTTTATGGTAAAAGACTTCCTTACTTTCAGCACTTCATGGCAGTACAATGCTCAGGAAGTTGCAGAAAAATGTAAATGCCTTATGCCTGCATTCGGAATCACATTCAGATTCCTTTTGAATTCAAAAGAAAATTCATTTATGAAAGACAACGGATGGCAGCAAAGTGAAGCTTCTGTTTACGGTTCATACAAAAAGGTTTATGAAGACGTTCATGCCGTTTCAGGCGGAATCAAACTTAATCTTGGTATGAAAGATAAAGAGCCTCCAAAAATCAAGCTTTTTGGAGAGTAGAAAGTAATAAGCTGACAGTAATATAGAATAATTTGGAGTGTTAAATGAAAAAATCGATAAAACAGATTTTATTTGCATTAGCCTTAGTTTCTTCTTCACTGGCTTTTGCAGAAAAAGAAACAATTTATATTTCTCCTAATAATGACGGTGTACAGGATTCTCTTGTAGTCCCGTTAAAAATTACAGATAACAGATATGTAACGGCATGGAGTCTTGTAATTACAGACAGTTCCGGAAAAATTGTACGTACAATCGGAAACAAGTATGTCGTTCCATATAAGATGAATGTAAAGGGCTTTTTTAAACGCCTTATGACTCCTAAACAGGGCGTTAATATCCCGGAAGAAGTTGTATGGAATGGAGCACTTGATAACGGAGAAACAGCACCTGACGGCGAATATTTTTACTATTTTACAGCCTCAGATGATAACGGCAATGTAGCTTATGCACCGAATATTAAAACAACAAGCCCGTACAAGGTTGTTGTTGATAATACTCCGCCTAATGCTTCTGTAAAAGATATTGCACAGAATGACAAAATCTTTGGCGAAGGCGCAAAATCATTGCTGCATATAAAACAGTCAGGTTCTTATGAAGACGAATGGAAAGGTCTGGTAAAAAATGCTTCAGGTGAAACAATAAAAACCTTAACATGGACATCTTCTGAGCCAAAAGATTTTTCATGGGACGGAACAAATGACAATGGTTCGCTTGTTGCAGACGGAGTTTATTCTTATTCAGTTTCTTCAACAGACCGCGCAGGAAACGTTTCAGCTCCCGCATCCCTTTCAAACATTATTTATTCAGGTGAAAAACCTGCTACAAATATCGTAATAACAAGCGGTAAATATTTTTCTCCGGGAACAGAAAGTCCTTTAAAAGAAATTTCTTTTGGCGTAACAGTTCCTGTTCCTGCTAAAAATTCCGGCAACAAACTGACTGCATGGAATATTTCTATTCTGGATTCAAACGGAAAAACTGTTGCACAGTTTAAGCCGCAGAATTCTTCAGAAATTGAAAATCCTCCTGCAGTGCTTCATTTTGACGGAAAGAATGACAGCCGCACAGTATTGCCGAACGGCTCTTATCAGGCAAGTTTAACAGCCAAATACTTAAATGGCTATGAACCGCCTGTAATTAAGTCTCCGGTTTTTGTACTTGATACAACAAAACCTGCTGCCGTTGTAAAGGCAAGTGAAAAAATTTTCTCTCCGGATGGCGACGGCGTAAAAGACTTTGTTACAATTACACAGCTTATTACTCCCAAAACCGGTGCCCCGGTAAAAAACTGGAAGGGCCAGATTGTTGATGCAAATGATCCTGCAAATGTTATAAAAGAATATGAACTTGGCGAATTCCCGCCGGATTCTTTTGCATGGGACGGAATTGACAGAAAAGGCGTTCTTGCACAGGACGGAAATTACAAATTCGTAATCAGCGCAACAGACCTTGCAGGAAATGCTGCCTCATATGAAACAGCAAACTTTACGCTTGATACAAGCAAAACAGAAGTTGTTCTTTCTTCCGGCGATGTTGCATTTTCTCCTAACAATGACCGCATAAAAGAAACAATTACTTTCCCTGTAGTTTCCAAGGTAAAGAGTTCCGTAGCTTCTTATGAATTTATCATTAAAAATGAAAATGGCGAAACCGTAAGAACAGTAAAAGGCTCACAGGCTTTACCAAAGAATTTTGTATGGGATGGTAAAGCAGATGACGGAATTGTATGTGCCGATGGAAAATACAGCGCAGAACTTTCTGTAAACTCTGAAAGCGGCTCTTCTGCAAAAGCTGCAACTCAGCCGTTTGTGCTTGATACACAGTATCCAAAACTTGCACTTTCTAATCCACCTGTTCCATATTCAGTATTCTCTCCTGACGGTGATGCCAAAAAAGATACTGTATCAGTTTCTGCCTATGATTGCACAAACGAAAGTTTGTGGACAGCTGATATTGTTGATGCAAAAGGAAAAACCGTCCGCTCTTTTGCATGGAATGGAATTGTAGGAAACACCGGAAAATACGGTTTTAACTGGGATGGTACAGATGAAGCTGGAAACATTGCTCCTGACGGAACTTATTCTATCGTTATAAAATCAGAAGATATTGCCGGTAACGCATTTAAGTCTGAAATCGGAAATATCAAACTGGATAACCGCCCTGCTTCTGCTTATGTAATTTCGGCACTTGAAGGAATTTCTCCTAATGGTGACGGAGTAAAAGATAATCAGAATTTTTCTATTAAAACAACTCTTGCAGACGGAATTGAAAGCTGGAATTTCAATATAACTGATGAAAACGGAAAAATCATTCGTTCATGGCCTGCATCAAGCGAAACAGGAAAAAATCTTCCTGCAGAAATTGTATGGGATGGTCTTGATTCAAACGGCAGCACTGCTGACGGAAAAATGAGCGGAAACCTTTCAATTGTTTATACAAAGGGTAATGAAGTTAACTATACAACATCTCCGTTTATCTGTACTGCAATTCCTCCTCAGCTTGAAGTAAAAACTGCACCGGAATTCTTCAGCCCTGATAATGATGGTGTAAATGATGATTTATTTATAAAACTTTCCGGCAAAACAAAGAGTGCACTTACTTCATGGAATTTTACTATCAATGACAGCACAAGCGGTCGTCCATTCTGGACAACCGGTGGAACTTCTGCAATTACCGAACAGATTATCTGGGACGGTTTGAGCAATACATCTAAAACTTCAGACGGCTTTGCAGAAAGAGTTCAGTCTGCAATGGATTATCCGTTTGTATTTACAGCAACAGATGATCTTGGCATGACAAGTTCTGTAAAAGGCGTAATTGGCGTTGATATTCTTGTAATCCGTGATGGAAATGTATTAAAGATGGCAGTTCCTTCTATTATATTCCGCAGTGACAATGCTGACTTTAAGACTTCAGCAGAAGTTGCTAATGGTCTTGATCCGGAAAAAGCGGCAAATAATGAACGCGTTCTTAAACGTATCTGCCAGATTCTTACAAAGTTTAATGACTACAAAGTTACAGTTGTAGGTCATGCAAACAAGGTAACAGCTTACGAAGAAGAAGAAACAGAAGATAACCCTGCAATGTGGGGACCTGCCCTTATTCCTCTTTCTCAGGCACGTGCAGATTATGTAAAAAATTATCTTGTTGAACACGGAATAAAAGCTGACCGTCTTGCTACAGAAGGAAAAGGCGGCACACAGCTTGTTGTTGACTGGCAGGATAAAGTTAACAACTGGAAAAACCGTCGCGTAGAATTCATCTTGATGAAGTAAATAAGGTAGCCTTATAAACACAACGCCGGAAGCGTTCCGCTTCCGGCGTTTTTTATGTTTCACTACACTTATGCTTTTATCTTTATTCACGCTCCAATTTTTGAAGCATTAAAAACAATCGCTTCTTCGGCAGGAATTGGCTTACTGAAATAATACCCCTGGATTGTATCTGCATTGAATTCGCAAAGCCTCTCATACTGCCAGTTTTCTTCAACACCTTCAATAAGCATTTCTTTATCCAGGTCATGCACAAGCTGAATGATATGTTTTATAAATGAATCTTTTCCGTCTACAAGATATGTATCAACCAGGGATTTATCAAGTTTTACAACATCAACCGGAATGTAGGTAAGATATGCAAGCGATGAATAACCTGTTCCAAAATCATCCATAAGAAGCCTGATTCCAAGCTGCTTGAATCGCTTGAACAGTTCGTCCGCCTGCTTGTTTTTACTCAGAAAAACACCTTCGGTAATTTCAATTTCTACATACTTTGGCGGAATATTATATTTCTCAAGAAGATTTTCAAGAAAATCGATATATCCTGTATCGCTGAGCTGATTACTTGAAAAATTAATTGAAACAGGATGCAATGCATGCTTATCATCACGCCATTGAGCCAGCTGCCGTATTGCAAGTTCTGTTGTAATTCTTCCGATTCTCCAGATCCATCCGTTTTTCTCTGCAACAGGTATAAACTGTCCAGGATAAAGCCCCGGAGCTTTCATTCGTACAAGTGCTTCGTAGCCGCTTGTCTGTTTAGTCTTGGAATTTATCTGCGGCTGGTAAACCATGTAAAATCCATCGTTTTCAAAAGCTTCAAGAAGTTTCTCTTTTATCTCGGCTTCTTCCAATGCCTGTTTTTTTAGTTCTTCAGAATAAACAAAGACAGAGTTTCGTTTGTGGGATTTTGCCTCAAACATGGCATTTTCTGCGTTTATTATATGCTGATCCGGCTCTGTTATGCCGTCGCTGTTAGAAATTCCAAAACATGCCGAAAGCTTGATTTTTTCTTCACCCAGCGGAATCGGGTCTGAAAAAATGCTTACAAGATTTTCAATCAACTCATGCTTTTCATCAAGCTGCACATCTGCTGCCGCAAACAGGAATTCGTCGCCGCCCTGGCGGGCAATAATAAGATCATTGCTAACAGAAAAGAATTTCAGCTTTTTTCCAAGATATTTTAAAATCAAATCCGTCTGTTCGTAGCCGTAAGTTTCATTAAGTGATTTAAAGCCATCAATGTCAGCAATGATAACAGAAAATTTACTTTCGGCTGTAAACTTCTTATTCAAAAGTTTTGCGGCAGCCCTTCGGTTCATAATATCAAGCAGGCTGTCATGTTCTGAACGATATTTAAGTTTAAGATGATCTTCTTCAAGACTTTCTTTAAGATAGTAAACGCAATTTTCCTTGTGATTAAATCCGTTAAAAATTGCCTTTGCCATTTCCCGGCAATTGTCATACCCGCATGAAGTACAGTTTACTGCCCGTGATGCAGGAGTATTTTTCTTCATCTGCGTAAAGATATTTTCGTAATCTTCTTCTGCGGGCTCTTTTACTGCACAATTTTCAGATTTATCGGTATAGGTTCTGATGTAATCGTTAAGGTCTAAGTTTGCAAACTGCCTGTTCAACAGCTCCAAACGTTCTTTTGGCGAGGAGCACGCAGACCATGCACTTTCACCATCGTTTTTTATTACCTTGTTTTGAATTGAAATAAGATTATACAAGGCCGTATCTGTTTCTGAAATTTCTGAATCTGTTGCCGTTCCGCACAAACAACCGTTTTCACAGTTCAGCGCATCAATCAGCAGAAAAGGAGTTTTTTCTTCAGAGATATTTTTTGCATTATCCCTTATAAAATCATACAATCGCTTTTTTCCGCTAAGGGAACGGATAAATTCTTTTTCTCCGCAAAGCCAGCGTACATTTTCCATAAGTCCGCCAGGCATCGGATATACAGCCCCTAACCCGTATTCGATTTCATCTTCGCATGGCTTTCCGAATAAATTGTTTTTCCGTATATAATCCATCAGATGATCGAACGTTACGTTATAACTTACGTAGCCTTTGTTACACGGGTCTTCTATTTCTATTTTTTTTGCTATACAAGGACTTATAAATGCCAGCTTGTCTGTAACACCCATTTGTTTTTTTGCATAAATTGCCGCACACATCAGCGGACTTTGGATTGGAAAAAGCTTTTTAATCAACTGCGGCTGATATTTTTCTATATAATTTACTACAACAGGACAAGGCTGCGAAATTCCGCCTTTAAAACCATATTTATTTATATAATTTATGTATCCCCAGGTTGTTATATCAGCTCCAAAAGAAACGCTGATAAGATGCTCTACGCCAAGTGCTTTTAAACCGCCCAGAACTTTTGCGTATTCATCCGGATAGTTTGCCTTAAATGCCGGTGCAATCAGAACGGAAATTTTTTCTCCGCGCTTAAGGTCATTAAAGAAATTTTCTGTG
>JAEEWW010000059.1 GCA_016287815.1 Treponema sp. | reverse complement strand
CCAATACTGGTCACGAAGATTCATGCTTGCATTCAAAGAGGGAGCATAAGCTGAAAACTTTTTATCTAAAACTGAATTTTTTGCCGAAGCAATTTTCAATTCCAGATTTTTTATAGTTGAAGAATTGATTTTATCCTGTTCAACTTTAATTTCGCCCAAATAAAGAACATCGTCCAAAGTTCCGCTAAGCGTTACCTCATCTTCAAGAGAAAGACCTAAAACCTGTTTAAAAGAAGCAAGATCATTCTGATAGGTTGTTGCTGCATTTTCAACTGTCGGGATTTTAGACTTATAATTAACTTCTGCGCTTAATGCATCAACTTCGCTCAAACGCCCGGAATTATATTTTGCAAGATTGTTTTCATACTGTTTTTTTGCAATCGCAAGATTTTCCTGCTGCAGCAAAAGATTTTCTTTTTCATAAATCAGCGTATAAAAAGCCTGTCTTACAGCCAGTTCTATAGAACGGACAGCATCTGCAAAACTTACTTTCTGCTGTTCATAAGAAAGTTTTGCACTTTGCATCGAAGAATAAAGGTTTGTCGTAAGATTTAAAGAAAGCGTTGCGCTTACGCCTAAACTTGCCGCATAATCTGTTTTCTGGTCTCCTCCAGTTAAAGAATCTAAAGGAAGCGAAGCCGAACCACCCAAAGACATTGAAGGACTTATCGAATTCCATGAATGATTTTTAGCGCGTAATGCAGAAGCAAGCGTAATCTGGCTTCGCTGTATAGAAATATTATTTTCTTTTGCAAGATTTACGGCATCTTCAACTGTAAGAGAATAATTTTTTGCACCAGCTGAATTATTTGCGCCGTATGCCGCCACAGAAAAAGCAAATACACCGGAAAGCAAAACAAAGATTATTTTTTTCATAGTATATTTTTCAGTAATCCTTAACATGTTGTTCAAAAAATAGCAGAGTTTTTAATGTTTCTCAAAAACATATTGTTATATTAGCATAACATTCTGTTATCAGCTATTTATTCTATCAGTATTAGTAAGAATAGCCGCATAAAAAACACCGGGTGCGCCCTGCAAATTTTCCTTTAAAAAAATCAAAAACTGTGCAAGAATAATACAAGTGAAGATTACATAAAGTTACGGAGGCTTTGTATGGTTGGAATAGTAATTGTTTCTCACAGTGCAAAACTTGCAGAAGCTACCTGCGAGATTACCCAGGCAATGGCAAGAAACATAAAAATAATTCCTGCCGGCGGAATGGACAACGGACTTTTTGGAACAAGCCAGAAAAAAATTGCAAAAGCGATAGACGAAGCTTATTCCGAAGACGGAGTTGTTGTTATCTGCGACTTGGGCAGTTCCGTAAATGCTACCCGTGAACTTCTGGAAACAAAACCCTATAAAAACAAACTGATTCGCTTAGGCGACTGCCCGATTGTAGAAGGCGCAATTGCCGCAGGCGTTGCTTCAAGCTGCGCGCTCCCCATAGATGAAGTTCTAAAGCATGCAGAAATTTCCAAAAACACCACCAGTTTGATGTAACAATAAATTCTATTCAATAAAATCTGATTTTAATACAAGTGCCTGTTTGTATTCTTTTGAGGCAACCGTAAATAAATCAACGGCAGGAATTTCATCAAGCATTGTAACCTGGCCGTCAAAATTTACGTTTTCTGCAATGCGAAGGCGTGCAGTTGTAACGTCGCCGCAAACTTTGCTGCCGGCACACATTTCTATTCTTTCAGAAGCTTCAATGTTTCCAATTACCGTACCAAAAATTACAATTGACTGTACAGAGATTTTTCCTACGTTACAGACAGCTGTTTTTGCAATTTCCAAAGCACCTTTGGATTTTATATTTCCATGAAATTTTCCTGTGATTAAAAGGTCATCAGTATATTCCAGTTCTCCGTCAAAATCTGTTTCAGGTCCAAATACAGTTAAATTTCTTTTTTCAGCTTCCATAATCGTACTCTCTATTTTTCTTTCTATAAACAGTATAACGTATAATTCCAAATAAAAGAACTGCCAGAGCGGCAAAAGAAAACAAAAATCCGAACAAATCGCCGATAATTCCGTACAAAGTCGGTTTTGCATCATCCGGGATTACAGGGATTTCGCCGGTCACAAATGTTTTTGTAAACGGTTCTGCCATTACTTTTATAACGCCATTAGGGTCTATAATACAGGTCTGACCGGAAGCGGTACTGCGCACGGCAGGAATACGGTTTTCTATACAGCGGAATCTGGCCATTGCAAGATGCTGGTTCTGGCATGAAAGGCTTTTTGACCATGCATCATTTGAAAGATTTACAAGTGCCCTGGCACCTGCATTAAACATATTCCGCGCAGAATCACCAAAAGTATCTTCAAAACAGATTGGCGTAGAAAATGAAAGTCCTGCCTGATGAAAAACCTTGTATTCTTTTCCCATTGACCAAAGATGTGTATCACCTGCAAGCAAAGCCTGATAAAGCGACGGGAACTGTTCCGGCCACGGAAAACTTTCCGTAAAAGGAACAAGGTGAATCTTTCTGTAAATTTCAGGCTGGGGCGGAATTGTATTTTTCTTTGGAACAAACACAAGAACAGAATTAAAATCTTCAGGATCATCTGCATGAATATCATCCTGATGATCATTTCCTATTACAAAAACAGAATTCTGGCTTTCCACATATTCAAGGAAGCGTTTAACAAGATTAAAACGGCTGCGGTCACGGCGAAGCTGATAGTGTTTTATTATCGGTGGAATAAATGAAGTTTCAGGCCATACGACCAAAGCTATCTGCGGTTCCTGCTTTAAAGCCTGATTTGAAAGCGCAATAAGATTTTCAACATCTTTTGCATAAGAATCTACATCGTTACTGAGCCACGGGTCTGTATTGTGCTGGATGGCAGCAACTTTTACAGACGGCAAATGTGAATAATCCTTGCGGACAAAACAACCGTAAATTACAACGAATACAAAGCACGAAAGCCATACAACAGCACTGATTTTATGACAAAAAACAGATTTTTTAATCTGCAAAATAAAAGACTTTTCAGATTCACTTTCAGTTTCACTTTTAAAAGCCGGACATGCAGATTCAATCAATATTTGAGAAATCCAGGCAGAAACAAAAATAATTAATGCAGAAAGAAGCCAGACTCCGCCTAAGTCTGCACACTGCATAAGAATAAGATTTTTCCATTGAGTGTAAGCAGTTACGCCATAACTGAAACCGGCAAATCCTCTTGTTTTAAGGAATTCATATGCACAGAAAACAAGGAACGAAGCAAGCCAGCCCTTTTTGGGGAATAATATATAGCATAACTTCATGGCTATGAATAAAAGCATAAGCAATACGCCATATTCTGCATCGATTGCAATTGAACCCACCGGGCTAAAGATTACAAGCCATGAAACATAAAGTACATAAGAAATTACACCATAAGCAAAACCGTAAATCCATACAGTTTTTAATGATGCACGGTAAACAAGTACAAAAACCGGAATGTAAGCAAACCAGGCTAAAAAAGCAATTCCTTCCGGGAAAATAAATCCGGGATTTGAAAGTGCAAATAAAAATGAACCTGAAAATAAAAGAAACAGATTAAAAAGAAAAGAAGGTATTTTTTTCTGGATTTTTTGAAATATGGAAGATTCTAAGGACATATTATAGTTTAGTCCTTTTTAACAGGAAGATCCCACAATGCCTTTTTTAAGTCCTGACCGGAACGGAAAGCTGCAACATAATGTGGAGCTACTGAAAGCGGCTCACCTGTTTTTGGATTTCTTGCACGTGAACGACCTTTACGAAGGCGAGGCTCAAAAGTGCCGAATCCACGGAGTTCAATAGTTGCCCCTTCTTTAAGGGCAGCTTTTAACTCTGTAAGCAAATTTTCTACAACATCCTGAACAACATGTTTTTCACATTTTGTATTCTGGTAAACAGATTCAACTAAATCATATTTTGTGACTTTTTTAGTAGACATGCAAAACCTCTAACAAAAACTAAGAAAAACTCGTATGCTTCAGCAGCACTGAAACATACGGTATGTTGTCATTGCTGTAAACTTATTTTGCAGATGCAAATGTAACGTTGTACAGTTTCATCATGCGTGACTTTTTACGAGAAACAGCGTTGCTCTTAAGAACACCCTTGCTGCGAGCAGAATCAAGTTCTTTTACGAGAACTTTTAATGCAGCTTCAGAAGCTTTCTGGTCTTTATTCTGAATAGCTTCGATGAAGTGTCTTACTAATGTATGGCACTTGCTTTTGATTGCTTTGTTGTGCAAGCGGCGTACTTCACTCTGTGCAAAACGCTTTTCTGCAGATGTTTTTTTTACTGACAAGGAGAACCCCCAAAACAAAAAACTATTAGCCTATCTTACTAAAGCACAATAAGTTAGTCAAGCGGCGGTTAGCTTGATGGCGGTTGGCTTTAGGGCAAACTCATTATAAATAAAAAAAAGATTTATATTGGCTCCCAGTCGTGTAAAAGGCTTATCAAAACCGCAGGCTCGCCTGCTACACGCAGTTTGTGCTTGTAATTATATACGTTTGCCGCTAGAGCGGCAGCACAAACTGAGTGTTTTCGAAAGCCTTTTCACTCCTTCGCGCCAGTTCATCGTGAATTATTTATAATGCGTTTGCCCAGACCGCACCGGCGCGCTTAGATTGATTTTTTCCTGCATTTTCTTATAATTAGAGATACATAGAAACCAATGTAAAAGCGTTGCAGAATTCGCAAAACTCTGCAAACTTTTCAAAATTCATAAACAGGGAAATAATATGCTGAACATTAACAATCAGGCGGCAAACATCAAGCACGAAATCCTTGTGCGCATTGCCAAACTTCAATTCGCAGGAAAGCTCGAAGAAGGCGTTCACTACATTGCACGCGAAATGATTCCGAAAAATCAGAAACCGATTCGCTGCTGTATCTACCACGACCGCGAATTAATCCGTCAGCGTGTTCTTGCACGCATGGGCTGGTCGCTTGAAACCGTTGAAGAAGATTGTGTTCTGGCAGATTATGCAAAAAAAGCCCTCAAAAGAGAAAAGCCTTCCTGGCCGATGCTCACTGTTTTGCAGGAAGCCTGTAACGCCTGTGTAAGAAGCCACTTTATGGTAACTAACGCATGTCAGGGCTGTTTTGCACGCCCGTGTATGGTAAACTGTCCTAAAAAGGCCATTACCGTTGACCGCCATGCACATATTAATGAAGATTTATGCATCAACTGCGGAATGTGTATGCAAAACTGTCCGTATCATGCAATCATAAAAATTCCTGTACCTTGCGAAGAAGCCTGCCCGGTTGGCGCAATTTCAAAAGATGAAAGCGGACACGAAAGCATAGACTACGACAAATGTATTTTCTGCGGAAACTGTATGAGGGAATGTCCGTTTGGTGCCATGATGGACAAAAGCCAGATTGTAGACGTAATCCGCCATATTATGGAAAACAAACGCAAGGTTGTTGCAATGTACGCACCTGCTATTGCAAGTCAGTTTAAGGCAGATTCAAGCCAGCTTGAAAAAGCATTAAAGCAGGCAGGATTTTCTTCAGTTCTGGAAGTTGCCTTAGGAGCTGATATCTGTGCAGACAAAGAAGCAAAGGAATTTGAAGAACGCATGGCTCGCGGCGACAAGATGATGACTACAAGCTGCTGTTCAGCTTACGTGCGTGCAGTAAAAATCCACGTTCCGGATATGATTCCTTGTGTAAGCGAAACAAGAAGTCCTATGCACTACACGGCAGAAATTGCAAAAAATGAAGACAAAGACTGCGTAACAGTATTTATCGGACCTTGTCTTGCAAAGCGCCGCGAAGGCTTTGATGATGATTTAGTTGATTACGTTCTTTCTGTTGAAGAAATTTCTGCATTGTTTGAAGCAAAAGAAATTGACGTTGCAAAAATGGAAAAGGCCGCAACCAGTGAATCTGACAAAGCTCCTACAACAAGCGCAAGAAACTTTGCAAAATCAGGCGGCGTACTTGAAGCTGTAAAATTACGGCTTTCAGATCCTTCTATATTAAAGCCTGGTACAATCAACGGACTTAACAAAACAGGTATACGTCTTTTGAACACATTCGGAATGATGCGAACAGGCAAAGCACCGATAAGGCCGGACACTCCTAATCTGATTGAAGTTATGGCATGTGAAGGCGGCTGTATTGCAGGTCCTATGGTAATTTCTAACGTTAAGCAGGCACAGATGCAGCTTGATAAATATGCAAAGGCAGGAAGTTCCGATCCTGTTTCTGAAGCTGCAAAAAATGCCGCAGATTCTGAAGCCAATGCCGGTTCAGAAAATGCAACGGCGCAAAATAATAAATAAAGCGAATAGCAGAAGAATGCGGCCGCCACACCAGCTAATTAAAACGTGGCGGCCGCATTTTTTTGTAATTAAAAATAGACAAATTAGAAAATTCCGTACTATACTACATAATTTTCACTTAAACCGCAGTAAACCGCATTGACACTTTTTCCTCAATTAATATACTTGTATACAATTTAATACAAGTAGTTAAAAATTTACAATTCAGGGAAGTATAATGCACTTTCGAGCTGTACTCGTTTGCGCCCTATTCATGTTTACGGGCGCTTTTTTTTGTACATCGGCAGAACCGGATAATGGAAAATTTTTACCAACTGCTGAACCTTTTGTTACAAACCACATTTATTTTGAACTTGGAGGCGGTTTAAATTTACCGCTTAAATTTTACACTCAGGGAAACGTTGCCATGACCGATTACGGCACTAATTTTTTTGCAGGTGCCGGCTACAACTTGAGCGGATGGCTTCTTGGCTTAGAATTCACCCATGACCAGTGGGGCGAAGGCAAAGGCTCTTACGCCCTTATGAAGAATTTCAAAAATAACATTACAGAAGTCAGAATCCGAAAAATTATTTCTAAAAAAACATGGGACTGGCTTCCTTCCTGGCTTGAAATTGTTCCGGGCTTAGGCTCTGGAATTAACTTTATCACAACCGATTATTACCCTTCAAGGCATGCAAAGGAAACAGGCCGCGTAAAAAGCATTTCCCTTTTTTCCGAAGGTGCAAGCTGTCTTGTTTATGATGCCTCCCTTGAATTTACTGCAAATTTTGGCACAGACATGCTGATTCCGTTTGCCGGAATAGACTATAACGCTTTTTACGATACCAGTATCGGCGGCGGCATTGCAGGTTTTGGACGCGTATACCTGGGGCTACGAGCTTATCCGCTTGGAGCTGTAAACGATATAAAACGCCTGCGTGAAAAGCGCAAAAATAAGAAAGTTGTCGTAACAGAACCAATGCCGGAAGTCACACCGGAACCCGAGCCAATACCTGAAGTTCCTGTTCAGGCTCCTGTTGAAGAAGTGCTCCCTCCGGAACTTGCAATTTTGATCAGTCCGCAGCAGGATTTTACTCCTGACGGAGACGGAATTTTTGATACGGCAAATATCAGGCCGCAGCTTTCGCATGTTACAGAGCCAGTTTCTTCCTGGAAGGTTGAAATTCTTGACCCGCAGAAACATACGTTCAAAACGTGGTCCGGAACAGGAAATCTTCCTGATTCAATTTCATGGGACGGAACATCTGATAATGGCGAACTTGTATTCTCCCGCAACGTTTATACAGTTCAGGTATCTGCAACACTTTCTGAAAAAGATGCAGCTCTTGCCGGTGCTTCCGTAATTACTGCGTCCTCTCAAATTACAGCAGGTATTTTGATGATTGAAATCATTCCTGATAAACAATGGAAAATCATCGTCAACACAATTCACTTTGACCCTGACCGTGCAACCTTTAACAAGATTTCTCCTGAACAGCAGAAAGAGAACAATGATACTCTGGACAGCATTGTACGCCAGATTAAGCAGCACGGTTCGGTATCTATCCTTGTTGAAGGTTATGCAAATAACGTAACTAATACTGCCCGTGAAGACCGGGAAGAACTTATACCTCTTTCAACTCTTCGTGCAGATACAATTCTTGAGCTGCTGGTCGAACGGGGACTTAACCAGTCTGCTATTTCAGCCAAAGGCATGGGTGGTGCTAATCCGATTGCAGCATGGAAAGACCATGACAACTGGTGGAAGAACCGCCGTGTAGAATTTATCGTAACAAAAGGTGACAACGAGTAACTTAGAAAATCAAGCAGCGTTGAAAATAAGGAAATAAAATGAAAAAATTAAAAATTTTTGCAGCCGTTTGGCCTATTTTGTCTATTTGTTCTATTGCACTTTTTTCAGGTGCAGTTTTATCAGGCTGTTCTGCATTATTTGATGTTTACAATACTAAAACCGGAGATTCAAGTCTTTCTACAGGAGATTCAGCGAACACAAATATTTCAAGCGGGCTTGTAATGATTAAGGCAAGCAGACCGAATCTTAATCAGATTACCTACAATGCAAGCCAAACTACTTACTATGTAGGAACCGTTCCGGAAAACTACAGCGACAGCACTTTTGAAGAAACCGGCTATACAAACGGTTCTACAACGCGGATTCTGGCAAAAGACAATCCTGTTGAATTCAGATGCTTTGCAAATGATTCTCATGCTACAGTTGAATGGAAAGCCATTCAAACCTGGCAGTTCAATCCTGAATATTCAAACATTTCTCAAGATGCAAACGGCAATGATGTAAGCAGGGTGATTTCAGAAGAAGCCGAGGCTCTTGAAAATCCAAAAACCATTCCTTTCAATCGAGTTTCAGGGTTTAATGACAACAGCCGTATCCGGACAGTGCTTCCTTACGGCGTTACAGAAATTACCTGTAAAATTACCGCTGATGATGATTACTATACATCGACTTACCGCATTATTGTTACAAAAAGCTATATCTCTGATTCTGCAAATGCAACTAATGCCAACACAATTACAGACAGCGGACTTGCAGCTATAAGTGCAGCAGAACCAAATATCAATAAGATTACTTTCCAGAATAACATCTATGACTATACCGTAAGAGGCATAACAGGAAGCGATAACGATATGGCTTTCCGCTTCTTCCCGGCCGATTATAATACGCAGGTTGAATGGAGCATAAGGCAAACGCAAACCTTTATACCTGTAACCGAAACAAGTACAACAACCGCAAGAGATGAAAATCTGGATGCAGATACAGAAGTTACTACAATTACCGTTACAGGTCAGACTTCTAGCCCGTGTAATAATGAAATTGATTTTACAGTTGACGAAACATTCAGCGGAAATAAGGCAATTTATGCAACAATTCCTTACGGTGTAACTGAGGTAAAAGCAACAGTAACACCTTCAGGAGAATTACCGCTTGACTATACAATCACACTTAGAAGAAATATTACAGGAGACACTTCTTCTACAAGTGAAATAATCGGAAATTATTCAAAGCTTTCAGATATTTCTGTTGATGTAACAGCAGGAAGCGATACTTCCATCGGAACCCTTACTCCGGAATTTAATCCGAACACCACAACATATACTCTGGAAGTAAATGAAGAAGCTGATTCAATCACAATTGATGCAACTCCAGCCGAAGAAGGTGCTGTAATTTCTGATCCGGTTTCTATAACAAAATACGGTACCGTTCCAAACATAAACGGAAAAACAGTTCCTCTTGTCGGCGGAACTTCAAAAATCACCTTTACAGTTACTGATGAAACAGAAGTTTCACGCACATACACGATTTATGCTGTAAAACCAACGGACGGAGACACAAGTCTTTCATCCCTTACCTATACACCGCAAAATTCTTTTGCTAACGGCATAAGAGGCTTTACATTTAACAGTTCTAACAGCTCATTTGCCGGAGCAACCGCCGAAAGCATAGCAAGTTCAGGCACAGCAAAATATGCCGTAACTTTGAGCGCAGACAGCCGTGTTGACGTTACTTCAATGGCATTTACAGCCGTTCCTAAGAACAGGAGAACCACTGTTGCCTATGGTGTTTCTTCAAGCATAAACACACTTCCTGAAGAATGGACAGATAACGTATCTCGTGCAGTTCAGACAGGCTCATCTCCTGTTTCACATACAGTTGAAATTGGAGACGAAGACACCCAAACAGTAAAACGCATTCTCTGGGTAAAAACCATAAGCGATGAATACTACCACAGAAACGACAGCGGTTACGAAACAGAAAAACGTGCCGACACAATGTATCATACTGTTGAAATAAGCAAGGCAGGCGATACTAACCAGAACCTTACGGCAATGGTTGTTGTAGCAACTGATGAAAACGGCAATAAAACAACAGTTTTAACACAAAAAACTTCAACCGAAGTAGCATACAAAACAATCGCCGCCAGTAAAAACATAACAACATACGCTGACAAACTTGATTTTTATTTCCGCCCGCTGGATAAAGATACAGAGGTTACTTATTCAGCAAAGAATACTGCATACGCAGGCAGCTCAGAAAATACAAGCTTTACAGGATATTCGGCTAATGCGACAGGCGAAGGAATTGAAAAGATTTTTTCATGCAGCGAATTAAATGACGGTGCCAGTGAATACTACCACTTTTCACTTGGTGAAATAGTAAAAGGCACTGGAATCAGCAGCTCTACTCAAGATATACCAAACGGTACTACAGAAGTAACGATTTGCGGCGTAACATACACGTTTGTTAAGCCAAATTTAACTGACACACGATACACATTAAGCGGCTGGGAAAACGCAGGCTCCGGTAACGGAGGTGTTGACTCAAGCAGCCGCGCAAGCTACATCTACATCAAACATGAAGTTACAAGCGTTGTCCTTTCACTTAACGTTACACAGCAGAATGCAGAAATTAAAATCAAAAGAGACGACCTCAATGGTTGCGTTGAACAGACAGCAGATTCAAACAGCACTACTGTTACAGAACCAAGCAATGCAAGCTATGCCGTACTGCATAAAAAGACTGCAAGCGACGGACAGATTTCAGATAAATGGAAGGTTTCTATCGGTAATGCAACAACCACAGATGCCGAATATGATACTATAGAAACTGGAAACGATGAAACAACAACTGAAATTCCTGTAGGAACTACAACAGTCAAACTCTATGTAAGCAACAACGGTACGAACAAAGACTATACTTTCTATATAGTACGTGCTGACGATAACGAAGCACGGCTAAAGACACTTACGCTCACAAATCCGGAAGAATCAACGGAAACAACCACAGTTTCTGCCGACATAGCACCTTCAGCTTTCAACTGGGAAAGCACTGCTGAAAGCAACACCTATGTACTTTCAACTACACCATATTTGCTGGACAAAGGAACAATCACGCTCAAAGCAAAGGCTGTTTCAGAAAATGCGGAAATCAGTGTTACCCGCCGTCACAGTGAAGGTGTAAATTTAACATCTGTTGGAAGCAATGACTGGACAGACGCAGTTGATGTTGAAAACACATCATCTTCAGGTAACTCTACATTTACAGGTTCTTACACAATTACTGAAAATGATTCAGGAACGTTGCTGTTTACCGTTACGGTAACAGCCAGAAACGGAAATACTCACGTATATAATCTTTTAGCCTATGTAAAGGCAGACACTAAAGCAGAATTAACAGCACTGAATATTGTTCAAAACGGAAGCAGAAACGGAAGTACCGATGATTACACAAATCCAATACTTGCCAACAGCTTCAGATCGGATGAACATACTTACGATGACCTTTGTGCAAGCTTAAGCTATACAGGCGATATCGTAGTTACACCGACTGTATATGAAAAAGCTAGCATAAGGACAAGTGACGTAAAACTTAACGGAACTTCAATTAAGAACGAATCCGGTATTACAGCCGAAGATAACGGAGAATTTAGGGTTGCTTACGATTACTACAAAAACCAACTTGGAAAGTCTCTTGTATTCAGCTACTCAATTCAGGCACAGGATACAAATGTAGCAACTGTTACATACACTGCAACAGTTGCAATTCCTGAATTAACAACAGTTACAGAAGTAACAAGGCAGACAATTTCTACAGAATACAGTTACGAAGTGCCTGAAACAAATAAAACTTCAAGACTTGCATATAGATTTGGTTCTGTAATAGCAGACAGGGCAAGTTTCCTCGGACCAAAACCGGAAGAAAACAAACCTGGTTATTTTGGCGGAATTGATATTACAGGAACAAATGACAACAGTACATGGTACGAAAGCTCATTCGGACAGAGCGGCTTCCAGTTTGTATTGAATGCAGATGGTACTGATTACTGGGTAGCCTTAGATGAAAGCGGAAGCGCAGTAAAGTTCTATACAGTTGATTTCTCAGGCAAAACAGTTACAGAACTTTCTTCTGAACAAGTTGCAGAACTTGGACTTGGTCTTACAGTAACTCCTGAATTCAAGTATGAAGGAGACACCCCGTATCTTGCCCTTAAATTTGACGTTACAAACAGCAACGCAAAGAATGTTAAACTGGGGGCTTCAATCGATACGCTCGTTGGAACCATTGCAGAATCAACAGAAGCAGACAATGACCGCGTAAGCGTTGAAGAAACTGATAACGGCTTTATCATGCAGAAAGATGATAACGATGATGAAGATGATTATACATTTACGGTATGTCTTAAAAATGCATTTGGTGTAGATGATGTTGACCGCATCTGGTACGGAGCTTACGATAACACAGACTTTACCCACATGAGTGTATTTGAAGATAAAAACAGCAATCTTCCTGAAGGAACAGACAGCGCAGCAAGCTTCAGCTGGGATTTAGGAAGTGAAAGCTCGTATACAAAGACTATAAGAATCAACATGCACATAGCACAGTAATTTAAGATAGCTGGATATATTCATTTTGTGTACTTCCATAAAAGCGTGTCTATTATTCGCGTACACAAAATGAATATAGTTGCAAAAGATCTTATTACATCAGGAGTCATAATTAACAGGACTGAAGTGCAATCTTTGACTGCAAATCAATAACTCCTGAATTTATCATTTAAGTTTAGCTTGTAATTGTTTTATTTGCTCTAGCGGTAGTTTGACACATTTTGCTATTATTTCAGGAGAAAAATTTTCTTTTAAGAATTCAGTGGCAGTTTCAATTGCTTTCTGTTGTGCGCCGATTTTAATACCTGCCTCTTTCCCATCATCAAAATCATAGGCTCTTTGTCTTTCCCATGTCATAAACTGAACCCTCCACTGCATATTATGCTTTGCCTCTGATACATAATCTTTTAAATCAGACGTGAAGGAAGTTTTTGCCGTGTTTGAAATAAGCAGTTCAAAGAAACTCTTAACTTCCTTATCTTTAATCATTCTAGCACATAGAGGGGCAATAAAAAAGTGCTTGTAAGCACGGTCGTTCAGTTTGGTAATTTTGTCTTCCAAGCAGATATTTTCAAATGTACAAACAGGAAGACCATTGTCAAATATGTCTTCCATGCAGATAAAAATTACATGGGAATCTTTTAAGTCTTTATATTTTTGGCCTGATTTTAAGGTGTCTAAGTCCATAAGTCCCTGATAGTATCTGGAACGTTCCGGTAGTTCTTTAGTGTTTGTAACCTGAAGTTCTATGTCATATATTTTTTCAGCATCCTTTACGAATACATCAAGACGGATTCCCTTTGAATCATAGTCAATTTCAATAATTTCTTCGTTTGACATTTCTATCTTATCAATTTTAATGTTTAAAAGCATTTCGATAAGACGCTTACATGCATCCTGATGATGACGCATAACCTTATAAAAGATGAAGTTGTTGGCAAGCGTTGCACATTCCCATTTTTCTTCGGCGGACAATTGATTTTCATGCATATTTTACCTCCGCCTATTTTATTGACAAGAATATAAAAAACATGAAATTATTTGCGAAAAAATAATAATTATTTTATTTGTTCTACAAACATCTGACTGGAATCCGTTATGCAATATCTGAAATTACTCATTTTGTGTACTTCCATAAAAGCGTGTCTATTCCGCATGACTTACCTCGCGTGTTGGTTTGATAAAATACCATTTTATTCAGGCCGGTAAGAATGCTTCATAGCCACTGCCTTTTATTCGCGTACACAAAATGGATATGGTTGCAAGAGACCTTATTGCAACAGGAGTCATAACTGACATGACTGAAGAAAAAATTGTCAGAATTTGGAAAAAGATTAATGCAGCCGTATTGGACAGAATCTTAAACGGTTCTATTGTAGACTGCGGAATCGGTACCATGTATGCAAGGGTTCTTGGCAGCTTCGATACAAAGCTTTCTGAATTCGATCCAGAAAACAACTGGATTGACGTTGGTTTTAGAAGCAGCAAGGAAACAAAGAAGTTTACAGAAGCTGTAACACCTGTAATAGGCAATGGTAAAGAACAGCTTCCTGAACTTAAAACTGTCTTTGATGTTGAAAGTGCAGCATCGGACATTCTTACTCCAGGCGGTCAGATTGTGCTTAGGGGCAAAAACCTGCTTATTGCAGGAACAAATGAAGACATCGGTCTTTACTTTGTAAATGCCGAAACAGATGAAGAAGCAGCTTGTGTTAAGAGTGAAAAAATGGCAATGAACTTTAATACACAAATAATCTGCTCTGTTCCACAGCTTTCGCAGGGTACATACAAACTTATGGTACGCACCCAGAAATCAAAGAGCCAGCCAACCAAAGAAACTATTACAGTACTTTTTCCTTCAGTGCTTAAAGTGAACTGATTTGCTGCTTAGCTGAACCAAAACATATACGGTCACAGATTAATTTCTGTGACCGTATTTTTTTTATCTTACGCCCGTAAATTAAGTGACTTACGTCCGCAAATTGATTGTTTTACGACCGCAAACTGAATAACATACGCACGTAAGTTAAGTGATTTGCGACCGTAAATTAAATGGCTTGCGGGCGTAACAACGCGATTAAACGGTGGCGGGCTTGACCCGACATCCGATTTGAAGTGCATGTTAGGCGTTATTTCTTTTTAAGCTTCGTCAATTGCTTTTTTTATAGCATCAAAAGTAAATGACATAGCCCATTTTGCACCTACACCATACAATTCTAATGGCGTATCATTTTGAGAATCAATCTTTACAGCAATAATTTTCTTTTTCAATTCTACAGCCTTATTTATTTCCCATTTTTCAGAACTGCAATTTGATTTGCTATATGTGTCCTCCATTCTGTCGAATTAGGAATACTTCCAATGTTCGTACAATTATTGTAAAACTCCATCATTTTTGTATGAGGAATTTTTATATTTTGAGATTTAGCCGTTTTGAATATTTCCAATATCTCTATCAATTCAGTAATTGTAATTGGAATTATTCTCTGTTTTGCGCCTTCATACTCATATTTTACGGCGATCCAAAAAGTATTGATAGTATCGTCATGCAAACGAGGCGCTACAAATAAACAGTAACTTGGAGTTTCAGAATGGCTTTCTTCAAATTCCCTCAAATGTCGCATAACTGGCTGACCTTCGTTATACCATTGGTCACGTCCTGTAAGCATTGTAACTTCACAAATTGAACTGAAACTGTCATAGAAACATTCTATATCGGGCACTTTTGACGGAGCTGTAAAAGTAGGTTCATTATCATCGCCTAAAGGAGAATTTGGCTTTATAAGTTTTGCATCATCAATAATGTTAAGAGCTACATTTGCCCATTTCTCCAAAGCAATAGAAGGTTTCATGCCGAGTCTTGTAATATTTTTTAACGCCTCTTCTGCTTCTGAAATTTTCGAATCGTCTTCATATTTAAATTTCAAGGTTTCATTCTGCAGTGCCAGACGCTCATTTCGTAAATCTTGAATTTGCT
>JAEEWW010000152.1 GCA_016287815.1 Treponema sp. | reverse complement strand
TTATGCGTTGGTCTTGATACAGATCCATCTTATCTGCCGTCTTCAGTTCTGGCAAACTTTGAAAGTCCGGCTCAGGCAGTTTTTGCTTACAATAAAGAAATAATCAAAAGTATCGAACGAACAAAAAGCGCATGCTGTTTTAAAGTTCAGATTGCCTATTACGAGGCCATGGGGCTTGAAGGTCTTTCTGTTTACAAAAAGACACTTGATTTAATAAAGCAGACAGGCATTCCGCTTATTTCTGACATAAAGCGCGGTGATATCGCTGCAACCGCAGGAGCCTATGCAAAGGCTCATTTTTCAGGCGATTTTGAAACAGACATAATCACCGTAAATCCTTATATGGGTTTTGACACCCTTACACCTTTTGCACAGTATTGTGCCCCACAGACAGGCGCAGCTTCTGCTTCACATTCAGCCTCAAACGGCACGGCAAGTGGAGGAAAAGGCATTTTTGTACTGTTACGTACATCAAATCCCGGAATGGTTGATATAGAACAAAAGGAACTAAAGCAGGGCGGGCGCGTATTAGACTGCGTTGGTACGGAACTTAACCGTCTTAACGAAGAATGGAAAAAAACTTATCCGGAACAAACATGTTCTCCAATCGGTGCTGTTGTTGGCTGCACAGAAGAAAGTGATGCAAAACAGCTGCGTAACGCTCATCCTGAAATTTTCTTTTTAATTCCAGGGTACGGCGCACAAGGCGGCGATGCACGAATTGCAGCAACATTGCTTACTAAAGCAGGCGGAACAGTAAATTCTTCGCGCGGAATCCTTTGCGCATGGAAAAAAGAAAGCGCACTTGAAAAACAGCGTAACGAAGGCACTTTATGCCTTGCAGACATTACGTGTGCCGCAGAAAAAGCATGCCTACTTGCAAAAGAAGATTTACTTAATGCCAAAAACTGCTTGTAATAAAACATGGTAAAACCGTAAAAAACGCAGCGAAATTACTGAAATTACTATAGAAAATTATAGAGGGAAACATGGAAATAAAAGATTGTAGCGGAAAACCTTATCCGATTTTTACAATTGGAACAGTTTGCGAATGTCGCTTTGAACCGGGTGCACAACCAGAAGGCAGCGTATATTTTTTAAAGCTTATCCTGCCAAAGGAAACGCAGTCCCTTCCAAAGCCGGGGCAGTTTTACATGCTCAAATCCGAAAAATCTCAAAAGCCGCTTGCGCGCCCAATCAGCGTCTTCCATGTAGAAAATGATTCAAAAAATCCTTATGTAGAATTTTTAATTTTAAAGAAAGGGGCTGGAACAGCTGAACTATGCTCGCTCGATGCAGGAAATGAAGTTCAGCTTTTAGGACCTTTAGGCAACATGTTTAAAGCACCAGCCCCGGACAGTTCGGCACAGCAACCTCAGAAAAAAATCTGCATCATTGGCGGTGGAATTGGCGTCGCTCCAGTTGCCAGCTTTGCATCCTCATTGCCCGAAAAATCCTACGATTTTTTTGCAAGCTTTAAATCAGGCTCATACGGGCTTGAATATGTAAAGCCAGAAAAATTAACGGTTACAACCGATGACGGAAGTGCAGGCATAAAAGGGATGCTGCCAGCCGCTATAGATGAAAAGCTTCTTGCAAAAAATGGCTATGATGCAGTTTATGCCTGCGGCCCTGCGCCAATGCTAGCCTACGTCAAACAGATTGCAGAAAAAGCCGGGATTCAATGCTATTTAAGCATGGAATCCCGAATGGCCTGCGGAATGGGCGTCTGCTTAGGCTGTACAATAGAAACAACGGAAGGACTAAAAAAATGCTGTTCAGACGGTCCTGTTTTTGACAGCAAGATTCTGAAATTTGAAAAACCAGCTGCAAATGCCTGTGTCCGCCGTTCCCCTTTAAAAGCCGCACCAGACCTCAGTGTAAAAATTGCAGGTATCAGCCTGAAAAATCCTGTAATTGCAGCATCCGGAGCTTTTGGCTTTGGCACAGAATATAAAACCGTTTTTGACGTAAGCCGACTTGGCGGAATATGTTCCAAAGGCCTTACCCTAGAACCACGGCAGGGGAACGGCGGAATCCGCCTGTGGGAAACCCCTTCCGGGCTTATCAACTCCATAGGATTAAACAATCCTGGCGTAAAACATTTTATAGAAAATGAAATGCCAGAAATGCTTAAGCTTGGAACTGTTGCAATTGCAAATCTTTCCGGCTCTACGCTTGAAACGTATGCCGAAGCGGCAAAACTTCTGGATTCTACACCGATTCCTTTGATTGAGTTAAACATTTCATGTCCTAACGTAAAAAAAGGCGGGGCTGCTTGGGGTCTAACCTGTGAATCAGCGGCCGCTGCCGTAAAAACCGTAAAAGAAGTAACTAAAAAACCGATTGCCGTAAAACTTACACCGGCAGCCGCAAACATTGCAGGAATCGCACTTGCCTGTATAGAAGCCGGAGCAGATGCCCTTGTAATTGCAAACACATTCCCGGCCGTTGCAATAGACATAGAAAGCGGCCGTCCTGTTTTCAACAATATAAAAGCCGGCTTAAGCGGCCCCGCTATCCGTCCGCTTGCCGTAAAAAATGTTTATGACGTAGCCCAAGCCGTAAAAACACTTCCAGAATCCAGGCAGATTCCAATAATAGGTTCCGGCGGAATCGCAGAATGGCAGGATGCAGTTGAATTTATTATGGCTGGCGCGACTGCTGTTGAAGTAGGAGCCGGAACATTCATAAATCCGCTCGCAATGATTTCAATTATAGAAGGACTTTCATCATTCATGCAGCGCAAAGGTTTTTCTTGTATTGAAGACTTCCGCGGTTGTGCATTGTAAAATTGTACAATTTGTAAACTTGTACAACCGGTACGGTGCGAAAGGATACAGAAAAGCCCAAAAATCAACATAGCGAAAGCCCCATTTATACTTACTATGCTATTATT
>JAEEWW010000058.1 GCA_016287815.1 Treponema sp. | reverse complement strand
GAAACAAAAAAAGACCTTCGTCAAAACGAAAGTCTTTATGGATATCATCGTACTTGAACCGACTACCTCTTGCATGCCATGCAAGCGCTCTAGCCAGGTGAGCTACACCCCCGAATTTTGTGCACATTTTTTGTACTTCTTTACTATATTAGAAAAAAAATTTACGGTCAAGACAGAAAACCTGCATGATTCAGCCAAGAAAAAAGCCGCGCCGTTATGGCAATAACGGCGCGGCAGGAGGAGTGATTAAACACAGAATCGGGCTATACTTATACGTCCAAAAAGCGATGCAAAAGTATACCAACTGTTTTTAAGTATCAGGTTAAAATCTTATTGTATGAATCATTTTCACCGTTATCTTCGTAAACTATTTTATCCAGTAATTTAAGATTCAGCTTCTGTCCTAAACTGATATTGTCAAATGTATGCGGGTCAGCAATGACACGAACAAGAACTCCGTTTCCAATATCAATCTGACAGTCATTTTCATTTCCAAGGAAGTAAATTGATTTCAAGCTGCCTGTAAGGTCGGCGCTTTCAGAAACAATTTTAACGTTTTCCGGGCGAAGAGTAAGGACAACATCTCCTGTTTTATCACCATCGTAAGCAATGCTCTGGTCTGTTCCTTTTATCTTTAATCTTCCACCTGAAACTTCACCTTTTATAAAGTTAGCTTTACCTACAAAGTTAGCAACAAACTGATTTACAGGATTACGGTAAATTTCAAGTGGAGAACCAACCTGCTGAACAACTCCGTTATTCATAAGGAATACGCGGTCAGACATTGTCATTGCTTCTACCTGATCGTGAGTTACGTAAACAACTGTTATGCCAAGGCGCTTTTGAATTTCCTTAATTTCAAAGCGCATGCTTTCACGAAGCTTTGCATCAAGGTTAGAAAGAGGTTCATCAAGAAGAAGCAATTTCGGCTTTGCAACAAGGGCACGTCCAAGAGCAACGCGCTGCTGCTGTCCTCCAGAAAGCTGAGAAGGCATTCTGTCCTTATACTGACTTAAATGTACAACTTCAAGAATTTCTTCAACGTCTTTTTGAATCTGTTCTTTGCTGAGCTTCTGTATTTTAAGCGGATAGGCAACGTTGTCAAAAACGTTCATATGAGGCCAAACGGCATAAGTCTGGAAAACCATTCCAATTCCACGGCGTTCCGGCGGTATAAAAGTTTTTTCATCCGAAACAACTTTTCCGTCAATCGAAATTGAACCGCTTGTCTGTTTGTGGAAACCTGCAATCATACGGAGCAAAGTAGTTTTTCCACAGCCTGAAGGACCAAGCAGGGTAATGAATTCTCCGTCTTTTATTTCTGCATTAAATTTTTTTATAACTGTTTCTGAGCCAAATGATTTTACAACATCTTTTATAGTAACTGTAGACATATTTTTCTCCCTTAATACTTAGATTGAGAACTTACCCTTTGTGGTTTTGTTCAAAACCGTATTCAACACAATAACGATTATAAGAATGCCAACCGCAAGGGCAGAAGCCGTCTGCTGGCTTGTAAATGTCTGGTATTCAAACAATTCAACACCAAGCGTCTTAGTATTTTTTGAATATAGCAAAGTTGACATCGTTAGTTCATAAAAACACGGCATAAAAATTAAGAACCAGCCGGCAACCGCAGAAGGACTTATCAGCGGAAGAACTATATCCTTTAATCGCCTGAGCCAGCCTGCCCCGGAAATTTGAGCAGCTTCTTCAAGTGATGGACTTATCTGACTGAAGGCTGAAACAACAGTACGCATACCCATCATCATGTACTTAATCATATAGGCAATTACCATAATGCCGATTGTATTGTAAATATTGATACCGTATTTTCCGGACATTGTAATAATTAATGCAAGGGCAATTACAACGCTTGGACTTCCTGAGCCAACAGTAATAAGGAAGTCTGGAATCTTTCTTCCTTTTGTATTTGTGCGTTTTAATAGCCATGCCATAGTAATACTAACAATCATACCGAATGTTGCTGCAAGAATTCCCATGTATACGCTGTTCTTAAATGAATTGATAATTGCTTTGCGGGAAAGAACAAGTTTCCAGTATTTCCAGGTGATGTTCTTTGGTGCAAAAATCGATTTTCCCATATTCTGTGTAATTGAAGTTGTTACCACAGTCCAGAACGGAATTACAACTACAATAAATGCAAAAAGAACAACAAGCAGTGTAACAGGAATTCGCCAGCGGCCAAGGTCAACAATAGCAGGATGCGTAGATTTTCCGGAAACAGTAATGTATTCTTTTTTTCCAACAACAAAATTAGAAACATAAAGAATTATCAATGCAATCGCCATAAGGAATACTGCAAGGCAGATTGCATGTGTAAGACCTTCAGAATTACCAATCTGAACGTAATCTACGATTCGGGTTGTTACCGTATAAATCTGACCCGGTGCTCCAATAATTGAAGGGATTCCATAAGCAGAAGCCGAAGCTACAAACATAAGAAGCGAAGCTGCAATAATACTAGGCAAAGTTAATGGAATTGTTACGGTAAACAAAGTCTTTAGCGGTGATGCCCCGGAAATTCTTGAAGCCTCTTCCAGAGAAGGATCCATTTTTTCCATTGCACGGGAAATTGTAATAAATGCATATGGGTAATAGAAAGTTGTAAGTACCCAAACTACACCGCCAGTTGTATAAATATTGAGCGGACATGCTGACAGGTGGAATAATTTCATAAGAAATACGTTGATTGTTCCAACTGTCGGATTTAAAAGACGAAGCCATGCCATAGCCCCAACATACGGCGGAACCATATATGTCATAACAAATATTGTTCTGAATAATTTCTTTCCATAAAGGTTTGTGCGTCCTACAAGCCATGCCAGAGGGAATGCCAGTAAAACACCAAAAACCATCGTAAGCGAAGATGTAATAAGTGTTGTTTTTAAACAAGTCCAGTTTAAGGCATAAGAATAAATGTTTTTAAAGCCAGTCAAAGAAAAATGACCGTCAATATAAACTGAACGTACGAGCAGATAAAGAATCGGGAATACCTGAAAAACAAGCAGGAATCCAACAATTACAGATATAATTATCCATTTGAAATCAAAATAAAATTTTTGATTTTCCAGAGTTTCTTGCTGATTCATATAACTCCTGAAATCTGGCGGCCGCTTTTATAGCCTTTACTTTTGCGGCCGCCAGTTAAAAACTTTTTGAAACTGCCTCAATTATGCTTTATTCGTACAACTTAAGGCAGTTCTTATGTTAATTTGATAAATTACTTTTTCTTGATAGTAACGTTTTCTTCGAACATTGTGCGGATTACATCACGTTCCTTGTAGCATTTTTCCCAGTCAATATCGATTGTCTTGGCAAATACTTTGTCATTCGGAAGTGAATCATAAGGTGTGTAATCAACATCTTTTCTTACAGCGTGCATCCAGCCTTTTACGATAGCTTTCTGTCCTTCCTTTGAAAGGAACCAGTCTGTAAGAACTTCACAAGCAGGGATGTTGTTGTTTGCACTGTATTTTGCATCAACAGTCATAATTGCAGATGGGCAAGAAAGAACTCCGTCTTCCGGATAAATACATTCAATCTTTGAACCTTCTTCTTCACGTTTTTTAAGAACTGATTCTTCAAGAATCATAATTTCCTTACATTCACCTGTTTCAAGTTTTGTAAGGGCAACTGAACCTGATTCAATAGCAACTTTCTGCTTGCTCAAACCTTTGAAGTAGTCTTCTCCATAAGCACCAAGCAAACCTACGATAGAAGCCATAGCAGTTCCTGATGTAAGCGGGTTAGACATAGAAATGTAGCCTGTAAGTCTTGGGTCTGTTGCAAATTCCTTGAATGTTACAGGAATATCCTTGCCTTTTGTATATTTTTCAGGATTGTAAGCAAGAACCATTGTACAGATACGAACCGGATACCATGCGCCGTCCGCATCATAAGCAAATGCGAGGTTTGCAGCTTCCGGTGTCTTATATTTATGAAGAAGGCCTGCTTCCTTTAATTCAAGAGCATAAGCAGGTTCTGCAACCATAAGAATATCACAGCCGAGTTTTCCACTTTCTTTTTCTGCAGCAATTTTAGCCTGAAGTTTTCCTGTTCCGCCGTAGAAGAATTCTACATCACAGTTCGGGAATAACTGTTCCAGTTCTGCATCAATAGCATCAATGATATCCTGATACATTGAAGTATAGATAACAACTTTACCGCTGATATTTGTGTTTCCACCTGTTGAAGCAGCTTCTTTTTTCCCAGCAGCAAAAACCATCGTACATGCAGCAACAACTGCTGCAAATGCAAGTAACTTTTTCATTTCTTCTCAATCCTCCTATAAAAAAATCCGCTTTTAACGTCATGTGCTTTTAAAACACAAGAACCTTTCAAACGAATTTTACTTTTATCGATAATTAAGTATAATTGAGAAAAACAGGAATAGAAGTGTTTGTAAATTTTTTTAAGTTTTGTAAGTTTGGTAAAAATTCTCTCAGAAAAAAATCAAAAAAAACAAGCAAATACTTTGTACCAACCAGATTTTTATTACATTTCTTAAAATTCCTCAGGCTAAAATTTCCTTTGCGCAACAAACCGATTTTTTTCCAGATTTTCTTTCTTAACACGGTAATTTCAATTTTTGCAATAAGCGTAGTTTCAATAGCTATTCTTTCTGCCAATCTTGAGCGCACAAAAGAAATTCTTATTTCAAACTGTGAAAACATGGCCACAAGTCTTGCAGAAAACTACATTGTTTACGATTCCCTTGTTTCAAAAATGCCTACTACAAGGCTTATTTCTTATCTTGATAATATCGTTAAAAATTCTACGACAATAGACAGCATTACAATAATCGATACAAAAAGAATCTGCCTTTATCATTACGACGGAATGCTTGCCGGAACAGAAATTCCAAACCTGCCGGTAAATAATAAAAAGAACCAGACTCTCGTAATTGAAATCGGAACAGACAGCCGCGGCAAGCCTATAAAACAGCTTTGTGCCTTTGTTTCAATCACAACAGAAAGTGGTGTTGTTTACGGCTATGCCATCGTAGGTATTTATTTAAACACTCTCAGAAAACTAAACCGCTCATATATTCTTCGCTATTTTTTAATTGTCCTTGCAACACTTGTAACGGCAATTTCTTCTTCATACTTCATAATAACCAGAATCCGCAAAAGCCTTATGGGCTATGAGCCGGAATCTTTTGCAAACCTGCTTATCCGCCGGAATAAAGTTCTTGATAATCTTGAAGAAGGTCTGCTTGCCATAGATATGACAGGCACAATCAGCGTCTGTACAGAAACCGCATGCCGCCTGTTTAACCTGCCAAAAGAAAATTATGAAGGCAAAAACCTGAAAGAGCTTAATATCTGCATGGATTTACTTGATACTCTGAAAACTGGAATCCCAGAATACAATGTGTCACAGACCACCCCTACAAATTCTCTAATTATAAGCTTTGTACCTATGAAAGAAGGCGAAAGAATAATCGGAGCAGTAGCAATTATCCATGACCATACAACTTTTAAAAACATGGCAGAAGAACTTACAGGCTTCCGCTTTATCGTAGAAGCGCTGCGTTCAAACATGCACAACTTTAAAAACGAACTCCATATTCTTTTGGGGATGCTCCAGTTAGGTGAATACGACCTTGCCATGAATTACATAACCCATTTTAATTCTTTAGAAACTTCCCAGAATACCGTTATAAAAAATATTCAGAATAAGACAATTGCTGCCCTGATTTTAGGCAAAACAAATGAAGCAAAAGAACAGGGAATTGATTTATTACTTGAAACAACAAGTAATCTTCCGCGGCATGATCCGTATTTGAGCACTTCTCAACTTACTGTTATTCTAGGCAACATCCTTGAAAATTCAATTGAAGCAACACGCTCTAAAGAAAACAACGGAGAAATCAAGCTATTCATTTCCTCTGATGATACATGCCTCCGCATAAATATTGATGATAACGGATATGGAATTCCACCCGAAATTCAGGATAAAATATTTACACGTGGTTTTACCACAAAAAAAGATAAAAAGGAAAACCATGGAATCGGTCTTTATTCCGTAAATAAAATAATTCAGGATTGCAAAGGAATGATTCAAATTGACAGTGCGCCTTTTGAAGGAACTTCAATTTCTATTCATATAACAAAAAAACGGTGGACAACAATTCCGCCGGAATATATGGAAAACAAGAACAAACAACAGATTAAGGAAGAAAAATGATTACGGCAGCTATTATTGAAGATGACCCGATGGTTCGCGAAATCAACAAGCGCTATCTTGAAAAAGACGGCCGCATTGATGAAATTCACACTTTTCAGAACGGAACAGAAGCTTTAGCCTTTTTAGCAGCAAATGAAGTTTCCCTTATTCTTCTTGATGTTTACATGCCAAAATTAAACGGATTTGAATTTCTAAAAACCTTAAGAAGCAAAAGCATTTTTTCTGATGTTATTCTTGTTACGGCTGCAAATGATTTTGCAAGTATGGAAAAAGCCCTGCAGCTCGGTGCTCTTGATTATCTTGTAAAGCCTTTTGAATATAAAAGATTTACACAGGCTCTTGATAAATTCTTTTTTAAGCAGAAAATGCATGAAAAACTCCGCATGCCGCTTTCTCAAAAAGAAGCTGATGAACTTTTCAGTTCACAGGAAAGTCTTAATCCTGAACCGTTTATAAAAGGAATTCAAAGCCGTACTCTGGAAGTCATAAAAAAATTCCTTGTACAGCATAAGGGTGAAAAATTTTCCGGAACGGAACTTGCAAAACAGATTGGTCTTTCGCGCGTAACGGTACATAAATACCTTAACTATCTTGAAACCCAGAAATTTTTAAATACAGAAATTGATTACGAAACAGACGGTCGTCCGCGCCTTTTGTATTTTACTTCGGAGAGCCAGGATGAATAGCATTAAAAGCAAAGAATTATTTTCTGCTGATTTTAAAAAACAATTTTCAAAAATACTTTTACGTTTACCTGCAATTTTTGTAATGGGCGTAAGCTGGTATCTTTCAAGTCAGGAACGCCTTGATATGCCGGATTTTAAAAATTCCGATAAATTGGTTCACTTTGTATGCTTCGGTTTTCTTGCATTCTGCTGGACATTATGGTTTTCAAATGAAAGCTGGAAGATAAAAAGTAAGCGCAGTGTTTTACTGCGCAATGTTTTATTGCTCCGCATCCTTATAGTCGTTGCAATTGTAAGTATCTATGGAATTATAGACGAAATTCATCAGTCTTTTGTTCCAGGAAGATTTTGCTCTGTTTTTGACTGGATTGCTGATACTCTTGGAGCAGGTATGGGCGTGGCTTTCAGAATCTGCTGCACCAAAATTGCTGCAAAGTCAGAAAAATAAGCCACTCCGGCACACCAAAAAAGAAAATATGCAAATTTAACAGAGAACTTATCTGTAAAAATTTTCCCGGTAACTGCTTGTCATCGAAAAAGCTATCTTGTCATTTTTCTGTATACAGTGCGTTTTGGAACACCAGCATCTTCGCCAAACTGTTCTTTCTTCCATGCGGCATAGTCTGACCAGTTACCTTCAAACCAGCGAACTTCGCTGTTGTTTTCAAACGCAAGAATATGCGTACAGATTCTATCCAGGAACCAGCGGTCGTGGCTTACTACAAGTGCGCAGCCTGCAAAATCTTCAAGGGCTTCTTCCAAAGCACGCACAGTTTGAACATCTAAATCATTGGTAGGTTCGTCAAGCATCAAAACGTTGCCGGATTCTTTGAGCATCATGCCAAGGTTAAGACGGTTTTTTTCTCCGCCGGAAAGGACATTTACCTTTTTGTTCTGGTCGGCACCGCTGAAGTTAAACCATGAACAGTAAGCGTGTCCGTTTACCTCGCGGACGCCGCCTTCCATAGCGCGGCCTTTTTCGTCAACCGCACCAAGTTTTACCAAATCAAGACCATCAGTAAGAGTGTCATAAACAGTCTTGTTCGGGTCAAGTTTAGAGCGTAACTGGTCAACATAAACAAGTTTTACAGTTTTTCCGACTTTTATAGTTCCAGAATCTGGTTTTTCGCCGCTGTCAAAACCGGCGGCGTCCGCGATCAACTTGAAGAGCGTTGTCTTACCTGCACCGTTCGGGCCGACAATACCAACAACCGCTCCTGCCGGAATATGGAAGCTTAAATTTTCAAATAAAAGTTTATCACCAAAAGACTTTGTAATATTTTCTGCATCAATTACCTGTCCGCCCAGGCGAGGACCTGCAGGAATTGAAATCTGTGTATCCTTTAACTTAACTTTTCCGCCCTGAGCAAGAAGTTCTTCGTAGCGGGTAATGTGTTCCTTGTGTTTAGCCTGACGTCCTTTTGCACCCATGTGAATCCATTCCAATTCCCGCTGCATTTCTTTGCGGCGCTGGCTTTCGCCTTTTTCTTCCATAGCAAGACGGTTTTCTTTCTGTTCAAGCCAGCTTGAATAATTTCCCTTAAACGGATAGCCTTCGCCACGGTCAAGTTCCAGAATCCAGCCTGCAACATCATCCAAAAAGTAACGGTCGTGTGTAATTGCAATTACAGTTCCCGGATAGTCGTGAAGGTGTTTTTCAAGCCAGGCAACAGTTTCTGCGTCCAGATGGTTTGTAGGTTCGTCCAAAAGCAAAATATCAGGCTTCTGCAAAAGCAGGCGGCACAAGGCAACGCGGCGGCGTTCACCACCGGAAAGCACATCTACAACCTGATCTGCCGGCGGACAGCGCAAAGCGTCCATTGCAAGTTCAAGATTATTATCAAGATTCCAGGCATCGCACGCATCAAGCTTTTCCTGAATTTCTGCCTGACGCGCACACAATTTATCAAAATCTGCATCGGCATCGCCGAATGCTTCGTTTACTTTATCAAATTCTGCAAGCAAATCTGTAATTGGCTTTACACCTTCTTTTACACATTCCATTACGGTTTTACCCGGTTCAAGATAAGGTTCCTGCTCCAGATACCCGATTGTGTAGCCGGGAGCAAGAGTTGTTTCACCAGTAAAATCCTTATCAATTCCTGCAAGAATTTTAAATAGACTTGATTTACCGGAGCCGTTTGGACCGATTACGCCGATTTTTGCCCCGTAATAATATGAAATACCAATATTTTTCAGAACAACCTTTGTTCCGTACGCACGAGAAACATCGTTCATCGTGTAGATAATTTTTTTATCGTCAAATGTCTTAGCCATAATTTAAACTATATAGAAGAAAGGTAAATCTGTAAATGGTATTTTTAACAGTCTGAGCGGTACTTGGCAGGTGAAATTCCATAATGCTTTTTAAATAACACAAAAAAATACTGACTGTTTGTAATTCCAATTCTATCGGTAATTTCTTTTATGGTCATTTTTGTTTCGCGTAAAAGCCTGAGAGAATGCTTTAAGCGCACTTCATTCATATAATCTGCAATTGAAATTTTCTCAGAACTTTTAAATATCTTAGAAATATAAGTATCAGAAAATTGCAGCTGTTCAGCTATGATTGCTGGTGATAGCTGCGGATTTTTAAACTGTTCTTCTATAATGAGTTTCACCTGTTCAGAAATCTTTTTATGGCGGGAAGTTAAAATTTCCCCTGTCATCGTACAAATATGCCTGAACAATTCAAAATAAATATCTTTTACCTGCTCAAGATTTTCGGCCTGCTCAATTATAGCAGAAATATAATCAACATCAAATTTTAACTGCGCATTTTCTTCTATAGTTAACATCTTCCGATAAAGAGAAGTAAGCATAAGATACAAACGCTTTAACCCAAAAACAATTGTCGTGTAACGGTAGCTGGTTAAAAAACTTATTATTTCTTCAAAATACTGCCTTGCTTCCTGTTCATTATTCATTTTTAACGCATGAAAAAGCTTGTTTTCCAACTCTTCAGGGTAATTGCTTTCTTTTTTATGAGAATCCAAAAGGGTTTCAAAAAAGACTTTTGTTTCCGGATAAAAAATATGCATTGCATATAATTCCTGCAAACGTGTAAATGAGCGGCGCATCTTCCGCCAGTCCACAATTAAATCCGAACAGCAGATAATCGTTGGCATTTTTTCAAGGATATGCGAAAAGAAAATATATCTTGTTGTAACTTTTTCCAGCTGCAAAACAAAAACATTCAAACCATTTATTTTTACCTTTTCAAAAATGTAACAGACTTCTTCAAAATGACTGTCATTAAAATCTTTAAATTCCGGTAAAGACTCTGCTGACATAAGTAAAATAAATACAGGCTTTGCAGGATTTAATTGAATTTCATATTTACTGAACGAATCTTTTATAGAATGATTTTCCGGCAAGGCAGAAACGAGCAGTTGTTTTAAATATTCTTCTTTTAAGGTTTTTAAATATTCTTTTTTGTTTTCTGCAGCACCCTGAACCCATTCGTCCAGATTGTTCAAAAATAAATCTTCTTTTTCTTTGCTTGAATTTTCCGTTAAAGTAGTAACAACCTTTTTTAGCGGAATGTAAAAGCGAATCATTATAAGAATTGAAACCAGAATCCACCCTGCAATAATAATTCCTATCAATTCTATGGAAAGATATCTGAAATTTTTCAGCTGAACATTCAATTCATCAAAATTAATTTTACGCACATAATAAAGTTGTGGATCGGGTAAATACGAATAGATGTATGCTGTTTTTTTTCCTTTTTCCTGAAGTGAAATATATCCACTTAAATTTTTTGAATAATTAATTTCTGCAATTATAGGATGAGCAGAATTTATATCTGCAAGAGTTTTATCTGCATAGACTATTGAATTATTGGATCTTCTATATAAAAAACATTCATCTTTTGAATAACCGTAATAAAGCTGATTAAATGCATCCGAATCTAAATTTACCATCATTGCATTTTCGCAAAAGTTGTCGCTATCTGTTTCACAAACAATAAAAGAATAAACATTTCCTCGGTACAATAATTCATTAGAAGGACTTTTTCGGCCTGTAAAAATTTTTACGGCATCCTGATCAAAAAAATCCTGGCATGTCTGCGAAGTTGCATCTTTTGTTGAATAAATAAAATTTTTCTTTCTATTATAAACATATACGGATTCAATAAAACTGCTGGAACTTGAAAAAGAATTTAAAACGCGCATTGCCTGAACAATACCAAAATTACTGATTTCTGAATTTCTTCTGAGCGATGTTACAGACTGATTAAAAAAATTCTGATATGTACTTGCGGTAAGAATGTTTCTAACCTGTTTTGCCGTTGTATCCGCATACTGAACCAGTTCCTGATTCATACTGGAAATAATCTGTACGGACATACGTTCATGGGCACCTGTTAGAACCAGGATTATTACAAAAGAGGATACAAGCAATGTTAAAAAGTGCATTAGCCATGTAAAAACACTATAATTGGAAATATCTTTCATATAAATGCCAGTTTCCTTTATTTATAATAACATGACTAATACGCGCCTGCCACCGTACAGGTGGCAGGCGCGAACCGAAAGTTGCCCCGAAAATCGAATTTTATACAAGCTGACGGCGGTTTCTTTCTTCTTCTTTGGCAGAATCTTCCCGGTCATACCAGATTGTTTCTACCAGATCAACTTTACATTCTTCTCCTTCTTTAAAAACAATTCTATGCGGAGCCTGAATAAGAAGCAGATGACTTCCGATTTTTACGTAATATTCAGTACAATCTGTAAGGAATACACGTTTTTCTATTTTTGTCTTAAACCCAACTTCCCTGTTTATGCTGATTGCATTTGGACGTGCTGCAATAGTCATTTTCCCGTCAGAAGAAATTTTATCTGGAATTCGGCATGGAATTGCCTGACTAAAATCTCCTTCAGGATAAACCTTGCCGTCTTTTACCTGAACATCAACAAAGCTGGACTTTCCCAAAAAACTATGTACAAAGCGATTAACAGGTTTATTATAAAGATTTCTTGGCGTATCAATCTGAACGATTTTACCCATATCCATTACCATCATGCGGTCAGAAAGAGCCATTGCTTCGGACTGGTCATGCGTAACAAATATAATCGTAAAATTAAATTTCTTTTGCAAAGCCTTAATTTCAAAACGCATTGATTCACGCAGTTTAGGGTCAAGATTTGAAAGCGGTTCATCCAAAAGCAAAACCTTGGGATTTGTTACGATTGCACGTGCAAGGGCGATGCGCTGCTGCTGTCCGCCAGAAAGATTTCCGGGATAAAGTGCTTCAAGTCCACTTAAATTTGTATGTTTTAAAGCTTCTTCTACACGCTGTTTTATTTCAAGGCGCGGGCGCTTTTGAACTTTTAAAGGTAAGGCAACATTTTCAAAAATATTCATGTGCGGCCAAACCGCAAATGCCTGAAAAACCATTCCAAGCCCTCTGTCTTCCGGCGGAACATACAGGTTTTTGCTTTTTATAGAAACAGGTCTTCCGCACAAATCTATTTCTCCTTCACTCAAATCTTCAAAACCCGCAATCATACGCAGTGTTGTAGTTTTTCCGCAGCCGGAAGGTCCAAGGAATGAAAAACATTCTCCTTCTTCAACGGTTAAATTAAAATCATCTACAGCAACAACACTGTCTATGGCTTTTTCTTCAAATCTTTTTGTAACGTGGCGTAATTCTATCTGTGGCATTTTACAAACCTCTCCTGTCTTTTGTTATTTGTGTAACGATTGCGTTGCAGATAATAATCAGGACGATTGCTACAGAAGCAAGAGCCGAAGCCTTTGGAATGTAACCGTCACTTCTTAAAGAATAGATTGCAACTCCAAGGGTTCTTGTATACGGTCCATATAACAAAACAGATGTTGTAAGTTCACGCATTGCCGGTAAGAAAATAAGGAAGAACCCAGAAACCATTGCAGGACGAATTAACGGTAAAGTTACATCTTTCAATGCTTCGCTATGAGATGCACCGCAGGAACGTGCGGCATCTTCCAAAGATGGATGAACCTGCTGCAAAGAAGCAGAAGCTGATTTCATAGAGAATGAAAGATAACGTGCAATGTATGCTATCAGAATAATCCAGATTGTATTGTAAAGATTTATTCCGCCAATCGCTCCAGACCATGCAAGGATTACACCAATAGAAAGTACGGTTCCCGGAATTGAATATGGCAGAACAGAAACAATTTCCAGAACTTCTTTTCCTTTAGGTCTGATTTTGTTTACAACGTAGGCAATCATAACGCCAAGGAACATACTCAAAACACCGGCAGAGAATGAAAGGAACAGAGAGTTTTTAATGGAATCCGTAACCATCTTATTACCGAAAAGAACTTCCTTATAATTTTTTAGCGAGAAGTTTGCAACTTTTAACGGTAATCCGTAAGCTTTAAGCAAACCTACTAAGAAAATCATTACCAGCGGAACAAGTACAATTATGATTAAAGAAACTATTGCAAGAATAAGCAGCGGATATTTTGAAGAGCGCAATTTTATAAGCGTAGGGCGCATGCTTTTTCCTTTAATAATATCGTAACTGCCTGAACGCAGTACAATTTTTTGAATGATAAGCGCAACTGAAACAACCAGTACAAGCAATACAGAAAGAACAGCACCTTCGCGAATTCCGCGGAAATCGCCGGCGGCACGATTTATAAGCTGATAAATCTTTGTCGGCAATGTGTATATGTTCTGAGAAAAACCAAGAATTGACGGTACGCCAAAATGTGCCAGCGAAGAAATCAGAATAAGCAATGCCCCCGCAGAAATTGCAGGCAAAACAAGCGGCAATGTTATTCTGCGGATTACATATCCCTGTTTTGCACCGGCAATACGCGCAGATTCTTCCAGCGTAGGATCCATACGTTCAAGAGCACTTACAACCTGCATGAATACAAACGGAAAATAATAGGAAACTTCTACAAAGATAATTCCCCAGATTGAATTGATATTAAACGGTGCTTTTGAAAGATGGAATGTTGCCATAAGCCAGTTATTCAAATAACCCCCTCTGGAAGAAAGCATAAGATCCCATGCCATAGCACCAAAAAACGGAGGAAACATGTAAGGAATAGTAAACATTCCGCGCATAAGACCTTTTAACGGAATATCACTTCGTCCTAAAAGCCATGCATAAAACAATCCAATTACAGTTCCAAATACAGTTACCCAAAACGCAATAACGATTGTATTTTTCATAGCCCCAAGATTATCTTTGTTGCCTATAACACGAATGAACATGTCAAGGTCAAATTTTCCTTCAAAAAAGAAGGCGTTATAAATAATCATAAAAATAGGGATTATTACAACAATAAACAGAATAACAAAACTAAGGCTTGTCATAAGTTTATCAAGGTTCCATGAAAACTTTTTTCCATCGAGTTTTGCCAAATCAGACTGCCTGAATTTACTGAACATTCTGAGCCTCCTTTTCTTCCCGTTCATAATACTTTGGATTTACAAAACTCAACCCCACTTCATCATTTTCCTGATATTCCCGTGAATTGATGATATCCAGAGTGCTTTGCTCAACACGCAGTTGTTTTCCGTACAAATCAACAAAGTACGTACATTCGTTGCCCAAAAAAGTACAGCTTATAACTTTTCCTTTTACCGCAGATTTTTCATCAAATACAATATCCATAGGACGAATACCCATTTCGTATTCTTTGTCTTCCGCAAAATCAGAAATGTTTTCCTGTATTGTGCCGTTTTTAAAATCCTGATACTTTACGCAATTATTTTCAAAATCAAGATACATGCCGTCCTTTTTTTTGGTTACAGGAATAAAATTTGAAACTCCTATAAAAGTAAAAACAAATCTATTAGCCGGCGAAAGAATAATATCTTCGTCTGTACCAATCTGGCATAATTTTCCGTCTGGCTGCATTACTGCAATTTTATCGCAAAGCTGTAAGGCGGCTTCCTGATCATGGGTAATATAAATAATTGTTGTTCCTATTGTTTTTTGAATTTCACGGATTTCAACAAGCATTTCTTCACGCAATTTTGCATCAAGGTTTGTAATAGGTTCATCCAGAACGATAATGTCATCAGAAGATACTAAAGCACGTGCTATTGCAACACGCTGCTGCTGCCCGCCGGAAAGCTGCGACGGTAAATGATTACGATACCGTTCCATCCGAACCTGCTTTAAAGCAAATTCTGCTTTTTTGAGCATTGTTTCTTTTGGTACCTTGCGCTTACGCATAGGATAGGTAATATTTTCCAAAACAGTCATATGCGGCCAAACCGCATAATCCTGAAAAACAACACCAATATTTCGCTTTTCCGGTGCAACATTTATATGCCTGTCCGCACTAAAAACGCAGGTATTTCCTATAAAAATTTCCCCTTGTTCCGGTTTTACAAATCCACAAAGACATCGAAGCAAAGTTGTTTTTCCACAGCCGGAAGGACCAACTAATCCCATTATCTGGCTTTCTTCAATATCTAGGGAAAAATTTTCCAATATTGTCTTTTTTCCATATCGGAACGTTATATTATCAAATTTTATTTGAGCCATAATAATCCTTTTTTCTATAAAATAGGCTGCCTAAAAAGTTAAAATTACAGATTCAAAACAAAAACGCATAAACACACAGCAAGGGAGCAATTAAAAAATGCTGCCGGCGAACTTTGTTTTGAACACAACAAATCAATACTTTTTAGACAGCCCTGTCTAAAACTTAAATTATCCGTTTAATTCTTCTTTTAAACTAAACGCTTTTTTTTTACTGCCCACTAATTCATACTACACGCTGAAATGAAAATTAGCCGGAACGAAGATTATTTGAAAATCTTATCAAAAACAGTAAGTATATCTGTTGAATGTTCAGAAATATACTTGTCATCAATCTTCATAGAGCGTTTTACAATTTCAGC
>JAEEWW010000151.1 GCA_016287815.1 Treponema sp. | reverse complement strand
CGTTGCGAACAATGAAAGCCGAAAAAAAGGCGATAATTGGGAAGATGTAACAAGTTATTTTGATGTAGTTTATTGGGGCAAGCCTGCCGAAAACATCAAGGCAAAAATCCACAAAGGATTGCTTATCGGTGTATCTGGCAGACTTAAACAAGACCGTTGGGAAAAAGACGGGCAGAAGAAATCTAAAATCTACATCAATGCCGATAGCATACAGATTTTGGAAAAGGTGCAGAAAGAAAGCACTTCAAACGATAGCGGTTTCCAAGAAGATATACCGTGGAATTAAGGGGGCAGGAAATGGCAAATACTTTGAAGAACGGGCAGAAAGACGGGGCAAGGTTTTCTGTTTATCTGCGACAAAATCAGTTGGAATGGCTGGACAGGGAAGCCGAAAAAATGGGGGTTTCCAGATCCAAGTTCATTGAAATACGCACCTTCCCGAAAGAGTTGCAAATACTTAAAGACAGAAAGGGTGCAAAGAAGGGGGCAAAATAATTATGACAGTATTTGAAAAGCTTAATGAAGCCCGCCTGCGTTTTCAAAATGCGGGTGTAAAGAAAAGCGGACATAATAAGTTTGCAGGTTATACATATTACGAACTTGCCGACATTCTGCCTTTTATAAATCAGATTGCAAACGAATTGAAATTCTGTTGCGTTGTAAACTTTACACCAGAGCTTGCGACATTGGACTTCTGCGATTTGGAAGGGGACGGAAGAATACAGTTTACAAGCCCTATGTCAAATGCAAGCCTTAAAGGGTGCCACGAAGTACAAAATCTTGGTGCGGTAGAAACATATATCAAAAGATACCTGTATCAGAATTGCTTTGAAATTGTAGAAGCAGACGCACTTGACGGGGCTATGGATCCGAACGCAGAAAGCGAAGTTGAAAACCTTATTAAACAGGTAAAAAGCAAAATGTCAACAATGACAGACGAACAATTGGATTTTACAAACAAGGCAATTTCTGCCCGTGATGTTGGTAAATTAAAAACTATTTTATCAAAATGTAAGTAGCCCGTATGGGTGAAAAATAAAATAATCGCAAGATTATGCAATTTGGAATAGCCCTTGCCCGTGGGGGAAAATGTGAAAGCAGAATGTATTAGACCCATCTAAAAACCCGCATTCTGTGTTCCAGACGATTTTCAAACGGGCTTTATTCTAGGGGGTAATAAATGAGCAAGAGTGGATTTGAAATATTTATAGAACCTGTTACGGAAGATAGACCTTCCCTTAAAGCATTCAAAGATTATATGTGCAATCATTATCGGGTGCAATCTGTGAACGATATAAATATAACTGTTCAAGAATATGCAGAACTAATGACAGTTTTTGAAGCGGGGTGGAGTGCAAAAGAACAAATGTTGTTAGACAGGATTTTAGGGGGCGATAAATGAAAATAGTGTGTTATGCCGAACCGACAGAAAACGGACTACTTCTGCATTATCCTTCTTCCAGCGTAAAGGCGGAACTTCTGCACCTGTGGGAAGGGGCAAAAGAAAACTATAACGGATATTTGGCGGTGGATCTCAAAAAGCCTTATAAATCCCGTACAACAGGAAAAGGAAGCCAGAACAATTTGTTTTATGCACTTGTTACGGAAATCTGCAAGGAAACGGGAAACGATATAGAAGATATAAAGGACTATCTAAAAGAGAAAGCCTGTGCAAGACATTCTTACCCTTATGAAGTCAATAAAATGACGGGAAGGATTAGACCTTATTCAACGACAAAAGTTGATACAGTACAAATGGCAGGGCTTATTGAAGAAGCTATACAACTTTGTGCAGAATTGGGAATTGTTGATATAGAGCCGATAAAATAAGAAAATATTTTTCAAAAAAGTGTTGACAAGATAAAATAGATGTGTTAAGATAAAATCATAACAAAGCAATAGGGGGCTTTAATATGACAAAGAAAGAGATGAAAGCAGAAATCCGCCATATCTGGATTGACCAGATTAAGACTGCAATCCGTGAAGCAGACAATGCAATTGTAAACTGTGCTGATGACGGAACTTGTAATTTTGATATGGTAATGATTGAAAAAGAATCAACTTTCACTTATGCAGAAATTATCGACATTTTCAAAGAGTGCGGAATTACAAGTGCTTGCAAGGCAAATGAATATAGCCGTTATTATAGCGGTTTAATTGCCTTGCCTTGTTTTCACGGACAGGCGGAAAAAAACACCAGATGGGCAGAAGTTTTTAGAGATAGCCTTAAAGAGCAAGGGTTCAAAACTTCTATGTATTATCAATGTGATTAAACAAAAGCGGGGCGAAAGCCCTGCACGATAGGGGGCAAAATATGACAAAGGAAGAAGCTTATCTTGAAGAAAAACATTTACAGGAAGGGGAAGAATAATGTTAGACAGGGCAATCGTAGGTTTAGTATTGGTTGCCCTGCTTTTTGGTTTAACCTGTTTTTGTATGGGTGCAATCAAATTGCGGGGCTTGGAACAAAGGGTGGATCTGTTGAATAAGCAGATTGAAGAAGTCCAGAAGCAGACAAGAATTGCAAGACAAGATGTGGATTTTATAATCAGATTGACAAACGATAAATTGGCGGGGGCAGAAAATGACTAAAGACGAACTTGAAAAAGAAAACGCAGAACTGAGAGAAAAATTAAAGCCAGAAAATTGTCTTAAATTATTGGCAAAAGGTGGATATGTAAAGTTTACAAGCGAACAACTCACCAAAGCAAAAGAACTTCTCAAAGAGGCACAGGGCTATATCGAAAACGAAGATGATGAACTGTATGATGAAATAGAGCAATTCTTAAAGGAGATAGAAAAATGAAAGACGTAGAACTGAAACTTGAAGCAAAAGGATATGTAAGACAAATACCTTTTGTTTATGAAACAGAGACTACGAAAAAAATAGTTCGAGGTTATGCAGAACAAGCCTA
>JAEEWW010000057.1 GCA_016287815.1 Treponema sp. | reverse complement strand
TTCTCTACAAAAGGTTCAGGAAACGATGCAAAATTCCATGATACAGTTTCAAAGGTACAGAAAGCTACAGAACTTGCCAAAGCAGCCGCTCCTGAACTTGCTCTTGACGGAGAGTTCCAGTTTGACGCAGCCATTGCTCCGGAAGTAGGCGAACTTAAGGCGCCTGGTTCAAGCGTTGCTGGCCATGCAAATACATTCATTTTCCCAAATATCAATGCCGGAAACATCGGCTACAAAATTGCTGCCCGCTTAGGAGGCTGGAAAGCAATTGGTCCTGTATGTCAGGGCTTTGCAAAGCCTCTTAACGATTTAAGTCGCGGCTGCAACGTTGACGAAATTGTTGATACAGTTGCAGTAACTGCTTTGCAGGCTTAGTTTTTCTTAACTGCTATTCACAGGCTGTCCTTTACCGGACAGCCTTTTTTTGTTGAATATATAACGTATAAACTTTATAATTTTTGCTATGAAAGGAATTGTATTAGCTGGTGGTTCAGGTACTCGTCTTTATCCGATTACAAGGGCAATTCCTAAACAAATTATTCCATTATATGACAAGCCGATGATTTATTATCCGCTTTCTGTTCTTATGCTTTCAGGAATCCGCGAAGTTCTGATTATTTCAACTCCGCGGGACCTTTCCTGTTTTAAAGAACTTTTTGGTGATGGAAGCTGGCTTGGAATGCATTTTGAATATGCAGTACAGGATAAGCCTCGCGGGCTTGCTGATGCATTTATAGTAGGCGAAAAATTTATCGGAAAGGATAACGTTGCTTTAGTCCTTGGCGACAATGTTTTTTACGGTCAGGCATTTTCAGACAATCTTCGTGATGCTTCCTCGCGGATAGAAAAGCAAGGCGGAGCCAACATTTTCGGCTATTTTGTAAAAGATCCTACTGCCTACGGTGTTGTAGAATTTGATTCAACAGGCAAGGTTTTAGGAATTGAAGAAAAACCTTCTAAACCGAAAAGCAATTATGCCGTTCCGGGGCTTTACTTTTACGACAATTCTGTTGTAGAAATTGCCCAAAATATAAAGCCTTCTGCCCGTGGCGAAATTGAAATTACAGCGGTAAATAATGCATATCTTGAAAAAGGTAAACTTCATGTGAATCTTTTAGGCCGTGGTCTTGCATGGCTTGATACAGGAACTTACGACAGCCTTTGGGAAGCAGGAAATTTCATCGCTACAATTCAGAAGCGTCAGGGACTTTATGTTTCCTGTATAGAAGAAATTGCATTCAGAAACGGCTGGATAGACAAAGAACAGCTTTTAACTCTTGGGGCAGGCTATAAAACGGATTACGGCCGCTATCTTGAATACATTGCATCTCAGGCATAATACAGCTAACAACAGGAATCAAAATGCGTAAACTTACTAATATACTTATAACAGGCGGAGCCGGTTTTATCGGTTCAAATTTCATACATTTTATGTTCAGTAAAGAAAGCGGTTTTACAGGTAAGATTATAAATGTAGACTGTCTTACCTATGCAGGAAATCTTGAAAGTCTTTCTGATATTGAAGAAAAGTTCGGCTCTTCTGCCGGTGCTGCTGAAACAAGAAATAATCAGCGCTATTTTTTTGAAAAAGTTGACATTACTGACCGTCCTGAAATTGAACGTATTTTTAAACAGTATGATATAGATACTGTCATTCATTTTGCCGCAGAAAGCCATGTTGACCGTTCTATACTTGGTCCTGATGTTTTTATAAAAACTAACGTAATGGGAACTTTTACACTTCTGGATGTTGCCCGCAATTTCTGGAAAACGCCTGACGGCTCAATAAGAGATGATGTTTTATTTCACCACATAAGTACCGATGAAGTTTACGGCTCTTTAGGCGAAACAGGCTACTTTACAGAAACTACAGCTTACGATCCGCGTTCCCCGTATTCTTCAAGCAAGGCTTCCAGTGATCATCTTGTAATGGCTTATCATCATACTTACGGACTTCCGATAACACTTTCAAACTGTTCGAATAACTATGGGCCTTACCAGTTCCCGGAAAAACTTTTGCCGCTGATGATTGCAAATATCCGTGATGGTAAGAATCTTCCGGTTTATGGAAAAGGAGAAAATATCCGTGACTGGATTTATGTTGAAGACCATAACAGGGCAGTGTGGTTGATTTTGAATAAAGGCCGAACCGGCGAAAAATATAACATCGGCGGTGAAAACGAATGGCAGAATATAAAGCTTTTGCATAAAGTAATTGAATTAACCTGCGCTCGTCTTGGAAAAAACGTAAGCGATGTTGAAAAAACAATCACTTTTGTAAAAGACCGGCCGGGACACGATAAACGCTATGCTATTGACTGTTCTAAGATAAAAAAAGAACTTGGCTGGCAGCGTAAGATGACCTTTGAAGAAGGTCTTTCTAAAACTGTTGAATGGTATCTTTCCAATAAAGAATGGGTAGACCACATTCTTTCTGGTGAATATACCAAGTGGATTGAAAAAAACTACATTGCACGGTAAGCGTAGCGATTGCAAAAAAAAACTGCACTCAAACGGGTGCAGTTTTTTTGTCGGCAATAATATGCCGCATAGCTTAAAATAACTTATTTTGCTCTTTCAACAAATGAACCGTCTCTTGTATCGATTACGATTCTTTCGTCTGTATTGATGAACAATGGAACTTTTACTTCAATTCCTGTATCAAGTGTAGCAGGTTTTGTAGCTTTTCCTGATGTATCACCTTTAACGCCTGGTTCGCAGTAAGTTACTGTGCGGACAACGTTTACAGGAAGAACGATACCAACCGGTTTTCCTTCATAGAAAGTGATTTCTACATCAGCTTCATCTTCCGGTGTAATGTATCCTGCGTTATCGCCAAGATCAGATTTTGAAAGTTCAAACTGATCATAAGTTTCCTGATCCATGAATACATAAGTTGCGCTGTCGCCTTCACCGTCGATGTATGAAAGTTTTGTTGTGTGTGTCTGAAGGTCAACTTCATCAAATTTTTCACCTGCGTCAAGACCAAGATCCATTGTAGAACCTGTTACAAGGTTTTTTACACGAAGATTTGTTACCATGCCGGCACGACCTGAGCGCTGTCCGAGCATTTTCTGAACGATAAGTGGAGCATTGTTATACATGAATGCTGTACCAACTTTTATCTGTGCTGTTGTATACATAATAGAACCTCTAAAAAAGTTTACTGATTCTGAGAATCAGAGCATATTTATTTTATATGTTTTTTCAATAAAAGTCATCAGGTTTTTAGCGAAGTTTCCGTTTTTTTGCAGATTTAATGCGAATTTTTTAAAACCTGAGCATAGATTATCGTAGTTTTTAAGGAATTCTTTCAAGCTTTCCTCTATATTTCCGTCCGGAGTGTTGAATGCGATAAAGACATTTTCAACACAAGTGAATAGTTGCTCTTCAAAAAAAGGTCTCATGCGTTCAAGCAGTGCCTTTACTTTTACAGTCTGATATTCATCACTTTGCGGATACGCATGCCAGATAAACGGATTCCCTGTAAGGCATGCTCTTGAAAGGGAATCTTCTCCGCGTATAAAAAGAAGCGGAGTTTCACATAGCATGGCATCCCATTGGCTTTGCTGCAAAAAATCAAGATTACAGACCTTAAAAGGTTTTCCGCATTTTTCCCAGGCTTCTATGAATGAATCGTGTCCGCGTCCTTTTGCTACAAGTACATTAAGATTTCCTTTTTTAAAACCTGCAAGCGCTTTTACAGCCGGAGTCCAGTCTTTTTCATATGTAAAAAATACTGTGTTGAAATCATTCAGTGTGGTCGAATTGTTTGTGCCATTCGTACTGTCAATTTTCAGTGATTTCATAAAAGCCTTATCTAAAACAAGTCCTCCTGTTTTAGAAGTAAACCCGGGCATAAAATTGATTTTTTCAACGCGTGCCGAACGGGTCAGCGACATAAGGCAGTGAAAAGTATCTGCATATTCTTCTGCGGTAAGGTAATCAATCATTATTATATGAACGATTTCCGGACAGCCTTCATCGAATAAAAGTTTTTCAAGCCAGTCAGGACGTCCGCACTGAAAACATTCCAGAATTATTTCAGGCGGATTTTTTATAAATTCATTATGGCAGAATTCAAAAGCATTCCAGTCATAGATTTTTATAGAATTGAGGATTTGATACGGAACATCTGTTTTTACAGCCGGTTCAATCGAATGAAAAGATTCAAGATTATCGGTAATGAGCCTTAATGAAACAGGAGCGCATTCATGGCTCTGATTAAGTTCTTCCAGGGCTCTTGCAAGCCTGTAAACTGTTCCTATATCGCCATAGTTATCTATTACCTTGCATAATAAGGTAATATCTGTTGTTTTCTGTACCATCAAAAACATTTTAGCGATAATGCCTGGCAGATGCAAATATAGTGCAAACTCATAATGCGTCATTTATCAAAAGTACATGCGCGCAGCAAAAGCAAGACCAAACGGCATTCTTACCGGGTGTTAGAGATTTTTGGATTAATTTTACTGCGTTTTTCAAAAAAACGTTTACAACTGAAAATTCTGGTGTTATTCTTAAATTGTGGTAAAAAATTAGGAGGCGTATTTATGATAAGTTTTTTACTCTGTATCGCATTATTGATTGTGGGATACATCATTTACGGAAAAGTTGTTGAAAACTTCTTTGCTCCGACTGATGCTGCAACTCCTGCAATTGCGAACCCTGATGGTGTAGACTATGTTCCAATGTCTAATGCAAAGGCATTCCTGGTTCAGCTGTTGAACATCGCAGGTTTAGGTCCAATCTTTGGTGCTATTTCTGGTGCTATGTGGGGACCAAGTGTTTACCTCTGGATTGTATTCGGTACAATCTTTGCAGGTGCCGTACATGACTACATGTCTGGTATGCTTTCAGTTCGTAACGATGGTGCAAGTATTACAGAAGTTACAGGAAAATACATGGGCAAAGCAATGCAGATTGTTATGCGTATTTTCGGTGTAGTTCTTCTTGTAATGGTTGGTGTTGTATTTATGGTAGGTCCTGCAGGTCTTCTTGCAAAACTTACAGCAAATAATGCTTTCTTAAATATCAAGACATGGACAATAATAATTCTTATTTATTACTTCCTTGCAACATTACTTCCTGTAGATAAAATTATCGGACGTTTGTATCCGGTATTCGGAATCTGTTTGATTTTGATGGCAATCGGTATTGCTATTTCTACAATTGCACATTCTGGTACTCGCCCGATGATGGAATTGACACTTACAAATCTTTATCCTGCAGCCGGCAAAAAACCAATATGGCCTTTGATGTTCATCACTGTAGCCTGTGGTGCTATTTCCGGATTCCATGCAACTCAGTCACCTGTTATTTCACGTACATTAAAGAGTGAAAAAGATGGCCGCAAGATTTTCTACGGTGCAATGGTTTGTGAAGGTATCATCGCTATGGTTTGGGCTTCTGCCGCAATCGCATTCTATTATGATCCTTCTAAAGCTGCCAGTGGAATGGGACTTGAAGCCCTGCTTAAAGTAAAGGGTGGAAACGCTACTTCTGTATATGAAATGTGTAAAGGTCTTCTTCCAGGTGTTGGAACAATCATTGCAATGCTTGGTGTAATTGCTTGTCCTATCACTTCTGGTGATACAGCATTCCGCAGTGCACGTATGGTTATTTTTGACTGGTTCAAACTTGATGAAAAGAATATCAAAGTTCGCTTGAGTGTAGCAGTTCCTTTGCTTTTGATTGGTTACATCATTTCTAAGGTAGACTACAACGTAGTTTGGAGATACTTCTCTTGGTCTAACCAAACTTTGGCTATGATCGTTCTTTGGGCTGGTGCAATGTACTTTGTTGCTAACTACGAAAACAAGAATCTTTCTTGGATTTGTGCAATTCCTGCAACATTCATGTCAGCTGTAAGTATTACATATCTTATGTATGCTCCAGAATGTTTCAACCTTATTAAGATGGGACAGCAGGGTATCACAATTTCTTATGCAACAGGTATTATCGCTGCAGTAGTATTCCTTGTAATCTTCATTGTTCGCGGATATTTAAATCCTGCAAAATGCAAGGCTGCACAGGATGCAGTTGTTATTGGCCGTGCAACAAAATAAGGCTGCATAGTTAATTTGTGTAATTCTAAAATTTCACTTGCTGTGAATTTTTAGCGTTCGGATATCATTTAAGAGATATCCTAAAAGGAGGCGACCTTGGGGTTTTTGCTTTATGCAAAAGTCTCAAGGTTTTTTTATTATTATGAGCTGTTTACAGTACAAGAAGCTGATTGTAGATTATAAGCGATTTGCTACCATTGCAAAATCTTCATCAGGAATTGTAGAGCCGGGTTTTGTTACGATATACGAAGCTAAGATATTTGCCTGCCTTACGCATTCAAAAAGTGTATAGCCTTGTTTTAGTCCTGCAATAATAGTGCCGCAGTGACAGTCTCCGGCTCCTGTTGTATCAATTGCAGTAACTTTGCCTTCGCATGGAATGTGTCGTTTTTCATTTAAAGATTTGTCATAGCAGAAGGCTCCGTCTTTTCCTTCTGTGATTATTACAGAATTATCTGTGAGCTTGGCTAGTTCGTCACAAGCTTTTTCAACATTGTCTGCTTTTGTAAAAGAAAGAGCTTCTTCATCATTTAAATGAAGAACGGGATGCATTGCAAAAATGCGTTTAAGCAATTCAGGTTTTATACTGTTGATTCTTGGACCAGGGGCAAAAACAAGCGTAATGGCAGAGTTTCCGGGTTTGTTTAATGCAGCGGAATTGCCTGTATTGTGTGCAGCCTTGCTTTGCCGACTGTTTGCTTTATTTGTTTTGCTTTCAAGAAAGCTGATTATTTTTTCTCCGTCTGTATCTTCGACTTCAAGACCGCAGAAATAAATGATATCTACGTCTGAAAAATCAATTGTAGAAAACCATTCAGGATTAAATTTATATTCTGCACCGTGTTCACATAAAAAAGTGCGTCGGCCGTTGTTTTCTACGATACAGTAACAGCAGCCGTTTTTTGATTCCGGTGTATATGTAAAAACAGGAATATCAAGTTTTTCAAAGTGCTTTTTTACAAAATCGCCGTAAATGCCTGAACCTACAGGCGAACATAAGGTATACGGTAGCTTGAACTGACGTGCAATGGAAGAAACATTATAGGCACAGCCGCCGACAGAAAGTTTTTGTGAAGTAAGGTTTTCATCTTTGCCCGGTTCAGGAAGAGATGGAACATTTAAAATAACATCAACGCATGTTGAGCCTATAAAAAGTGTCTTTCGCATGGGAAAGAGTATATTTATTTAATGGATTTTTTGCAATTAAAAAAGAGATTGTCGGGTCGCGCCCAGCCATTTTGAAATGGCGCATGCCATTTCAGAACTAGCGCCCAGCTATTATAAAACTAGCGCCCTGTTATTTTGAAATGGCGCATGCCATCTCAGAACTGTCGCGTCCGACAATGAGACGCCCGCGATGCGAGCTTACCGATTTTGCTATTTCAGGCTTGCAGAAACTGCATTTGCAAATTCGTTATTGATTACAGTTTCCAAGGCCTTTACGGCTGCACTTTCTGCTTCCTGTGCGGAAAGTTTTCCAACCCTTGCGTTTTTAGACCATGGAAGAACATTCTTTCCTGTAGTTTTGTCAATCATTTCTACGCTTATATTGTAACGGCAGAAAAAATAGTTTGACGCATTCACAGTTACAGGCTCATAAGAAACATTTGCAAACAAAGTGTATCTGATGTTTTCTCCGCCTGAAGTTCCACCAAAGGTTTTAATTCCTAATTTAGCAAGAGAATTTGCCAGAGCACCGGCAATTCTTCCGTTTGTATCGCCATCTACAGAAATAAGGATGTTTATTTTAGAAAGCAAATCAGAAACTTTCTGAGCTACAACATTCGATGGAGTAGAAGAAATTTCTGCTGACTTTTTGTAAACAGGCTTAATTATTGCCAGAAGAGAAAGGTAATAATCGTTATCAAGTGCAAGAGAATAAGCTTTCATTGCATTTGAACAGCTTTCAATGCTTCCTTCTTTTTTTGAAGCCTCGGAAAGCAGCTGAGAAATTGCGTTGTTGTTTTCTTCAACTTTACCGCGATAAAACGAACCGCTTTCGTTTCTGTTTAAAACTGCAAGGGCATATTCTGTTCCGTCTGAAGCAGTATAATTTTCTTTTATAGAAACCCCGGCAAGATCTTTAATGGTTGTCTGAGTTTTTATATCAGAAAGATACGATTCACTTCCGGAACCTGAACTTGAGTATGCTTGAGTTGTTTTTTCTTCTGCCTGAATGGTTTGCTTTATGTATTTTCCGACAGCAGCAATTGCATCATTTTCAGCATCGCTACGTTTTTTTGCAGAACCGACACCTGTAATGTAAGTGCTTTCTGCATAAACAGAAGTCGGATTATTTATCCATTCAGGCTGTTTTTCCTTGTTTTTGTTTTTCTTATTGCCGCCGGCAAAAATACAGGCGGCAGAAAGAAACAGGCAGGCAAATGTAGTTAATCTTCTATTCATAATTCCTACTTACGAATTTTGCTTTTGCCGATAACCTTTTTGATGTCGTCGTTTTCATCAACAAAAACTTTAAGATGCTTTTCAATGTCTATAAGCTCGGTTGAAACAAAGTAAGAGCGGACTGTTGTCTTTTTGTCTGCATCGATTATTGTCTTTACAGAGCCCTGCATCATAAAGTCAGCACCTGTTGCGTTTGCAAGGTTTTTTGCTGTTTCTTCGCTTGCGTGGGACTGCTGATATTCAAGTTCAGCATCAATTTCTGCACGCTGCTTAGAATCTGCAACAAAATCAACCATGCCGCTGTTAATAAGGGCTGTTTCAATTTTCTTTGTCAAAATGCCTGTGTCAATGTGTTCATCGCTCTGGTTGCGGTAAGAACCAAGAATCAGTACAGGAAGTTTTCCGCCGTGCTGGGCAGGAAAATTCTTTATTCTTGGCGAATTAAGACAGTTTTCAACTATTGCTTCCGCAACTTTGCGGACATCTGTATCGTTCCAGTAACCGCTTACGTCAATTTCTGTATCAGCACTTACGCGCTGAATCTTTGTTGATGAACAGCTTGCAAGTACAAGAATCGAAAATATAACGAATGAAAGAAGTTTTTTCATTTTAGTTCCTTAATATAAAAAAAATCCGTTATGTGGCGCGCAAGCACAGCGCATGTTCACAATTGCTTTATATATGCTGATTTTGCTGCTTTGCGCCACAAACTAAACTGAATTAGTTATCCAAAAGCTTGTATTTTTCTACAGCAGCCTTAACCTTGTCTACTGTAGCTTCAGATTTCTTGTCAGGTGTATATGCATTTACTGTTTCATTAACAACAGGAACTACAGCTTCATAAGGAAGGAACATAAGTACATAAACAGTGTTATCTGGACCTACCCAGTAATCTGCCTGTGTAGAACCTGCAAGCACCTGTTCTGTTTTCTGAACGATTGCTTCTTCCATATAGTTCAAAGTATCTTCAGCAATACCTGTATCTTCTGCATAAGTTGTTGTAACACCTTTAAGGGTTGTCTGTACTGTATTGGCAAGTTCTGCACGGCCAGAAACACGTGCTGCTTTCAAAGAGTTCTGCATGTTGCTCAATTTTGATGAACCTACAGCATAAATACCTTCAAGTGACTTTTTACCTTCCATAACCCAGCCCGGACGTTCAACGCCTTCTGCTCCAATTACCTTTGCTACTTTTGAAGCGGCTGTTGCTTCTTCTCCTTTAGAAGCTTCTTTTGTTGAACCACAGCTCATAAAAACTGAAAGTGCTGCTGCGATTGCAATTACAAATAACGTTTTTTTCATTTTCTTTCCCTCCTCAGGAATTTCTAAAAAAGTTTTATTGTTGTATGAAATATCTTGAAGGAACTGACTGATAAGAATTGACAGCCCCTTTTCAATATTCATTTCACAAATACTTAGGGTAACTTCTAAAAATCGCTAAAAACGACTTATTAAATATTGCCTTAAATAAGTATAACACAAAGCACCCTTCATATCAATTTTGCACTATAAACGTTTGCCCAGAGTTAAATTGTGCTATATACTCTATAAACATGGATGATTCTACAATAGTTACAGATAGTGCCGTAGGAAAACATCTTGATGTAATTGCACAGATGAAACCTGTTTCCTACCTTGTGTTCAATAAGAGAAAAATCAAACTCGTTGCCCAGATTACAATCGGTCGTGACAGCGATAATAATATCGTCTTAGACAACAAACTTGTAAGCCGTCACCATGCCATGATTCAAAAGATTAAGGATGCCTATTTCTTAAAAGACCTTTCAAGCACGAACGGAACTTATTTAAACGGAAAAAAGATTCCTTCTGACAAGTACATAAAGCTGAATTCCGGTGACATGGTTTCTGTAGGCAGTTCATCGCTTGTGATTTCGTAAAACTGACCGCATGTCCGCAAAAGATACTGATTCTTCTATAAATAGACTTTTATCTCTTAGCAAGGCTGAATTGCCGTCGCATGATGAACTCTTTGAAGTATTGGTTCGTGTTACAGATTTATTTGAAAACTCAAACGTCTCTTACAGGGTACGTGCCGGCGACGGCGGCACAGGTGGTCTTCTAGACTTTAGAAACTGCTTTTCCGTGCATGGCCCTGAAGGAAAAAAGTCGCAAGACCAGGGTATCCAGAGTAGCACAGATAACATGCCTCTGCTTATCGTTCCTGATTTGCATGCAAGGTTTTATTTTTTTAAGAATATACTTAATTTTGTGCTTCCTGAAGATTTTGTCTGCGACAGGGAAGGCTTACCCCTTACTGTTTTAGATGCCCTGCAGAAACGGCTTTTGCGTGTTGTCTGCGTAGGAGACGGCCTTCATTCTGAATCCCGTGGTAAAGAACGCTGGCTTTCTGCCTGGAAAGATTTTTGCAACGGAAAGAATGCCGGCAGCGCAATGAAAGAAGAAATGGCAGAAGGCCTTTCTTTAATGCGCCTTGTAATGGAATGTAAATGTGCTTTCCCTGAAGTTTTTCACTTTTTAAAAGGAAACCATGAAAACATAGAAAGCCTTGAATCAGACGGAGATTTCCCTTTCCGCAAATTCGTAGAAGAAAGCCTTATGACAAGGCGCTTTATTGTAGAATACTACGGTGATGATATTCTTTATCTTTATTCATGCTTTGAAAAAGATTTGCCGCTTGCTGCCCTGTTTGATAACTGCATTGTAAGTCACGCAGAACCTGCCCGCGCTTTCAGCTATAATGAACTTGTAGAAGGCAGAAACAATCCGGAAGTTGTAAAGGGTTTAATCTGGACTAATAACGGAGAAGCTCAGAAATTCAGTGCAGAAAAAATGCTTGAAGATTTTACCTGCGGCCTTTCAGAGCAAAAATCATATTATTTTGCAGGACACAGACCCGTTACAGGCCGCTATCGCATGGAAGAAGGCCGTCGTTTTGTGCAGATTCATAATCCTAACAGGCAGAATGTTGTTCTTGTCTATCCGGAAAGAACTTTTAATCCTGAAACAGATATAGTCAGCGTTATATAATGAGGTAAAAATATGGCAGATGTTCCAGAAAAAATCGGAAAATATGTAGTAAAAAATGAAATTGCCCGCGGTGGTATGGGCGTAGTATATAAGGCTGTTCATCCTTCACTAAAAAGGGAAGTAGTAATAAAAAAAATGACCGGGCGCGGAACTCCGGAAACCCGGGAACGCTTTAAAAGGGAAGCCCAGATTCTGCTTGATATGCAGAATCCTTATATAGTCCATCTGTTTGACTATTTTACTGAAGGTTCTTACCGCTACATGGTTGAAGAATTTGTTGACGGTATGGCACTTGATAAATTAATCAAAAAAGAAAAAAAACTTGGAACAGAGCTTTCCCTGCTTGTTCTTTTAGATGCGTGCTATGCCTTAAAATATGCTCATGCAAAGGGAATTGTCCACAGGGATATAAAACCCGGAAACATTTTAATTTCACGCAGGGCAGAAATAAAACTTACAGACTTTGGAATTGCCACAGAAGACACTGAAGAAAATCTTCATAACAGCGCAGATGAAAAAAAACAGAATTCGGCAGATACAAAGAAACTAAAAAACAGTGATGCAACGGTAACCTTTTCTACTTATGAAAGCGTTACAAAAAACGGTGCAATGCTTGGAACTCCTGCCTATATGCCGCCTGAACAGTTTGAAGACAGCCGCAGTGTAGATAAAAGGGCAGATATTTACGCTCTTGGCGTAATGCTATATGAAATGGCAACAGGCGAAAAACCTTTTGCCGTAACAACCCCGGAAGCGATGATTCAGGCTGTAAAAAAAGGCAGATACACAAAACCTTCTAAACTGAATCCTGAAGTAAATCCAATCATTGACAGGCTTGTAAAAAAGATGCTGAAGGCAAAGCCTTCTTCGCGCTTTCAGACGGTAGACCCGATTATAAAAATAATCAGACGCTATCTGAAGCATTTTAATACCCACGAACTTCGCGTCCTTCTTGCAAAACTTGTAATCTCTTCTAATCCTCTTAAAATTCCGCCTTTTAAGGCAAACCGTAAATCTCCGGTTGTTATAGCGTGCTGTGCAGTATGTGCCTTTTGTATTGCAATAAACCTTTTATGGAAGGCAGGCTATATTCATAAAACTTTATTGCGGCCATGGTATACGCCAGTTTCAATTACGATGAAAATGCCAGAAACTCATGGAACAGGTCTTCCGGTTTACGCGTATTTTTTTGTAAATGATTCAGATAAAATTCCTGAAGTTTCAGGAAGCAGGCGCAGCTTTATAGAACAGGATAAGGAAACCGCTTTTATAAAGCCTGTATATTTAAGGCCTGGCCTTTACAGAATTAAAATTGTTGCAGGTTCCTATGTCTGGTGGGATTCTGTTGAAATAGGCAAGGATAAAAAAGAATTTGACTATGATTTTTTAAAGAATGCTTACAGACCGCTTCGCGTAAGATTTTCTGCAAAAGACGCACAGACTGGCGAAAATCTTTCTGATAAGGCAGAGTGCTCTATTTTATATAACGGTAAATGGACTTCAATAAAAGAAATCCCTTCTAAGAAATTTGTTTCCGGTAATGTCTGGAAAATCCGTGTAAGATGTGCAGGCTATAGCGAAGAAATCTTTTCACTGCTGATTGACTGGTATCAGGAAGAAATATTTATTTCTGCAAATTTAAATCAAAAGCAGTAAAAAGCCCTGAACAATACAATACGGAACAATACGGATAATACGATTTATATGAATAAAATGATGCGGCGTTTTGCAATAAGTTTATTATTTTTATCGATACTGTCTTTATCTTCTTACGCAAAAGAGCCTGTTTTTAAACTTGATCTTGTAAGCGATTCTATCTGCCTTGCTTCCGGGGCGGCATTAGAAATTTCAAGTTTATGCTATCCGCGCCCTGAGCGTAATTCTTACAGTAAAGATGACATTAATTCTTTTGACAGAAACTTCATGCATCCCTACGATTTTAATATGGATGTATTTGGCTGGAGCGTGCTTTTTGCTCTGGCAGCAGAACAGCTAACATTGAATTTTACGGCAGAAAAAGAAGCCTGGAAAGAAGTTCTTGTAATGTCTGTAGAAACAATTTTGATTAACGACGGAATAAAAAACTATATAAAAAGAACTGCAGGGCGCGAGCGTCCGTATACTTATTATGAAAGCTCTCCTTCCAGAATCGACCCGAATGAAAGTTTTGTAAGCGGACACGCGATGAACGGTTTTGCCATAGCATCATTTTCTACCTATGTATACAGCCAGCTGTCTCCGGAATCTAATGCAAAATGGCTTGTAGGCCTTTCATCTTTTACGCTGGCAGGAATTACTTCTCTTTCAAGAATTCCAGCTGGCTGTCATTTTCCGTCTGATATAGCCTGTGGGGCTGTATTTGGTTCTACAGTAGGATTTTTAGTTCCATATCTTCACAGAAGGGCAGCATTAAAATCAGAAAGCAGCAGAAAAGAACCTGTCATTTCCCTTTTGCCTGATAGAATTACTGTCTGCATCAGGCTGTAGTTTAAGCAGGGTGTTTATCTCTGTTTTGCAGAAGCCCATTTGCCTAAAAGTAAATCATAGGCACTTTTAAAGTCGTCTGTTTTATTTCCTATTGTGTTAAAACCGTCTTTTATACGCCAGCTTAAAAGGTATGAAGTCTTGTCGGCATCAATTTCTTTTATAAATGCAAGCTCTTTTGTTTTATTGTCAAAAGTATAGTCAGCACCTTCGGATGCTTCTTTTCCTTCTATAAAGACGGCGGGCTTTCCGCTTTTATCATCATGTGCGTGCAGAATGAATCTTGCAGGGAAAACCGGAACGCCTACTATATGGAAGGCAAAATTACCCTTAGGCATATTTGCTTTTGGTATATCAATCGAAAGTTCTGTTGTTTCTGAATTGTATTTACATTTATTTAGAGGAATCGCAACTTTGTTTTCATGATTATCGATGTCTATTGCGGTAACTTCTGTAATATCTGTAAAAATGCATACAGTAAAAATCTTTCCGTCTCTGTCCGGGGCGGTATTAACATAAGTTGTTTCTGGCTTTTGTTCTGTAACTGTACTTTCAGTATTGTCTGTTACAGGAGCTGATTTACAGCTTGCAATAAAAATTGCCGTTAAAATCGAAAGTGTGCACGCAAATGCGGCTTTTTTTAATAAACTCTTAGTCATAACGATTATATTATATGAAGTAAATTGAAAAATATGTCAATCATAAAGGAATAGGGCAGGCTGCTCTGTGGCAGACTGCCCTTAAGAAAGCCTATGCTGCCTTTACAGTAACTACGTCACTGAATGCAATTGAATAGGATTTCTTGCTTGCACTACTTCCGGAACTATTGGTTTTTACAGCAATACAGTAAGGAGTTTCTTTTGCAAGCTCTTCAGGTAAAAAGAATTCTAAAGTCTTTGAAACATTACGAATAACTTTGCTTACCTTAGTCCATTTTGTTTCATCAGTATCAGGTTCCCCTTTTTCTGTAACCGGTGCAAAGAAAATTCCGCCTTCTTCCCCTGCAATTTTAAGCCGGCTACCTTCAATGCGTATTGATTTTCCAGGAGTAAAGCTATCTGTTTTCTCTCCTGAATAAAGATCTGTCAGTGAACTGATGATTGGACTTGTGTTTGACATAACTATTTTCTTTATTCCCAGTGAAGATACAGCATCGTTAGTGACTTTTGAAGCGGTAAACTTAACCTGGAAGTTTGAAATTCTTGCTGTTTCCGGGCTTTTCCCGTTAAGTTCTCCTGTTGCCTTAATGTAAAGTGTTCCTAAGTCAAACAGGTTCACTGCTTCTCCCCGGCTAAAGGCTTCAAGAATTTCAGCCTTGAACAAAGAAGCCATTTGTTTTGCCATGATTGCATTAGTTCCAACTTCTTTCTTTTGAATCCTTGCAATCAGATTGTCAATGTTCACTGTTGTTCGGTCAAACTTTGCATAAAATTTGCCATCCTTAAATGGGTTTGCACAGAGAGTTACTGTTCCCATTCCATCCGAGTCTTCATACTCGATAACTGTCGTCTTACTCATACGAGCCTCCGTTTTATGATGCTTTACCGGCATCAAAATAAGATTACTTTGACTAAACCTTAGTCTTCACATAATTAATTGTTTTGAAATTAAAAAACCTGCAATTTTTTGAAAAAAAAATTAAAAAAATTGCAAAAAAATTAGTTAAAAAAGGGATTTTGTTGATTTTGGTATTCAAAATGCGATTAGCTGCTTTGATGTGACACGATTAGCTGCTTTGATGTGACACGATTAGCTGCTTTGACGTGGCACGATTAGCTACTTTGATGTGACACGATTAGCTACTTTGACGTGGCACGATTAAGCGCTTCTCCACATAAAATCGCTGAATATGACAATTGCGAGGGTGAAAGAAATAGTAAATAACACTGTATCGGTTGTTTAAAGCC
>JAEEWW010000056.1 GCA_016287815.1 Treponema sp. | reverse complement strand
AGACCGCAGTAATTTGCAGGATTTTCAAAGAAACTTGCAGGATTTTCAAAACCAAGTTTTTCAAGCTGAGCCGTAATATCTGCAAATTCTTTTGTATGAGTCTTTAATACTTCAAAGAATGTCTTGCCTGATTTTTCTGCTTCAAGAGTAATGTTACGGATAATTTCGTGACCGTCATTGTAACCTGCTTCGCCAAGCAGAATGTAAGCAGGCTCTGCAAGAACTCCGCCTTTTACTTTTCCGCCTGCTCCCTGAAGGTTTCGGGCCATACCTTCTTTATCTGCCTGAAGGCCTTTTACAACGCTATTCATTCTGGCAACGGCCATTGTAAAGCCTGAAACATAGTCAGCAATAAAACGCTGGCTTGCGCTGTTGGTTAAATCACGCTGATGTTCACTAATCTGATCCATGTAGAACGTAATTACACGCGGACACATTGCCTTCCACAAAGATTTTACGTGTTCGCTGTTCCATGGATTTCGTTTCTGCGGCATGGTTGAAGAGCCTACCTGTGTAGAAGCAAAATATTCAAATACTTCGCCGATTTCTGAACGCTGCAAATTGCGCAAATCATCTGCAAGGTTTGCAATAATTCCAAAGGCAACATTCATTTCCAAAAGAAGACGGAGAACATGTTCCGGTTCAACCAGCTGATTTGAATATTCAGAAGGCTGCAAACCAAGGAAGCCTGTATAAATGCGTTCAAGTTCTTCAGGATCCTTTACAATCATGGAAGGTCCGTTGTAACTTCCAACAGGACCTGCAAGCTTTCCAACAAGCTGGTTGCTTAATTCTTCTATGCGCAAAATTGATTTTCCAAGGCGACTGACAAATTCTGCAATGCTCCAGCCAAAGGTAATTGGAACTGCGTGCTGACCGTGAGTACGTCCAACCTGTGGGGTTGCGCATTCGCGTTCTGCAATTTCACAAAGATATTTTTCAAGTTTTTTAAGTTCAGGAAGCACGACATTGTGAGTAACATCGCGCATGCGGCAGCTTAATGCCGTGTCCAGAATATCAACTGAAGTTGCACCAAGATGAATGAGCGGTCCGATTTCTGAATTAACCTTGGTTTTCATAACGTTAACCAGGGCACGGATGTTATGCTTTGTTTTTTCTTCTTCTGTATAAACTTCCTGCGGATCAATATTTTCTGCAACTTTATCAAGTTCAGAAGCTACGGCATCTGTAAGTTGTCCGCGGATTTTTAAGTGAGCTTTTACAAGAGCTGCTTCACATTTTGCACATGAACGGATAGAAGCTTCTTCTGAAATGTATTTAGAAAGACCGGCAAAAGCGTCAGCCTCCGACAAAGAGTATCTGTGGTCGATACAAGAAAGGTTTTCAAAAATGTTACGTGTTTCCATGCGCAGATTATCGTATTTTTAAAGGATTTAATCAATCTAGGGAGCGACGGCAATTTATTGCCGGCAAATCGCGAGTGGCGCAGCGATTTGAGCGAGTCTCGGTTTCGCCCCCGCGAAACCGCCATAGAGCGACGGCAACTTGTTGCCGGCAAATCGCGAGTGACGCATAGCAACAACGGCAAATCGCGAATGACACAAAAGGCGTTAAGCGTAAGCTGCCGGCAAATTCTATTTTTTATCTTCCACTTCAAGCAATTCAATACCGCTTATAAGATTCAGTATATTTATATAATTCTGCTTAATTTCCTGAAGTTCAATAATGTAGCTGGAATTCTTTCTGCCTGCAATCGTTGAAAAATTCTTTATATGTCCGTAATCAGAATCTTCAATTTCACCGAAAACGCCCTGTAAAACCTTTACAATAATGCGCAGTGCAGAACAAAAATCCATTTTTGCCGTTACAACGGTTGCTTCACAACCGTTTATCATCGTTTTAATTTTTTTCTGAGTTGTGGCGGTTCGCAAATGGTCTGAAGAAAGCCTGTCTAACAGAAGCCCTACTTCGCCGTCTTTTCTAAGATTTTTATTTAAAGTGCGGATTGAACTTTCTATCTGAACAAGATCATTCAACGATTTTGTTAAATCTTCCTTATTATTGGAATCTGAAAAATCACCTTCAAGCTGTAAAAAGCGCAATACCTTGATATTTTTCTGAAAAAGTTTTTCCATGTACCAGCTTAAAAAGCCTGCCGTATATTCATTTCTGAACGGAAGTCCGCCCCAAATCTGCGTCCACGGACGGTTTTCAAGCAGCGGGAAAGCATCCATGCCAAAACAGTTTTTAAGAAGAATGCGCTGACCTTCTTTTTTGCATTCAAAAAGATATTCTTCCCAGCGCATGTCAAAACGTACTTTCCATTCGCCTTTGAACTTTACAAACCAGTCTTCAGCTCCGCCAAATGCAGGCGGCTGCCAGCAATAATCATCAAAAACAACCTTACCGATATTCAAAAGCGGAACAGAAATTATAAACGAATGCAAAACTTCAAGATGTTTTTCTGCCGTTACAAGGAATTCATCCATTGCCCGCATGTCTTTTTTATCAGCGGTAAAAAGATATATGGATTCAAGAATTTCGCCGGTAACTGAACGCCCTGCAGAAAGAACCCTTACAAATTCGGAAAAAATATTTCCTACATTTTCAAAAGAACAGACATGATTATCTTCAAAATAGCTTACAAATGTAGAAAGAAAATCATCAAAAGGCAGCATGGAAAACTGAGTAAGCCAGTCAATACATTGAACGGACTTGTACATAACGTTTCTTGAAATAGGCGGAATACCTTTTAAAAGGTCATCCAGTTTTCTAAGAAGCGCTGCACGATGTTCCTTTGTTACATTTGGACTTGGCGGAGTCTGAAACGGATCAACTTCGCTGTTAATCATCATATCAATATCAGGCAGAACAAAGGTGCTTAAAAAAACATAGTAAACACCAATATTTTCGTGAACAGTCATCAGATACGGCTTAAAAAATTCTGCACAATACTTTAATTCTTTTATATAGCCGTAAAAAATTGTAGTCAAATAGCGGTGGTTAAAATCAATAAGCCCAGGAGCAATTGTTGCAAGTTCGGAAGCAAGACTTGCAACTTTATCTTTCTGAAAGACTTCTTCTACAGGAACACCTTTTAGAAAAGCACGAATCCACAATAAGATTTTATATAAAAAAAACTCAGATTTTAATTCTTCCTGAATTGCAGTCTGTGTTGTATCAATCTGAGGAAAAGGACATTCCAGAGTCTGCTCTCCAAGAGCAGGAGAGAAATTTCTTATTTTTTCCAATAAAATTTTCCGCTCATCAGAAGTTATACTGGCTGCAAGTCTATTGAATGTGCTTTCCGTATTATTTTCTGCCATATAAAATCCTTTTAATGTAAGAAGTGTAAAACTACACTCTTTTTTTGTTTGCTACAGCCGCCGAAGGTGGCGAAAGCAAACAAAAGCAACAAGTTATATTCTTTCCCTAATCTGGAAAGCCGCCGTTAAAAGTTCCTGCGCAATTTCAGGAACTTTTTCCACTGTAATTACATTGCCAGGGCCTGAAGCACTCAACGCACCAATAAGTTTTCCGTTACGGTCTTTTACAGGTACGCCAACACTTCTTACGTTCATTTCAAGTTCCATTTCATCAATCGCATAACCTCTTTTCCGGCTTTCTTCGATGTCAGCAAAAAGAGAATCGTTATCCATAAACGTATTTGGAGTAAACTGAATTCGCTGATCGTTAAGATGCTCTTCCATTTCAGTCTTATCCATAGTCATAAGCATGGCTTTTCCAAGCGAAGTACAGTAAAAAGGTGCTGTTTCGCCCATTATTGACCTGTACGGAATATTTGTAGCAAAACTGGAAGGATAACTTGCAAAAAGATACAGAACATAAGTTCCATGAGGAATTGCAAAATACACGATTGCATTAAGCTTTTTAGATAGTGCTTCCATTTCAGGCAGAATTGCATTCGTATATTTATAGGAAGACATTACCGTATAGGACAGTTCAAGGATTTTATTTCCAAGCAAATATTTATCAGTAAGGGCACCTTTGCGCACGTAACCGGCACTTTCCAGCGTAGAAAGAATATTGTGAACATTGCTTTTATTCAAATCCAGCATACGCGCAATTTCAGAAACCCCAAGCTTTGGCTTTTTAGAGCTGAAACAGCTTAAAACATCAAGTGCTTTCTGTAAAGATTTTACTTTCGGTTCTTTTTCCATTTTCCTATCCTATATTGTAATTCTTTTTATGTTCTCAATAAAAATGCTCAGGAACTTGCAATATCTTTAGTGTCTGTATTTCCGGCGGCAATCTGTTCAACCTGAGACCACACTACTTCGTCAACATTTACGCCTTCTTTCATGCTTTTTTCTCTGGTCATAACAGTACGTTCCCCCGGGAATGTAACAGTTTTTCCTTTTTCGGCAGGATGCGCATTATGAACAGCCTCAACACGCCTGTCCATAATATTCTGGATTTCTGATTCTTCGCCGAAAATATACGGGTCGTAGGCGATAAATACCTGACAGCAACCGCCGCAACTGCCGCCGGTCTTTGCGTTCATATCAGAACCGCATTTTCCGTTTGCCATAACTGCCGCAGCCATATCCAGCGCAAGGGCAAGTCCGCTGCCTTTCCAGTAACCAACAGGCAAAGCGCGCATAGTTTCTTCAATAGCACCAGGATTTGTCGTAAGGTTTCCGTTTTTATCGTAACCGCCCGGGAAAGGCAGCTCTTTACCGGCCAGCCTGTAAACACCAAGCTTTCCATATGCATACTGACTCATTGCCATGTCAAGAATAACAGGGCTTTTTTTGCGTGGAAGACCGATACAGAAAGGGTTATTTCCGACACTCGGTTCATCACTGCCCCACAAAGGCATGCAGCCTTCTGTATTAATCCATGCAAAACTTACAAAACCTTTTTCAGCCATCTTCCAGGCATATGTTCCGCCGCGCATCCAGTGCGTAGTATTTTTTAATGCAACACAGCCAATTCCGTGAACCTTTGCAAGTTCTACAGCACGCTCCGAACAAAAAAGCGCATTGGTAATGCCAATACCAAGCTGACCGTCATAATTTTCAACGGCTCCTTTTGCACCTGTTAAAACAGGTTTACCCTGCAGATTTATCCAGCCTTTATTTATATATTCAACAAACCTTGGAATCCTGTTCAGCCCGTGGCTCTCTACTCCATCCGCACTGGATTCTGAATGAATCTGTGAGCAGATTTCTGCCTGCTGTTCAGAAAGCCCTGCGTTGAGCAGAGCTTTTTTTATAGTCTGCTTCAGCGTTTCAAAAGGTATTTTCTTACTCATACTTTTGTTTTTCTCCCTTTGTAATAAGTTTTTTCCCGTGCTTTTATTCTATCACAGAATATGACGTTCTGAAAGAGAGAACATTAAAGAATTTTCATTTATTTTTTAGCAAAAAAAAAGCACGGGCGTAAAACCCGTGCCGTCAAAACAACTTAAAATCAGCTGTATTTTACATCAGCCCGCAAGAGCCTGAACTCCATTATGGATTGCCTGATAGCCGAACAGTTTCGGAATAGCAAGGGCAATGTTTTCTGAGTATGTAACAACAACAAGTACAACAAGGAGGGCAACGATGAACGGCCATACCTGTTTTACGAACTTGTCAAAGCGACAGTTTACAATTGAACATACTGTGAACATCATTGAACCGAATGGTGGAGTTAAACCGCCAATCATAATATTTACAATTATGATTACACCAAAGTGTAATGGGTCTACACCGCGGCTCATAACAGCCGGTACTAAAAGAGGTGCAAGAATAATCAATGCAGCACCACCTTCAATGAACATACCAACAATCAAAAGAACTACGTTGATTACCATCAAAAGCAGGAACTTGTTCTGTGTAAGTCCAAGCAATGCTGTTGTAATCATTTCAGGAATTGATTCGCATGACATGTAGAAGCCGAATGCTTTTGCAGCTGCAATAATAATCATTACTGAACCTGTACTCTGAACAGTTTCTTTCAATATAATCGGAATGTGGTGAAGCTTTAATTTTTTGTGTGCAAAAACTCCGATTACGAATGCAAAAAGAACTGCAACACCACCAGCTTCAGAAGGTGTACAAACACCAAGACGCATACCAAGGATGATTACAAAAGGAATACAAAGAGCAAAGATTGATTTGAATGCCTGGCGCAATACTTCTACAGGAGTAGCACGCTTTTCACGGCTAGGAGCATATCCACGTTTTACAGCAATGATATATACAGTAATCATCAATGCAATTGTCATCAAAATACCAGGTGTGTAACCTGCAAGGAACATATCACCTACTGTAACGCCAGAAATCAAAGCGTACATGATAAGGTTGTTTCCCGGTGGAATTACAGGAGAAACCGCAGAAGAAGAAGCTGTAACAGCTGCTGCAAAGTCCAAAGGCATACCCTTTCTTAACATTGCAGGAACAAGGATTTTTGATTCCATAGCTGCATCAGCATTTGCAGAACCAGAAATACCGCCCATCAAAGCAGAAAGTACACAGTTTACCTGAGCAAGACCACCTTTCAAGTGACCTGCAAGTACTTCTGCAAAGTCCATAAGGCTGTCGCTCAAACCTGAATAATTCATTACAGAACCAAGCATAATAAAGAAAGGAACTGCAAGATATGGGAACGATTCTACAGCCGAAACAAACTGCTGGATTACAAGGCTTGTCGGCATGTTATCGTTAATGAATACAAAGTAATAAAGTGTTGAACCAATTAAAGAAAGCGCAATCGGTACATTCATAAAGAAAAGAATGAACAGAACTGCAATAGGAAACATCGGATGTGTAAAAATCATTCAGCGTCCCTCCCTGTTTTTTCCCCAAGAATTTCAGTAACTTCTTCTGTAAGCAAAGATGGTTCAGGAAGTTTTCCAAGACAGATAAGAACTTCTTTAATTACCTTATTTACTGAATAGATAGACATGAAAATGAAAGCAAGAATAATGCTCAAGTTTAACCATTTATAAGAGATTTCAAGAACAGGAGTAATTTTCCTGCTCTTCAAAATATATGATGAAGAAAGAACAAGCATTGTAATTGTAATAAAGCTTACAAGAATACTGCTTATCAATCTGATTGTTTTTCTTGCCTTGCCGTGTGTAACCTGCAAAAGGAAGTCTACACCCATCATCATGTTATGTTTAAAAGCCCCTGCGGCTCCAAGAAAGATTGCCCATACAAAGCCAATCAAAGCTACTTCCTGATTCCAGAAAAATGTGAATCCCAAGCAGTAGCGGGTAAATACGTTGATAATTGTAACGATAACGGTGCAAGAAATAAAAATTCCACCAAGATACAATTCAAAATTGGATAATAAATCCTTTTTATCGAATTTCAATTTTCCCTCCATATTTTATTGTTTCCTGTTTTTTAACTTAATATTTTCTTCTAAGAAAATCTGCAAAAAGCCTGATAAAACAGGTCTGCGGACATTAAAACTGCTTTCCGAATTCAGCTTTTGCAAACCGATTCAGAAAGCAGTTAAATCAGAAAATCCTACTTCTTTGAGCGGATAATCTTAAGTTCAGCCTGGATCTTGTCAAAGATTCCTTCTGACCATTTCGGGAATTTGTCTTTTGAATAAACTGACTTACAAGCCTGAGAGAAAGCTGGTGTATCAACTGTGTTAACTTTTACGCCAACACCTTTGAGCTGTTCCATCATTTCGCTTTCTTTAGCCATTGTTACATCGTAAAGATCTTTTGCACCCTTTTCAAATTCTTCAGCAATAATCTGCTGCTGTTCTTTTGAAAGTTTCTTCCAGTAGCTTTCTGACATTGCAATACCAGAAACAGCGAGGATGTGGTTTGTAAGAGAATAGTTCTTTACGTTTTCATACTGTTTTGTTCCCCAGTATGTAGAGATAGAACCTTCAACACCGTCGATAACTTTCTGCTGGATAGCTGAATATGTATCTACATAAGGCATAGCAATTGGTGTTGCACCAAGAGCTTCCAATGTATAAGCGTAGATTTTTGATTCTGGTACACGAATCTTCAAACCTTTCATATCAGCTGGTTTTGCGATAACTTTGTTTGTCATCATGCTGCGGAAACCGAATACATAGTCCAAAGAAAGAACGTGGATTCCCTGTTTTGCAGCTTTTACATTAAGGTCTTTAACAAGCTTTGTTTTTGTCATGGCAAGATATTCTGCCATGTCTGCATACAAGAATGGACCTGTTACAGCGTCGTAATCCGGTACGTATTCTGCGATAAAGTTGATACCATCACAAGAAATTACGTTAGCACCCTGTGTAATCTGTTCCATACAGTCAGCTGCTTTTGCATAAGTAAGACCTGGATACATTTTAATAGAAAGATTGCATGACTTACCGCGTTCGTTGATTGCTTTTTCAACCTTGCGCAAAGACATTGCTGTTTCTTCTGAATCAAGGAACTTTGTAGCAAGAATAAGTGATTTTGCCTTTGGTGCTGCAAAAACATTAGCTGCTCCCAAAACTGCAATTCCCAACATCATAGATTTTATAAGTTTTTTCATTTTATAATTCCTCCTTAAGAATTATTAAATTTTACCTTCAGAATCACAGAATCCGTCTTAAAAAACAAAAAGTGAAACAACAATGCCTGTCCTACGGGAATGCAAATTCATCATTCCTCTTTCTTCATAGAACAAACCGGCATCTGTTTCACTCTACATCTCAAAAAACAGAAACTGATATATTATTTTCTGAAAGCATCCACTTTCCAACCTAGCCTTATACTAACATGACTTTATACAGGACGCAAGAAAAAAAATTATTTTTTTAACTATTTATTAACCATTTTTTAAGCAGCTTTTGCAGTTGCCAAATCTGCTATGCTCACAGTTCTGATTTATACCTGGTATAAAACTCTATGCAAATTCAATTACAAGATATAGTATAGAAGAAATGAGGTATTCTAAATGAAAAAATTGTTAAAAAACGCAGCGGTGTTTTTATCCGCAATGATTTTGCTTTCATGCTCCGGCAAAAACGGAACATTCACATCCAGGTCAACAGGATTTGGCGGTGAAGTAACGGTTACTGTTTCTGTTAAAGACGGAACAATTACAAACGTAAAAGCTACAGGCGAAAAAGAAACGGCTGCAATCGGCGGACAGGCCATTGCAGAATTTAATAGTAAACTTTTTGAAGAAATTAAAGGTTCTTCTGTAAGCGGATTTTCTTCAGAAAAACTTGATTCTGTAAGCGGCGCAACAGTTACTTCCAAGGCAGTACACACAGCTCTTTCTGAAGCAGTAAAAAAAGCAGAAGGAAAATCAACTTCTGCAAAAAGCGGCAAAAACGTTAAGGACGGGACTTATACAGCCTCAGCTCCTTCTTACAGCGTAACTGAACTTATGACGCTTGACGTAACGTTCAAAAACAATGCAATTACAGACATTTCCGTAAAGGAATCCGGCAGTTCAGATACAATTTTTGAAACTGTTCAGAATAACTTTATTCCGCGTGTAATTAAATCTCAGAACCTTGCAACAGATGTAATTACGGGAGCTACTGTTTCTTCTTCAGCTGTAAAAACAATCATCGCAGACGCAATTACACAGGCAGGAGGAAATCCTGATGCATGGTATAAACCTGTAAAAAAATCAAATAAAACAAAAAAAATAGAAGGCTATGACGTAATCGTTGTAGGTCTTGGCGGCGCAGGTCTTACTTCTTATCTTGGAGCTGCAGAACAGGGAGCTTCTGTTTTCGGAATTGAAAAAGCCGCAAAGATCGGCGGAAATTCAACCAATACTTCAGGTCCAATGGCAATTAACCCGCCAAGCCGCGTTGCTTCAAATGGCGGAAAATTCGTTGAAGAAAATGAGCTTATTGAAGACTGGATGGAATACACAGACGGCAAGGCTAAAAAAGAAATGGTAAGCCTTATGGTAAATGAATCAGGCAGTGCTTTTGACTGGCTTGAACAGAATTACGACTTTAAGTTCGGCGATACATTAAAAGCTTTCTTTAACCCGCATCCATGGAAAGTATGGACGGCTTACACAGACAAATCAGGCAAAAACAAAGATATCGGCTATGTAAATTCAATCGAAGCTGCAAAAAAACGCAATCCCAAAAGCACTTACATGCTTGAACTTACAGCAGAATCTTTAATTACAGACAAATCAGGCAAGGTTACAGGCGTAAAGGCAAAATACTATGACGGAACAACTTATGAAATTTACGGAAAGACAGTAATTCTTGCTACAGGCGGATTTATCGGCGATCCTGAAATGAGCACAAAATATCTTGGCGGCGTATGGCACACAAGGGCCGTTACCCAGAACGACGGGGCAGGTATTAAAATGGCACAGGCTCTTGGAGCAGCATTATATAATCCGGATGTTGCCCCGGTTGCCCACATTGCACATCTTGAAAACATAATCCGTACGGAAGAACTTACAAAAGATGAAAAAGCAATCCTTACAAGCATGGTTCTGGACACAAAAACTCTTCTTGTAGACGGAAACGGAAAATATTTTAACGATCAGGTTGGAAGACTTTTAGCATTTGACAGCTGGAAGGCAGGACCAAATTACTACGCAATTTACACTGAAGAACAGATGAAAAACATCCGCGAAAAAGGCCTTGCAAAAATCAATGTACCGACTTTCTATGCACAGGGCGGAAAACCTTCTGCAAATGTACCTGTTACAACGCTTGATAAAATTCTTACGGTAGCTGAACAGAAAGGCGATGCATTTAAAGCTTCAAGCCTTGCAGAACTTGCAAAAGCAATCAGTGTTCCTTCACTGGAAGAAGCCGCTACAAAAGCCGGAATCGGTAAATCAAACCGCTATTATGCAATCAAAGGTGCAACCTATGTTTATTCTTCATGCGGCGGCCTTGATATAGACAGCCAGATGCGTGTTTTAAAAACCGATGGAAGTGCCATAGAAAACCTTTATGCAGTCGGAACAGATTCAATCGGTGTTTTGCTTGAAAGCAAAAAAGCATACGTAACCTACGGAGGAGCTGCACACGGCTGGGCTTTAACAAGCGGAAGAATTGCCGGAACAAATGCTGCAAAGCAGGCATTAGGCAAATAGCGCGCACTGGGCATCAATCAGTGCCCGCAGACACAGACCCAATACAGGGCAAAAGCATTAAATACTGTTGTGTATTTATAATGAGTTTGCCCCTGTAAGGCAGTTGAACAAAAACGATTTTTTCTATATCATCGTTTAATACGCTAGAAGGCTACCCAGCTTTTTCTTCAAGTAATTTTAGATACTAATTATGAGAGGTATACAATATGGACTTTGATATTTCAAAAGTAAGAAATATCGGTATCAGTGCCCACATTGACTCAGGAAAGACTACAACTTCTGAACGCATCCTGTTTTATTGTAACAAGATTCACCAGATTCACGAAGTACGTGGTAAAGACGGTGTTGGTGCTGTAATGGACAACATGGAACTGGAACGTGAACGTGGTATCACAATTCAGTCAGCAGCAACACAGGTTCAGTGGAAAGACTACACAATCAACCTTATCGACACACCAGGACACGTAGACTTTACAGTAGAAGTTGAACGCGCACTCCGTGTTCTTGACGGTGCTATCATGATTCTTTGTGCTGTTGCAGGTGTTCAGTCACAGTCAATTACAGTTGACCGCCAGCTTAAACGTTATCATGTACCGCGTATCGCTTTCGTAAACAAATGTGACCGCCAGGGTGCTAATCCGCTCCGCGTTCGCATGCAGATTCGCGAAAAACTCGGCTTGAATGCTTATATGATGGAATTGCCAATTGGTCTTGAAGACAAACTTGAAGGTGTTGTTGACCTTGTTTCAATGAAGGCAATTTACTTTGACGGACCAAACGGCGAAGATTTACGCTATGCAGAAATCCCGGAACACATGAAAGCTGATGCACAGAAATATCGCGAAGAACTTCTTGATGCAGCTTCTATGTTCGATGATTCATTGATGGAAGACATCATGGAAAAAGGATACGATGGCGTTGATGAAGCAAAAGTTATCGCTGCAATCCGCAAAGGTACACTCGCAGAACAGTTTGTAGGTGTATTCTGTGGTTCAGCTCACGTAAACAAAGGTATTCAGCCATTGCTGGACGCTGTAGCACGCTATCTGCCTGCTCCAACAGAAGTTAAGAACACCGCTCTTGACCTTGACAACAACGAAGCGCCTGTAGAACTTGGTTCAACAGCAGACAAACCAACAGTTGCTCTTGCATTCAAACTTGACGACGGTCAGTACGGTCAGTTGACATATGTACGTATCTATCAGGGAAAAATCACAAAAGGTCAGGAACTTTACAATACACGTTCTCGCCAGAGATTTAAGGTTGGACGTCTTGTACGCATGAATTCAGCTCAGATGGAAGATATTAACGAAGGTACACCAGGCGATATCGTAGCATTGTTCGGTATTGACTGTGCTTCCGGTGATACATTCTGTTCAGGCGGCCTTAACTACTCTATGGCTTCTATGTACGTTCCAAATCCGGTTATTTCTTTGTCAATTACTCCAAAAGACAAAGCAGCTGCTGCTCAGATGGCAAAAGCTCTTAACCGCTTTACAAAAGAAGACCCGACATTCCAGACTTATGTTGATCCTGAATCAAATCAGACAATCATCAAAGGTATGGGCGAACTTCACCTTGCAGTATACGTTGAACGTATGAAACGTGAATACAAATGCGAAGTTGTAACTGGTGCTCCGGAAGTTGCTTACCGCGAATCAATTACACAGCGCGCAGATTTCAACTATACACACAAAAAGCAGACTGGTGGTTCAGGTCAGTACGGTCGTGTTGCAGGTTTCATGGAACCTCTTGCAGAAAAAGATTACGAATTTGTTGACGCAATCAAAGGTGGTGCTATTCCTAACGAATACATTCCTTCTTGTGATAAAGGTTTCAAACGTGCAATGGAAAAAGGTTCCCTTATCGGAGCTCCTGTTGTCGGCGTAAAATGTACAATCAACGATGGTCAGTACCACCCTGTTGACTCTTCAGATATCGCTTTCCAGACAGCAGCTATCGGTGCTTTCCGCGAAGCTTATGAAAAGGCAAAACCTGTTATTCTTGAACCAATCATGAAGGTTTCTATTGAAGGACCTTCTGAATTCCAGGGAAATATGTTCGGTTTGATAAACCAGAGACGCGGTGTTATAATTGATAGTACTGATGAAAACAATCAGTCTACAGTAAACGCTGAAGTTCCACTGAGCGAAATGTTCGGATTCTCTACAGTTCTCCGTTCTTCAACTCAGGGAAAAGCTGAATTTACAATGGAATTCCTGAAATATGGCCGCGTTCCGAACAACGTTTCAGACGAATTGAAGAAGGCTTATCAGGAAAAATTGAAAGCTGAAAATAAATAGGAGTTTCCATGGAAAAATCTGACTACTTTGATTTTAGCCCTGTTCGTCTTTTCGACAAATGTACAAACGGCGGTTTAAAAGACGGTGAACTTGGTCTTGTAACAGCAAAAAAAGGTCTTGGAAAGACTTCTATTCTGGTTCAGTTCGGTATGGATGCACTTTCTCAGGGAAAACAGCTTGTGCATGTTTCATTTGACCAGCACTCATCAAACGTTATTTCCTGGTACGAAAGCATCTTTACAGAAACTCTTAAAAAGAAGAATGTTTCTAACATCAATGAATTGAAAAACGAAATCGTTCGCAACAGAACAATTTTGAATTTCAATCAGGAAACATTTTCTTTGAACAAGGTTGTAAATACATTGAAAGCCCTCAAAGACGGCGGTATCAATGTTTCTGCAATCGTTGTTGATGGTGTTGACTTAACAAAAGTTTCAACAGACGACATGAAAGCTGTAAAAAGCTTTGCAAAATCTGAAAAACTTACTGTTTGGTTCAGCGCTACATCAGAAGGTGAAACTCTGAAAGATTCTGTTCCGGCAGACTTAGAAAAGGATTTTGCAGCAGTAATTCATATTTCGCCAAAAGCAGACGGCGTATATGTTTCTATTGTAAAATGCCATGATATGGATGCTGCTTCAGATGTTCTTAAGCTTGATCCAAAAACATTACTTATGACAAACAAATAATTCAGTTTGAATAGGTTATGAACGAACGCCCTGCACTATTAAGAGCAGGGCGTTTTTTTTATTTATGACAGCTACCCGAAACTACATAACAAGGTGTCCGCAGTCAATAACAAGTTCTGCGCCAGTTACACAGGCAGATTCATCACTAGCAAGATAAAGGACACCGTTTGCAATATCTTCCGGTCCTGAAATATGAGGTGCAAGTGGATTATACTGCTTTACTCTGGCAGCAATTTCCGGCGATTCATCGAGTGACTTCTGAAGCATTGGAGTCATAATTGGTCCCGGGTGTACGGAATTTACACGAATATTTTTAGCTGCAAGATAATAAGCAGCATGCTTTGTAAGTGAACGTCCGGCACCTTTTGATGCACTGTAAGGAGCAGAACCTCCGTCAGCATCACCTGACACAATACCTGCAAGAGAATTTACATTAACTACAACACCTTTATTCTGTTTTTCAAATTCAGGAGTTACAGTCTGAATTCCCAGAATAATTGAAAGAGTGTTTGTCTTGAAAACATTGATAACTTCTTCTTCCGTACAGTGAAGAATATCTGTCTGCGTAACCTGAGCCGCATTATTTACAAGAATATCAACCTTTCCAAATGTTTTAATTGTTTCAGAGACAACCTTCTCCCAGTCAGAGCGAACTCCAACATCCTGATGAAGAGCAAGCATTTTATAGTCGCCTTCTTTGCGAAGTTCATCCATTACAGATTGAACATTTTGTTCACGGCGAGCTGTTCCAACAACGGCAGCTCCTTCCCTTACAAATAATCTGACAATAGAAGCTCCAAGCCCCTGGCCTGCTCCTGTTACAATTGCAACTTTTCCATCAAGTCTACCCATATATAACCTCTTTATATTTTTTTATAACAGTATTATATCACGTTTTAAATAAAGAGGGAAAAAATATTTCATAGGCAGGGAGTCAGTCAACAAAACACAGAGTTTTTTTGAAAGATAGTGGGGCGCTTCGCGCCGTTTGCATGTGTGGAAATTATTTAACTCAGCGGCAAAGACACTTTCGCTTCCCAACGATTTCCAATTCTCTCAAAAATCGTGATATTATCCACCGGGAAATCTTCCACCAGCTTCAGTTCATTCATCACCTGCAGAGCCTGTGTCATAACTCCAGCCGGAATATCTCTGTTTGCAACAGTTCCATGTGGCTGGAAGGGCCTCTGATCCTTCTTAGTACATCCAGGGCAGGCATTCAAAATCGTTTTTACAGTTTCATCCCGAAGTCTTGTCCATTTATCTCCGGCTACAACATTAGCAAAAAGTGTTCTATCCCCAAAAGCATCAAAATTATCAATATGTGCTGTAAAACCCAAGCCTTTAGGTAAGACCTCTTTCTCAATTGCACGAACCAGATCTTTTGTTGAATATTCATCCTGCAACCTGAAAGGCGGAACTAGTGTAACATGAATAGGAGTTCCATGCCCGCTTTTGCAGCCGTAAGCCTCTCTCATATAACGGCGGCAGTCTTCCAGTGTAAGCGTAATATCTTCCGGAAGAAGCACCCCAATAAAATGTGTCTGTTGTGTAAAAGTATTTTGTCTCATTGTTTTATAATAGTCAAAAAATATTAATTTGTTTAGGGCATAATTTTTCTTCGATTTTACTGCCTGAAAATTCCCACCAGTATTTGTATTGGCTATACCCCCGCCCCCGCTAAGTAGCAAATATTTCTTTCTGATTCGATTCTGAATTTGAGTGAAAAATTACAGCTTCAGCAACAGAGATGTTTTTTTTACTTAATCATCATCTCCCCAAGAATCGTATTCCTTATACTTAGATTTTTTATATGACCAGTTTGAAGACTTTTCCTGAAGCATCTCTGCATCCTCACGTCCCTGAAAGGTTCTCCAAAAGTCATAGTGCTCATTCTTTCCAGGATTTACGCGCCCCTTATTTTTCTCTTTTAAATCTTCTATACCATTTGCCATTCTATATTGCCTCTAATATGCTAGGTAAGAGAAATTACAAAATCTCTTCTATCTTATCCAAAATCAACT
>JAEEWW010000055.1 GCA_016287815.1 Treponema sp. | reverse complement strand
ACAGTCTTAATTCCAGGAGCAGTTTTAATTACCTGAAGTCCCGGGCGAAGTGTATTTGCTGTTGAGTGGCATGCACCAGAAACAAATCCGTCTGCAACGCCAGCTTTAAGCATCAAGGCACCGTACATTGTATTGTCAAGTTTATCTTTTCCTTCAACTTTGCCTGTGTTGTTTGCAAATTTCAAAAGGAAATCTTTTGCTGCCTTAACATCAGCATATTCTGGAAGACCAGTTTTTTTGTTAACTTTTCCTTCGCGTGCCTTAAAAAGAAGTTCTGCGTATTTATCAACATTTGGATCTGTTGCAGGATCTACAATCTGAACACCTGTCATATCAAAACCAAATTCCTTGATTTTAGCTTCGTTACCAAGAAGGATAATCTTTGCAATTCCTTCTTTTACTACTACAGAAGCAGCTTCTACAACACGTTTATCTTCGCCTTCGCAAAGTACGATTGTTTTTCCGGCAGCTTTTGCCTTTGCTCTAAGTTCTTTTACAAAATCCATTTTACTGGCCTCTCTTTAGTTTATATACGATTACAAAAACGTAAGTTTTTGGTGGCATATTTAAGCAGAATTCTGCTATACGTAAAAATCTATGTTAAGAGATTTTTACGCATACCATTATACACGCTTTCTATGTATTATTCAATTTTCCTTGAAAATTTTACTTACCAAGAACCTTCCAGTGCTTATCTACTTTATTTAATACCTCGCAGCCGGTCTCAGTTACAAGCACAAGGTCTTCAACCCGTACACCGAATTTTCCAGGCAGATAAACACCTGGTTCAATAGAAAAAATCATTCCCGGTTTTACAGTATTTGTATTAGTTGAACTTACATCGCCCATTTCATGGTCTGTCTGTCCGATAAAATGTCCCAGGCGGTGAGTAAAATATTCACCGTAACCGGCTTCTGCAATATGGTTTCTGGCGGCTGCATCAATATCACAAAGACGAACACCCGGTTTTATAATGCTTTCAGCCTTTTCATTTGCTTCGCGAACAAGATCATGGATTTTTGCATATTCGTCTGTCGGTTCTTTTTTATAGAAGAAAGTACGTGTCATATCCGAGCAATAATGGTCTTTTATACAGCCCATATCAATTAAGACACATTCGCCTTCTTTTACAACCGTATCATCAGGCTCGTGATGAGGATCGGCAGCATTTTTTCCAAAAGACACGATTGTAGTAAACGAATTGCCGTCAGCTCCTAGTTCACGGAATTTATTATCGATAAAATCAGCGACCTCTTTTTCCGTAATACCGTCTTTAACAAAAGCCGCACCTGCCTGAATACATTCATCATTAATTCTTGAAGCTTCTTTCATAAGCCGCTGCTCTTCTTTATCTTTGCAGGCACGTGCATCGTCTACGCAGTCTGAACCAAGAACATATTCAACTTCAGGATTCAGTTTGATTAATGGAATTAAAAATCTGGCAGGCCAGACCTTATCAATTCCTATTCTGCCGGATTTAGCGACGTTTGAAGCCATACTGCCCATAATGTCATCAGTATCACTTGTCCATACTTCACGGAACTTTTTCTGGCTGATATTGTAAAGTTTATTCAAAAAGAAAACATGATTTCCATCTGCGGACAAATACAAAACAAATAATCTTTCATAAGGTTCATTGTAAATTCCTGTAAGATACCAGATGCTTTTAGGATCACTTACAACAAGGCCTGTAAGATTATTTTTTTTCATTGAATCCAAAACCTGATTAAGCCGGTTATCATATAAATCGCCCATTTTTATCTATTTCCTCCAAAAGACTAAATTATAAATCATTGGTATTTTACTATACGCTAACTATTTTTAGCTATATATTTATAGTATACAATAAACAAACTGTAACGTATACTGATACAGTGTTTTTTTATTTATATACAAGCTGATTTCGAAAAACAGTTAAAAGCGGAAATCACAAATCCACAACTATTTTAAATCAGCTCAGGATAAAAAAAACATTTTGAACTTTTCCAGGAGGGAAAATATGAACGAAAGAGAACTTTCTGTAGAAAGAAAAATCTATAACGCACAGCAGAAGTTTTTGACAGGCGTTTACGGCTGGATGGCAATTGCTCTTGCAATCAGTGCCGCTACAGCCTGGTATACGGCAACAAATCTTGCACTGCTCCGCATGCTTTTCAGCGGAATGGGATACCTTGCTTTGATAATCGGTGAAATTGCCTTAGTATGGTGGCTTTCAGCTTCTATCAGAAGAATCAGCTTACAGACAGCTATTATTGGTTTTATTGCCTATTCTGTATTAAACGGCTTAAATCTATCGGCAATTTTCTTAGTTTACACAGGAGCTTCTATTGCCAGTGTATTCGTAACGACAGCTGCAATGTTCGGTCTAATGTGCCTTTACGGACTTACAACAAAATCAAATTTAAATTCCGCAGGCAAATACCTTATGATGGGCTTAGTCGGCATAATAATCGCTTCGCTTCTTAACATGTTTATCCGCTCAGATGGAATGAACTGGCTTATTTCTATTGCGACAGTCGTAATTTTTACAGGACTTACCGCTTACGATTCACAGAAAATGCTTGCTGTTTCTTATCATTCAGACGGAAGTGAAATGTTCAAAAAGGCTGCTATAATCGGAGCCCTGGAACTTTACCTTGATTTTATCAACATGTTCCTTGCCCTGCTCCGTCTTTTTGGCAGAAGAAAGTAAATTTTACAAAATTACAAAGGGCATTACATAAAAAATGTCTAAACGGCCTCAACATTATCCCGGGTTTCGCACAATTCTTTTGTCCTTCAACTTAAGCACACTTGGGATAATAATAGCCGTCGCAATTTTTCTTTTTGCCCGCCTTTACACAATAATTGATGACATGCAGAACAGAATTCAGCAGTATATTCTGTTGAATCAGCTTTCTACCGAATTAAATACTTCTGAATACGAATTTACCCTCTTTTTTACCGAATACCGGGAACGTTCAGCTTCCTCCACTGATGCAAATGAAAGTCTTTCAAAGGCTGACAAAAATTATCTTATCGAAATATGGAATACAAGCATGAACCTGAGGACTCAGGCTCTTTATACAACTTCCAGGCTTGAATCAAATTACGAAAAAAATCCTGAAAAATATTTTCTAAACCGGGGAATAAGGCATGGAATTGAATTTATAAATAATACATGTCAGGAATTCCTAAACGACGATTTTTCACTGAATACAGAATCATATAAAAAATATTATCAGGTTTTAAAAGTTTACAGTTATATAAAGAATTTTACAGGAAACCTTTACCTTGCCGCCGCGGTAAAAAGCGATGTAAGCGCACTTTTAATGAATATTCACAATTCAGAAGTGCTTAAAAAAGAAGCCGTTATTATAATTTCTATTATCGTCTGCTTAAGCATTGTTGCAGTTCTGACAATAACAAAAAAACTGAGCCGGAATATTTCAGAAATGCTTAGCGAAGCTGAAAAAATAACGGAAGGCAACTTCGATACTCCAGATTTAAAATTAAAAGGTCCGCGTGAACTTATTCAGTTACGTAACCGCATAAACATAATGAAATCTTCCCTGAGTTCCAGACGCGAGCTTGAAAACAAAATCCATTTTCAGGAACTTGAACATGAAAAAATTACCCGCGAACTTGAAACAGCCCGTTACCGTTCCCTTCAGGCGCAGATAAATCCGCATTTCTTATTCAACACACTAAATATAATTTCTCACACAGCACTGTTTGAAAAAGCAAATCAAACAGTAAAACTGATAAACAGCCTTGCTTCTCTTTTCCGCTATAATCTTGATTTTAAAAATGAAACAAACCTGAAAAATGAACTTTCTTTCGTAGAAAAATATCTTGATATACAAAAGGCCAGATTCCGGGAACGACTCAGCTTTTCTATAACTTGCCCGGAGGAACTGGAAGAAACAGTTATTCCTCATTTCAGCATTCAGCCCCTTGTTGAAAATGCAGTAGTTCACGGTATCGAGCCGATGGAAAAAGGCGGAAAAATAGAAATAAATGTTGAAAAATCAGAAAACAATATAATAATTTCAATAATGGACGATGGCAAAGGAATTCCTGCAGGATTTACACTAACAGACAATTCAAATGAGAAAAAACATATTGGAATTGAAAATGTAATGAACAGAATCAAAATGTTTAATTCTTATTCAACTATAGAATTTTCAAGACTTTCAGAGACTGGCGGAACGCTTGTCAAAATATTTTTGCCACAGATGTCGCAAATGCCGCAAACATTACAATTGACACAAAAAGCACAGATTTCTCAAACCGAAAATATGACAGAAAAGGAAGCATAATAACGGTATGAAACTAACCATTCTTGTTGCAGATGATGAAACTCTTGAATGTGATGCATTTGAATTTTTTGCAATGCAAAGCGGAATTGAATGTAACTGCATAAAAGTAAAGAATGGAAAGGAAGCTGTAGAAAAAGCCAGGGAAATTCGTCCGCAGCTTATAATACTTGATATTCAGATGCCTGTTATGAATGGACTTGAAGCGGCAGAAGAAATACGAAAATTTCTGCCTGAAGTAATGATTGTTTTTCTTACAGCCTGGGGAAGATTTGATTTTGCTCAGAAAGCATTACGCCTTAAGGCAAACGATTATCTTGTAAAGCCGATAGAACAGGAAGGCGTTACAAATCTTCTTAAAAAATGTACCGAAAAACTAAAAAATGAATCTCAGAAAGATTCAACAGGCAGTGAACTTCTTAACAATGCAAAAATTCAAAATGCAACCGCAAAACTAAAAGAAGTAATTCTTAAAGGAAACACAGAAGAAGTTTTACAAAACGAACAGAAACTTCTGGAATCCATATACTCTTCATTTTCAGATAATGCACAGTCTTCCGCTGCAATTTCAAATGTAATAACAATTCTTAATTATTCAATAGGTAAAGAAATCCCTTTTCTTGAACCACCTGATGTAAATTCTAAAAACCTGTCTTATCTTGAAACTCAGCTGGCAAATTTCTGTTTAAGCGCAGTAAAAGCTGCCTTGCAGGATAAAAAAGATAAATACGAGCGCATTTTTTCGCTAATTTTCCAATACATTGAAACTCACTATATGGAAGAACTTGATACGGAGAATTTATGCGAAAAATTTTCTCTGCATCCGGGATATTTTCCGCAGTTATTCAGAAAATACAGCGATACAACTTTTATAGAATACCTTACAAAAATCCGGCTGTTTCATGCTGCAAAATATTTAAAAGAAGGAAATTCTGTAAAAGAGGCTGCAAATAAAAGTGGTTTTCAAGACACAAATTATTTTTCAAAAGTTTTCAGGAAACATTTTAACTGCTCACCAAGTGAATATCCGAATCAGTAAAAAAGTCAAAAATCTGTATTTTTCTTAAAATTTTTTCTTTCTTCTAAAATTTTTACTACTTCCAGAATAAAAAATTCAAACTTAAAATCTGTTTATAAATCAAGGAATATCCGCTAAAGCGGATTTAAAAGGAGTTTTTTATGAAAAAATTGTTGGCACTTACATGTGCAGTTTTAACAGCTGCAAGCATATTTGCAGGAGGAAATTCTGATAAAGCAAGTCAGGAAAAAATGATTCTCCGCTATGCAGAAAATCAGCCGCAGGATTATCCTACAACACAGGCTGCTTACGAATTTGCTAAAATCGTAGAAGAAAAAACAAACGGACGCATCAAAATCGAAGTTTTCTACGGGGCACAGCTTGGTGATGAAAAATCAGTAATTGAACAGATGCAGTTCGGTGCTATTGATTTTACACGCGTATCTCTTTCTCCTCTCGCTGAATTCAGCAAATCATTGAATGTTCTTCAGCTTCCATATTTATACCGCAGCCCTGACCACATGTGGAAAGTTCTTGACGGAAAAATCGGTGCTGACTTCCTTAAATCTGTAGATGCAGCAGGCCTTATCGGTCTTTCATGGTTCGATGCAGGTGCACGCAACTTCTACAATTCAAAAAAAGAAGTAAAATCTATCAACGATCTTAAAGGAATGAAAATTCGTGTTCAGGAATCTCAGCAGATGATGGATATGGTTCAGGCGCTTGGAGCAAACCCAACACCAATGGCTTACGGTGAAGTTTATTCATCTTTGCAGACCGGCGTTATTGACGGTGCAGAAAACAACTGGCCATCTTACGAATCAACATCACACTATGAAGTTGCAAAATACTATGTTCTTGACGAACATACACGCGTTCCGGAAATGCAGATGGTTTCTAAAATGACATGGAACAAGCTTTCTGCTGATGATCAGAAGATTATCCGTGAAGCTGCTGCAGAATCTGCAAAGATTGAACGCAAGCTTTGGGCAGAAAAAGAAAAGGCTTCTGAAGCAAAAGTTAAGGCAGGCGGTTCTGTAATTACTGAACTTTCACCAGCTGAAAAACAGAAGTTCCAGGATGCAATGGCACCACTTTATACAAAATACGGTGCTGGTTTTGAAGATATCATCAAGAGCATTCAGAATACAAAATAAATAAAAAATTAATAAGGAAGCCTGGCATGCAACAACAAAGGCCGCCAGGCTTCCTTAGCTGTTTTATACTAAAGGGGAGAGTTTATGCCTAATCCAGTTTTTCAGGAAAACATGAGTATTTTAGAAAAAATCTTTTCCTGCATTACCTTCGTTTTTGATGTGGTTTACCGCATTCTGCTGACTTATGCAAAACTTGTGCTTCTTGTAATAATTGCAATTGTCAGTGCACAGGTTTTCAGCCGAAAATTTATCGGTACAAGTATACGCTGGTCTGAAGAAGTTGCCCTTCTTTTAATGGTTTGGCTGGCCTTTATTTCCATGGCCATAGGTGTTGAAAAACATCTGCATATTGCAATTGAAATGTTTGTAAAACCTATGCCGCAAAAAGTTAAAAAAATAATCGAAAAAATCAACGATATAGCAACAATGCTTTTTGGTATTATTCTTGTAATTTACGGAAGAAATCTTGTAGCTCATACAATGACTTCAACTCTTCCAGCTACACAATGGCCGGCAGGAATAGCTTATATGATGATGCCTGTCGGCGGAATTTTTATTACATATTTCAGTTTTCTTTCACTTTTTAATCTTGAAAAATATCGACACCCTGAACTAGAAGGCAAAAGTATTTTCAAGGAGGCAAAATAATGTTTAACGCAAATATAGCCACATGGATTCTTCTTGGTACTTTTGTATTATTTATAGTATTTAAAATGCCTGTTGTATTTGCCCTTTCTGTATCTTCATGTTTAACAATGATTTACATGAAAATCCCTTTAATGGCATTCATACAGCAGATGGGAAAATCCGTTAACAGTTTTTCCCTTATGGCAATTCCTTTCTTTGTTCTTGCCGGTGAAATTATGGGAGCCGGTGGAATTTCAAACCGCTTGTTAGACTGTGCCGATGCAATTGTCGGAAGATTCCGCGGTGGTCTGGCGTACGTAAACGTTCTCGGTTCTATGTTTTTCGGACATCTTTCAGGCTCTGCCGTAGCAGATGTTTCTTCTTTGGGTTCTGTTGAAATTCCAATGATGGAAAAAGCAGGATACGACAAGGAATTTTCAGTTGCAATTACAGTAACATCTTCCTGTCAGGGTGTATTAATTCCACCAAGCCACAATATGATTATTTATTCCGTTGCCGCAGGCGGAGTTTCTGTTGGAGCTTTATTCATGGCAGGACTTGTTCCTGGTGTTCTTTGCGGTATTTTACTGCTTATAGTATGTGCAGTTCTTTCAAAAATCAGAAATTATCCAAAAGGTGATGCAATTCCTTTTAAACAGGCTGTAAAAATCGTCTGGGATGCAGTTCTTGCACTGTTCACTGCAGTTATTATTTTAGTCGGAGTTACGGCAGGTATATTTACTGCAACAGAATCAGCTGCAATCGCTTGTATCTACGCTTTCATTGTATCAATGTTCATCTACAAGGAATTGAAGTTATCAATGATGCCGCAGCTACTTATGAATACAGTAAAAACCCTTGCAATGGTATTTTCTCTAATCGCTGCTGCCGGTGCTTTCGGTTACCTTCTGGCAATGTTAAGAATTCCAACTTTAATTACACAGGGATTAATGCATATTTCTTCAAGCAAATTTGTAATCTTCATTTTAATCAACGTAATGCTGTTGATTTTAGGTTGTATCATGGATATGGCACCGCTTATTCTTATTGTTACACCAATTCTTGTTCCTGTAGTTAAAGCATTCGGAATGAGCCCTGTACAGTTTGGAGTTATGCTTGTATTTAACCTTGCAATAGGTCTTTGTACACCTCCTGTTGGTTCGGCCTTATTCGTAGGCTGTGGAATCGGAAAGATTTCTGTAGAAAAAACGGTAAAAGCCATGCTTCCAATGTATATTGCAATGTTAATAGGACTTTTATTAGTAACTTTTTGCCCAAATTTATCATTATTTCTTCCACAACTTCTAGGTTATGCTGTATAATGTATACAACGGCGTTGTTATAGACCGCTGAAAAATGCAATAGAAATCAAACAACTGTCAGCAACGCCGGTACACAGATTATTTAAGGGAGAATATGATGAAAAATTTTATGGACAAGGACTTCCTGCTTGAAACAAAAACAGCACAGGATTTATTCAAAGTTGTTGAAAACGCCCCGATTTACGATTACCACTGCCACCTGCCGCCAAAGGAAATTGCAGACAACAAAAAATTTCCGAATATAACAGAAATCTGGCTTGGAAGCAACGGTTACGGAGATCACTACAAATGGCGTCAGATGCGCACTTATGGAGTTCCTGAAGATTATATTACAGGAAAAGCTGAACCATACGAAAAGTTCTTAAAGTGGGCAGAAACTATTCAGAATCTTGCAGGCAACCCGCTTTATCACTGGACTCACCTTGAACTTCAGCGTTACTTTGGAATTTACGAACCGCTTACTGTAAAAACTGCACCAGCAATCTGGGAAAAAGCAAATGCACTTTTAGCAAGTGATGAAATGTCTGTAAAAGGCATCTTCAAAAAAATGAATGTATACGCAGTTGGTACAACTGATGATCCTGCAGACAGCCTTGAATTCCATAAAGCAATTGCAGATGGCTCTGCTCCAATCGGAAAAATTGAAACTAAAGTTAAACCATCTTTCCGTCCAGATCAGGCAGTAAATATTGAAAAACCAACATTTGCCGCATATATTGAAAAGCTCTCAAAAGCGGCTGGAATCAGCATAAACAGTGCTGATGACGTAATTACAGCACTTGTAAAACGTCTTGATTTCTTTATTGAAAACGGCTGCCGTGCAAGCGACCACGGTCTTGACTACTGTCCTTTTGCACTTGCTTCAGATAAAGAAATTAACAAGGCATTTAAAGCAGCCCTTGCAGGAAAAACTGTAAGCCATGAACTTGAAGAAGCATACAAGACTAAGATTCTTTCAGCTCTTGCCGTTGCTTATGCAGAACGCGGAATTGTAATGCAGATGCATATGAACGTAATGCGCAACATTAACAAAAAAATGTTCAAATTGATTGGTGCTGATACAGGTTTTGATGCATCATGTGACCATTCAATGGCAATTAAGCTTGCTTCTCTCCTTAACCACATTGAAGAAATCGGCGAATTACCAAAAACTGTACTTTATTCTCTGAATCCGGCTGATTATTATGCACTTGGAACAACAATGGGCTGTTTCCAGGGAACTGTAAAAGGTCAGAAAATAAAAGGAAAAATACAGCTTGGCAGTGCATGGTGGTTCTGTGACCATAGAGACGGAATGGAAGAACAGATAAAAGTTCTTGGAAACCTTGGAATGCTTTCTGCATTTGTAGGAATGCTTACAGACAGCCGCAGCTTCTTAAGCTATCCGAGACATGAATATTTCCGCCGCATTCTCTGCAATGTTCTTGGTAACTGGGTTGAAAACGGCGAATTCCCTGCTGACAAGGAAATCCTTGAAAAAATGGTAAAAGACATTGCATTTGATAATGCTCTTGCCTACTTTGGAAAATAAAAAATTATAGCGGCGTAAAAAAAAGAAATACAGCGGATAGCCACCACTTTAGCGCCGCACAGTTCTAGCCTTCCTCAGTTTCAATAGAAACCGAGGAAGGCTTTCTTTTTATTTAATTAAAAAACTCATTTTCTAAGTTTCCGTTTATATTTTGCTGATTAAAAAGGTGTTGATTAAAAAAGCAGAATTTTGTATAGTTTAAAAACTGATTCGAAATTAAAGCCTGTAGTTTTCATAAGCAGGCTAATCATAAAAATCCCCACAAATTACTAGGGAAGGATAGACTATGGGTATTCGCGGAGAACTCTTTACCACTCAGGTTACTTTGGAAAATCGCTCTTACTTTTTTAATGTAAAGGAAAACAGAACCGGCGATGTTTTTATGCAGATTGTAGAAAGCAAAAGCCGTGACGGTTCTGACTTTGACCGCCACCAGATTGCAGTATTTGCAGAAGATTTACAGAAATTCCTGCAGGGCATGGATAAATCACTTCAGTTTATTGACAAAGAACGCAAAGAAAGGGCAAAAGCAAAAGCTGCTAAAAAAGCAGCAAAAGAAGCAAAATACGGCTCAGGCGACGCAGCAGAAAAGAAGAAGGTTTACCGCCGCAAAAACACCGAAGAAGCTGAAGTTAAAAAAGACGATGGAATTAAGCGCACAGGCCGCGTAATCCATGTTGTTTCAAAAATCAAAAAAGACGAAGAATAGAATTATTAATACTTAAAAGTATGCCGCTGAATTGGAGATGGTCCAAGCTGGCGGCATATTTTTTTATGTTCCGGAGTCGGATAACCTTTGTGTTTTGCATATCCGTATTCAGGATATTTTTTATCGTAAACTTCAATCATAAGGCGGTCGCGCGCAGTTTTTGCAATTATGCTTGCAGCCATTACTTCAGGATATTTTCCGTCAGCTTTTGGCTCTGGCCTGCACTGGCAGTCAATTTTAGGGCAATAGATTCCGTCTATAATCGCATTTAGTTTTAATTTTTGTTGATTTATACCATGCTCACTGCACCATTGCGGAAGTTTTTCGATTAGATTCTGGTAAGCAAGCTTCATCGCAAGAAGACTTGCATTTAATATATTTATTTTATCAATTTCATCATGTTCTACGAATGCAATTCCCCAAAGACATTTTTCCTTTATAAGCTTTTCAGCTTCCAGACGTTTTTTTTCTGTAAGTTTTTTTGAATCATTTAAAATTTCAAGCGGAAAATCAGGTGGAATAATAACAGCACCGGCGGAAACAGGCCCTGCAAGAGGTCCGCGACCGGCTTCATCAATACCAACTGTAATACTGCATCCGTCATTTATTTGCGGTATAGAATCAAGGTTCATTGAAGGCTGCGTCATCAAAAAAATTAAAACCCTTTTATAGTATTATTTGAATCAGCAAGAACTTTTACATCCCCGTCTTTCCAGATTGCCTGTGAACTTCTTATTGAATCAATTTCACCGGCAAACGAATTTGAAACAAACGAGCATTTTAAGCCGATTAATTCTGCAATACGGCCTATTGAACCTATGACCTTACAGGCATTTGAAGTAAGACTGATTTCTCCGCCATGAACAGAAAAGGCAACTGCGGTTTCACCGATTGCAGAAATCCTAGATTTTTTTACATGAACCTTAGATTTGTTTGACGAAACTACAGAAGCATAAGAAAGAGCCTGACTTATGATACCGCAATTATCAATTGAAACGATAGAATTTGACGCATTGGCGATAGTACCGGAATTTTCAAACTGAGCAATCAGTTCACAATTTGAAAGTGCAAGCGTGGAATTTTCAAGCACAAAAAGATTTTTAGCTTCTTTCTGAGATTTTTCATTTTTATTTATAAGACAGTTTTCAATTTCCAAAGATGAAGAACGCACAAGGAACGAAGTTCCTTCCTGAAATTCAAGCAGGGCATCTTCAAATCCTGAAATCTTGCAGTTTACAGGCAGTTGAATCAGCTTTGAAGGAAGTTTTACTGTTCCGCGTATATGAAGATTTATATAGCGGGGAAGTTTTTTATTAAATTCAATCTGGTCAAAAGATTTAAAAGGATTACTGCGGCTTCCGTCTGCAACAGGGCTGTTTGAAGATGCATCAAAATAATAGTTGCATTGATCGATAACAACGCCATATTCAACGTCTTCGCTTTTATTGCCGTATTCATCCTGAGCATAGACTGAAATTTTATGATACATGGCATTTTCTGTATCCGCAGAAATGGCATAGGAATTACCAGAAATTTCCCTGTAGCTTCCTAAAACTGCCTGTCCGTAAAACTCTGCTTCAGGCGGTGGGGCTGAAAAATCTTTAGGAAGCGGAAGCGGTGTGCTTTCTGAAACATAAATTTTTGAACCAGCTTCTGCAAAGATTTTAAAATCAAGCGGCTTACGGATAAAAAATCCGGAAACAGAAGATACAAGAGTCGGAACTTTTGGCGGTCTTCTGTCTACTTTATATGATGTACGGAGTTTTCCCTGATAGACATTATCTTTGTAAACATTAAGGAAAAGCTCTCCTGAAATATCATCGCCTGTAAAAGCATCCATGCATATAGATTTAAATTGACCTTTTGCGTAAGTGTTTTTATAAGAATTTTCAGCAGACAGCTTATAGGTAGAATCTCCTGAAAGCGAATAAACAACAGACCCGTCACTTTTCTGCAGTATATTCAGTTCGGGCTTTGGCGGAAGTTCAAAGGAATTTATAGGATTTACCTGATTAAAATCAACAGCCTGCCAGCGGATAATATGGTATTTAGTGCGGTCAAGTTCCACAGGATTTGCACTCCCCTGCCACCATTGGTCATCAACACAATAAATATAAGATTTATCTGTAAAAGTTAAATGTGTCCAGTCTTCAATTTTGAACGGAACGGTAGATTGGGCAACAGTTCCTGCTTTTGGAATCGTATGAATCATTGTTCGCCAGAAAGATTTACCGTCAGAAAAAACAACAGGTACATAGCTTTCCAGTGAACAATCTTCAGAAAGATAAAGTTCTTTTGCATTTGTAAAAACAAGTTCCCCGTTTCCAGATGCAGTTTTGAGGCCGGAAGGAACTTCGATTTTTTTACCGGGAATATATTCATAGACCGGAACAGATAAAAAGTTTATAAGAAAAGATTCACTTTCCGGAACAGCCGGAAAACGTTCAATAACAGAATATGAAACTGTTTTTTCAGTTTTTTTACCGTCTTTACCTATGGAAGAAATACGGATTTCAACATCACCTGTCAAATCTATTATTACAGGACTGTCATAGGCAAAACCGGAAACAAGAGGATCTGTGCCGTTAACAGAATAATAAGCTTCTTCGCCTTCGGGCAAAAGAATCTGAAGAGCCTGTTTATTTGCCCAGACTCCGGAAGCAGGGCTTAAAACGGTAAAATCAGCAAAAGCACTGAAAAAAACAGAGAAAGCAAGCAGATACGAAATTACCGTTTTTTTGGCCATAATTACCTCTAATTGCCAAGAATTGAACCAAGAACTTCGCGCAATTCAGGATCTTCTTTGTAGTAGTGTTCTTCCAGTTCTTCTTTAGAAAGTCCTACAAGTTCATGGCTTGAATAGTGAATCCACAAATCTTCTTCCGGCTTGGAAATATCGAATTTCCGGCACCAGTAATCAGGCTGAATAGGTTGCTGCTCTTTGTAAGTAAAATGCTTGTAATCATGCACAACAACCTTTATATCCTTGCGCGGGATTCCTTTCTGCAAAAGAATTTCAACAAGCGCATTGATTGTGCGTCCTGTATCAAAAATATCATCTACAAGCATGATTTTATCACCATGGCGAAGATAGTCCGGTGCATAAGTCCAACCGTCAATCATAACCTTATCGCTCTGGTGAATATCTGTATAAGAACGAGCTACAACAGCTGCATATAAAACAGGATGAAAATCACGGCGAACGATTTTAAAATATTCGCTTATAACGTTTGCCATGTAAGCTCCACCGCGAAGAGATGTATAAATTACATCAGGAACAAAACCATCATTATATATGCGGTGAGCAATTTTAAGTGCATTATTACGCACTGTATTGTAAGGAAGAAATTCTTTTTTTCCCATAAAATCCTCAAATAGTAAAACAAAAATCTTGAATCGTCTGCATAATCAGCACACTCTGCACACGAAAGAAATAAAAGTGCAGATTCATCGCAAAAAGCGTTAATTAGCACTTTTCTTATATTACCTCATATCAGGGCAAATGTCGAGTTTGTTAAACCGATACCTGATATTTGCTAAACTACTGTGTCCCCAGAATAAATCCAGAATCCGGAGCCTTTCCGCCTATAGCTTCTGCAGAATATTCAAGCATAATATTTAAAAGTTCATTTATCTGCTTTTCGTCTTTTACGGCTTCTTCATAGGTAAAATTGCAGCCCTGTATTGAACTGCCGATTACAGGTGCTGCAAAACCAAGCTTGTGTTTTTGATAGGAAACTCCAGCTTTCTGCGGATTCTGCCTTGTCCATTCAACCGCCTGTTTCAGGACAGTTGAAAAAGCGGACAAAATTTCAGAAGAATTTTCTGCAAATGAAGAATTAACAATTGCTGTATAATACGGAAAAGGAGCCTTTACGATTTCGGAGAATACGGCGTATTCGTCCTGAAGATTTAAAACCTTTTCAACAGAAGAATCTTTTTTTATTACAGAAGTTAAATAAGGCTCTCCAACAAGAACATAATCCGATTTACCGGAAAGCAAAGCCTGAGCAGCTTTTGCATCAGTAACAGAATAATCGATGTTTACAGAATTTTCATCGCTGCCGGAATTTATGTTATTACAGTTCAAAAGATACCGAAAAACGCAATCCATTATAGAATCTTTTTCCGTAACACTTACAGTTTTTCCTTTTAAGTTTTCAAAAGAAATAACTTCCGTATCGCGGGAAAGAACATAAAAATTACCGTTGCAGATTACGGCAAAAACCTTAACTGACCCGCCAAAATTATTATAGATTCTGGCCGCAGTATCCAGCGGAACAAAGGCAATATTCAAATCATTTGCTGCTATTTTTTCTGCAAGAACGTTTTCAGCTTCTACTGATAAATTAACAGTATAGCCTTCTATTGCAGAAGGATTATCCAAAAGGTAAACAGACGGAATTGTAAACACACCGTTTAAAGTTCCAACTGTAATAGAATTTTCATCTTTTGAAGTTTTTTCTGAACTGTCCTGCGCTAACTGTTCTGTCTGTTCAACTTCAGTCTCTAAAGATGAAGAGTCTTCAATAACCTCATTCTCTGAAAAAACTTCTGTTTTCTCAGATTCAGTTACAGTGCTTTTAGATTCTTTTTTTCCGCCGGCATAAGCAGAAGAAACTATAAGAAGTACAGAAAAAACGGCAGGCAACAGCCTCTTTAAAGTATTTTGTAAAACTTTTGATAAATTTAATAATTTCGATGAATTTTTCATATATATAATATTACTTCAATCGAAATTATTTTACAACGCAATTATTCTACAACACTCCGCCGGAAACTGTATCACCAGACTGGGTTTTTATAAGAATGTCTTCAGGTTTTACAGGATTTTCAATTCCTCTTTTTCCGGAAGTTTTTACCGAACCGGATGATTTTGTTTTTTCAGAAGCTTTTTTAAAGTGAACGGAAATTGCCGACTTTGTTCTGTCAATTACAACAGTATCACCTTTTTGACCTTCGCCAGAAAGAATAATAAGAGAAAGTTTATCTTCAATTTCATTCTGTATAAGGCGGCGCATAGGGCGGGCACCCATAGCAGGATCATATCCGTTTTCCACAAGATATTTTCTGGCTTTTGGCCGAACTTCCATTGAAAAGCCTTTTTCTGCAAGACGGCTTTCAAGCTCTGCAAGCTGAATCGTAAGGATTTTTGAAACTTCTTCATGAGAAAGAGCATTGAATACAACAACATCGTCAATACGGTTCAAAAGTTCAGGACTCATGATTTTTTTAAGTTCTGCCATTGCGCCGCTTCTGATTTCGTTATAAGAAAGGCTTCTGTCTTCATTCGTTGAAAAACCAACCTTGCTCTCCCCTGTAATTTCCCGAGCCCCGGCATTACTTGTCATAATAATTACCGTGTTGCGAAAATTAACAACATGGCCAAGATTATCGCTCAA
>JAEEWW010000150.1 GCA_016287815.1 Treponema sp. | reverse complement strand
TTTTTAGTTTATCATGAAATAATGTTAAAACAAATTTTCAACTCCGGGAACTTCTGTTACAGGTGAAGTTTATTTACGACTTTACAGCACGCGGAGAAGAATCATATAAACGGCAGTTCCGCCAAAAATGCTTACAAGAGAATTTTTCTTCCACAGATATGTTGAGATTGTAAATAAAAGTGCTGCAATCTGCGGTAACCATAAGATTATACTTGAAAATCGCGTAGAACGGATGCTGTAAATTAAAAGTCCAAGCATTACAATCGGCGGAATGTATCGTTCAAAAATATAAAACAATCTGCCTGGTTTCTTTTTTGAAAAGACAACAAACGGAAAAAGCCTTTCGGTAAAAATGATTAAGCCTATTAAGAAAACTGCCTGTACAGATTGAGTAAATGTCATTTTTTACCTTCCTTTAAGCTGTTTGAGAAAAGTTTTTTAAATTGGTCGATGCACAAAACAGCGAATAATGCGGTAAGGGCAAAATCAACTCCGGTCATATCAAAAGGAATCATAACACCTGCAATCGCACCGATTGTACTTCCCAAAACCCAGTAAAACTGGTCTAAAAGTGAAATTGTCATATAAAAATGTGCTAAAGAAATGCCTTCAGGAACAGAAGTTGTTGTTAGCAGTGAAAAAGTTTCATCTGTGAGCGAATAGATTAAATAAGGTTTATATTTTTTGCATTTATTGAATTGATTTATAAGAGGAAGCCCGTAAACTATATGCCGGATATTAAGCAGCGCTTCTGTAAGCAGAATGACAAAAAGAGGCGTGCCTGCGGCAAAGAGAGGAATTGCCATGAATTGGCCGGAACCTGCATACATTACAACGCTCATAATTGATGCCAGCTGCCATGGATAGCCTGCATTTACAGTAACAAGTCCGAATGCTATTCCGCACGAAATATAGCCGAGAAAAACAGGAATAGTTGCTTTTAGCGCAATTTTAAAACAATTTTTTGTCATACCTTAGGAGTATAAATTTTTTCATGGTCGAGTACAAGGATAGGGCATTCGGTCGAATGAATAAAGTAATGTCTGGTATACGTCTCGACCTAGTAAACGCATTATAACCAGATATTTCAAGAATTTTGAGTACGAAACGAAAGACAGTGACCATGCACAATTGAACCGGAAAAAAAATTAAACGAATATGCTTGCAAATTACAACAGTACCGGTTCTCTTGTGGCATGTGTCACTGGTTTTCGTGATAGTACACAAAATTATATGCAAGAATTAGTTATAATGCGTTTGCTCTGTGCGCTTTGACAAAACATATTGACACTTTTTTGAGATTTTATTATAACAAGAATAACTTAGACAACGGCGTCGGAGATTTATTTCTTCGACGCTTTTTTTTTGCAAAGGCGCTGTAATTTTCTCTGGTGTACAACGGAGACTAATTGCAGCGTCTTTTTTATTAAAGGAGAGGGCGTATGTCAGAAGTTTGGAGTGTGTGGTTTTTAATCGGTGCTGCACTGGTATTTTTTATGCAGTGCGGTTTTGCGATGGTTGAAACGGGTTTTACAAGGGCAAAGAATGCCGGCAACATCATTATGAAAAACCTTATGGATTTTTGTATTGGAACGCCAATGTTCATGCTGCTCGGTTTTGGTTTGATGATGAGCGAAAATTATCTGTTCGGGTTTATTGGTAAGCCTGATATGCAGCTGTTTACTAATTTTGCAGAGCTTGACTGGTCAAGCTTTGTATTCAACCTTGTGTTCTGTGCAACGGCTGCAACAATTGTTTCTGGTTCAATGGCAGAACGAACAAAGTTTTCTGCTTATTGTATTTATTCAGCTGTAATTTCTGCCGTTGTTTATCCGATTGAAGCAGGCTGGGTTTGGAATAGTCAGGGCTGGCTTGTTCAGCTTGGTTTTGTTGACTTTGCAGGTGGTGCTGCTATTCACTCTGTTGGCGGAACAGCCGCTTTAATTGGTGCAATTTTCTTAGGACCTCGTATCGGAAAATATGAATATGACAAGGCCGGAAAAGTAACAAAGGTTCATGCAATTCCAGGTCACTCTTTAACACTTGGTGCGCTTGGAACTTTTATCCTCTGGTTCGGCTGGTACGGATTCAACGGTGCCGCTTGTACCCAGCTTGGTGGTGTTGGTGGCCTTGCTGCTGTATTTACAACAACAACAATTGCTCCGGCAGTTGCCGCAATTACAACAATGTTCTTTACATGGTTCAAAAACGGTAAGCCTGATGTTTCAATGACATTGAACGCTTCACTTGCAGGTCTTGTTGCAATTACACCAACCTGTGCAACCGTTGACGCGCTTGGCGCAACAATAATTGGTGTAGTTGCAGGATTTATAGTTGTAATTGTTGTTGAAGATCTGGATATAAAGCTTCATATTGATGACCCGGTTGGAGCTGTTGGTGTTCACCTTGCAAACGGTATCTGGGGAACAATTTCAGACGGTTTGTTTAACGTTGAAAGCGGCCTGTTCTATGGCGGCGGTGTAAGTCACCTTGGAGTTCAGGTTTTAGGAGAATTTACAATTGTTGCATGGACAACAGTTTGTATGCTTATCACATTCACTTTAATTAAGAAATTCCACGGATTACGTGCAAGCCGTGAAGAAGAAATTATCGGGCTTGATAAACTTGAACATGGAATTGATTCTGCTTACGGCGGATTTATTATGGCTCCGCAGGTTATGACAGAAGGCGAAGTTGGATTTGGCGGATTAAATGCCGCAAATCTTTCTGGTATCGGTTCCGGCATGGCTGTAACAGGTTCTGTACCCCTTGAAAAAGCTGTTCCTGTTACAAAAGCCAGTGCCCGTCCGGATGCTAAATTCCACATGGTTACAATTATTACACGTGCAAGCAAGTTTGACGAATTGAAATCTGCAATGAACGATATTAACGTAACCGGAATGACAGTAACAAATGTTTTGGGCTGCGGCGTACAGCACGGAAATGTTCAGAAGTACCGCGGTGTAGAAATGGAAATG
>JAEEWW010000149.1 GCA_016287815.1 Treponema sp. | reverse complement strand
TTTCGCTTTCAGGCACCACGTTCAGCATCTCTGTATCAAGTCTGATGGCACGGATGTTCTGCACAACTGAATCATGAATGTCGCGGCTGAGCTTAGACCGTTCATCTTCCTGAATCTTGAAAATAAACTTTTTGTCTTTTTTTGAAAGATGCTGATTAAACTTTTTCGAAAGGATGATGAAAATAATTGCAAGTTCAACAACACACAAAAAAATCACTAAAGAAAAAATAATGATAAAAAGTTGATTTTTATTTTGTGATGGTTCAACAGTCGGAACGGAATCTGATGTAACGTTAGGTTCTTCTAACACAACTAAATCTAAGTTGTTTGATTCAGATGGTGCATTCACTTCTTCATTCATTTCCAATTCTGTTTGAGTAACAGATTTTTCTACTATGTTAGATTCAGCTAACTTCACCACATCAACAGGTTTGTCAGATTCCTTTTTTCTGCCCGCATTCTCTTCCTTGTTTGTTGCCACTAACTCTTGTGGCTCCACTTTTTCTTCAACAAACTTTTTAGCTTTTGCAACAGCATCAACCAGGCTTTTGCATTCAATGTTTTCAGAATCTGCATATAAAAAATATTTGTCATCCTCGTAGCTTTTGTAAATAAGCTTGCCTGAATTAATTTTGATTGTAGCAATCGTATCATCATCAGTAGCTTTAATTTTTTTACCCAGCGGATTATATCGAGCCAGCACACTGTTTCCTTCTCTGTCTTCAACAAGTACAGGATTATACCAGCCGTTTTTCCATTGTGTTTTTCCGGCGGCATCCTTATATGTTACAGCCTCTTCCATAAAAAACCAGATGCCGTCATCATTACGTGCCAGCCAGACAGGAGAAACTCTCTGCTCGTTAGGTTCAACAAACATAGCATTATTGTTTATTATAGAAAAAGCCGTATTGCCGGTAATTTTTCCGTTTTCAATTTTGCAGACAGAATCCTGCAGATGTTTTCCTGTAAAACCAAACTTCTTTTTTTCAAGCGAATATTTTAATGCATCTACTCCAGTTAGAATCTGTCCGTCATCAGCCTTAATGCAAAAATCACAATCAACCTTATCTGCAAAATAAAGAATCCAGTCTAAAAAGCCTTTGTAATCTGGTTCACGCACAGACGCTCCCTGATCCACCGCACCCTTTTCAATAAAAGCTTTATATGCATCAAGAATTATCCATTGCGGAAGATTAAATGCCCTTTCATAAGTACCTGCCTGAAACACACCATCATGCTTCGAAAAAACATAAAGGCCAATATCATAATAAACCGGGTACCCGTTAATCATCTGCTGCGGAGGATAAGTGTTGTAATACAGTTTTCCACTTGCCGAACTATATACCAGCGAACTTACATTCCAGCCAACAGGCTTTTGATTTAATAAAATTGTTTTTTGCAAATCACCGCCAGAACGGTTACTGCCATTGCCATAACCGGTTTCAACACAAACAATCTGGTTAATTTTATCAGCATAAAAAAGCTCCATAAAAATAAAACGCCCGTCGCTACTTACATCAAAATGCTGTATTTTACACGAATATGATTTTGCTGAACCCTGATTTTCAACTGCAACTGTTTCTGAATCAAAAAGCGCATATTCTTTTGTCTGATGATTAAGCCGCAGAATAAAATGCTTTCCGGTGTAATTATCTGAAACACTGTAGTACGTGTTGCCAAGGCTGTCTGTCCGCCAGAAATAATTGTCTATGCTTTTTTGATTTGTGTTTTCTTTTAGGGAAAGGTTCTTGTCTTTTGGTTTGTTCTTTGCAAACAGTTCGCGCGCATCTTCATCAGTATGCGGAACAAGAATACCGGTCTGCTTTTGTTGTGATTGTGCAGCATAAAAAACCTGCGGAAAAAAAATGATGAAAAAAAAGAAAATCCAAAACCGTCTGCTTTTCATTCTTTCAGTTTACATCATTTTTTGCCTTTTTTGTAAGTTTCCGCAGGCTTTTTACAAAAATTAGGAGAAAACTCCCGAAAAGAGGGATTAGTTTTTTAGTGTCTTGTTTTACAGAGTAAAACAAGAGCGAAGGCAGTATCCATGTCTAGCTACCATTTTGCAGAAGCTTTCGCTATTGACCTTCATACTTTTTTTTTCTACCATTTCCTTATGAACGTTCACATTTTGGAAATGCCCCTCGATTTTGGAGCAAGCAGACACGGTTCCGATATGGGACCTTCAGCTATTCGTCTGGCTGGAATTAAGGAAAAACTGGAATCACTTGGTCATAAAACCTTTGAACATACAGATATTTTTAAGGCAGCTTCCCAGGAATACGAGGAGCCCGGAAATCCAAAAGCAAAATACATAAAACCGATTGTTTCTGCATGTACAAGCCTTGCGCGCGAAGTAGAAGCTATTACTGCGGCAGGTGATTTTCCACTCGTTCTTGGCGGTGACCACTCCATTGCCCTCGGTTCAATAGCCGGCCTTTCTGCAACATGCAAAAAACGTGGACAGACCTTGGGTATTCTTTATGTAGATGCTCATGGCGATTTTAACACACCGGAAACAACTCCAAGTGGTAACATCCACGGTGAATGTCTTGCGGCTTCTGCGGGGCTTGGTCTCCCGGAGCTTACAAACCTTTATTTTGAAGGACAAAAGGTTGATCCCAAAAACATCTGCTTTGTAGGTTCCCGCGATCTGGACAAAGGCGAAAAACAGCTGATGAAGCAGGCCGGTGTTACAGTTTTCACAATGAGCGATATTGATTGCCTCGGTCTTCCAGCCGTAATCCGCCAGGTGCTTGCGTTTTTTAAAAAGGTTGATGTTATTCACGTCAGCTTTGATATGGATGTTCTCGACCCAATGTTTGCACCCGGTACCGGTATTCCACTTCCAGGCGGCCTTACAAATCGCGAAGCCCTCCTTATTATGGAAGAAATTGCCGCCACCGAAAAAGTCTGCTCTGCTGAAATTGTAGAAGTTAACCCAATCCTCGATGTCCGAAATCAAACTGCTATTTTGGCGGTAAGCCTTGCAGCACGTTTGCTTGGTGAAAAATTGTATTAGTTG
>JAEEWW010000054.1 GCA_016287815.1 Treponema sp. | reverse complement strand
TATTCAACGATAACTAGTTCATCACCCTTGCCATGGGGGGAGGAATCTTCATGGGAAGATATAGACGGTAATGGAACAGGTGATATCCCTGTTATTTCCGGTGCTGATGCTGTAGGCGATGTTACAATTAACTTAAATGCGTCTCTTACTTGTTCCGAATCCCTTACGTTTAATAATTCAGGCGACAGAACTATTACTATTAATACAAATGGAAATACACTTTCCTGCGTTGCCGACAGCAGAAGCTGGCTTTTAGTTCATGCAAATAATAATTTGCATACGGCCGCAATTACTGTTACAGGCGGCGGAACTGTTTCTATATATTCTCTTGATTTCCCGGACAGCGGAAATCATTCAATAACAATTGATACGGGTACAACATTCAGGATAGAAAATTCTTTTTATGGCAATGCCAGCTCTGATACAATGACCTTTAAAGGAAGTGGAACGCTATATATTCCGGCTTCCGGTGCAAATCTGAATTATGGCAATTCTGGAATTGTCTACAATTCTTCTCTGGAAGTTCTTCCTGTTGGTGATCCTTCGTATTACAAAATCTCTTCGGACGGTTCTTCTATTTCATCTGCAAATGGAATCGGAATAACTTTTACGATTGACAGAAGCAAAGGAGGAACTCAATCTGTTCCATTTACGTATACAGCTTCTGAAGAAGGTTCTGCTTCTCTTTCTGATTTTACTTTTGCAGGTTCAACTCTTTCTCCAACTGGAACTGTCAATGTTACGGGAAGTTCTTTGACAAGGAATTTGAAATATTCACCGGCGGTTTCTGGTGCAACTCTTTCTGCTGGTGATAGTGTAACTTTGACATTTAAAACACCTGACGGTTCAATGGTTCTTGCACAAATCAGCTGGGTAGAAGAAGAACCGCATTGGATTGGAATAACTTCAACAGACTGGAACACGGCTACTAACTGGAGTAACGGGGCTGTTCCCTCTGGTACGGATAACGTTGTAATTTCTTCAGGCTGTCCGCGCTATCCTGAAATTGATGCAGAAGTGGAAGCGGCTTCTGTAGTTGTAAATACAAATGCGCGTTTTACTGTTGTTTCAGGCGGAAAATTAACGGCTTCTTCTGTTACTTGCAACGGTAACAGCCGCATAGAACTTCCTGGCGGAACTTTGGCATCTTCTTCATTTACAATGAATGATTACGGCTACATTCATGCTACGGGAAGCGGCGGAACCGGCGGAACTGTTGAATTTACAGGTAATTCGACCTGGAATCCTAATTATCCAGATAGAACTACTTTTTATAATGTGATTGTTGATTCTGGTGCACAATTAACTTCCGGCGGTGATATAACCGTAAACGGAAACTGGCTAAATAACGGAACCTTTGTTCCTGGCTCTTACGATGTAATATTTTCTGGTTCTACGCTTCAGGAAATAACAGGCGGAAGCAGCGGTTTTTCAGGCTTTAAGATTACAGGAAGCAAAGTAAAAATACTTGATGATTTTGAAGTTTCAGGTACGGCAGTTTTATCGTGCGATTTAGACGAAGCTTCTACTGGAGTTCTTTCTTTTGGCGGAAGCGTAACAGCTTCTTCCGGTATCACGATAGGTTGTGATTTTGACTTTGCTTCAAGCGGAAGCCGTAGTTTTACCGCGCCGGCAGGAAATCTTTATATAACCGGTAATGCTGATTTTTCTTTATGTCAGAGTTTAACGCATTCAGGCGGAACGGTTTATCTTGACAGTACAGATTCAAAGAACTTTACAGGCTCTTCATCAATTGGTTTTAATGCTATTTCCATTTCAGGTGATGTTACGCTAAAAGGTACTGTTGCAGCAGACAGTATTACGACTGTTGCCGGCGCGGAACCAGCCATAGAAGGTTCTGTAGATATTTCTTCTGCGTTTACAGTTGTAAAAGATTCTGTTCTTTTTATAAAGCAGGGCGGTAATGTTTTATCAAGTGGAAGCGGTCAGCTTGTGCTTAATTCAGCTTCATTGAATTATACAGGCAGTTCTGCTTATTCGCTTGCCCTGCCTGTTGTTCTTTCTATGAACGGTACAGCAGAAGTAAGCATTGTTTCTTCTTCCGCAGGATTAACCTTGCCTGATGTAACATATTCTTCAAATCCTAATATTTCTGTTACAGGCGATGTAACGCTTGCAGGCGGCTCTATTGGTAAATTGACTGTAGAATCAGCTTCAACTTTAACATGTTCTGATTCCTTTACAGTAACAGGTTTTGCAACGCTTTCCGGTGATGTAAACTGTACGGATTCCCTTACCTTTAACGGCGGAATAAAAAGTATGGACGATTCTGTCGTAATAGAAGGAACGGCAGTTATAACTTCAGGTGCTGCAAATACAGAAATTTCAGGCGAAAACTTAAAGATAAACTGTAACTGGACTAATTCAGGAAGCGGAACGCTTACCGTAAGTAACGCCCTTACTGTAAACGGAAGTTTTTCAACTACTTCTGCAATAGCAGGCAGCGGAAACATTATCTTTTTAACAGGCTCAACATTGAATTCTGACCTTGATTTTTCTTCAGGTACAGTAAGCCTTCTAAGCGGAATACTGAATCTTGCAGGCGATGATACTTTAAGGGCAACAGTATTTGAACCTAACGGTACTGTTGACGGAACAGGCGGTGGAAGTACGCCTTATACTCTTACATTGAATGTTCCTTCTGTAACTTCTTCAAGCAATCAGGTTTACGACTGTAATGTATCTCTTGCGGCAAATACGGCAATTTCAGCTTCTGGTGGAAAAAACATAAGTTTTAACTATCCTGTAACTTCAGGCGGAAAAACACTTTCTGTAACAACAGATGGAAGCGGCAGCGTGGCTTTTGGTTCATCAGGTTCTTCTTTTAATGCCTTTGCTGATTCTGTGGATTTAATTTTAAAGGCTCCTGCTGTTATTTATGGCGATAATACATTTGCTTCTTTTAAGGCTGACGTTTCTGCATTCGGTACGGCAAAATCCATTCTTTTTGAAAGCGGAAAAACGCAGACAATAGCTTCTATAGATACAAAAGGTCTTAACGGTGCGCTTTTAACCCTTGGTTCAACTTCAACTGCAAAATGGAAAGTTTATTTTACGGCAATCCCTGCAATTACCGATTTTTCATACACAGAAATTTCAAACAGCGAATCTGTAGATTCTTCTGGTACGCTAAGGGAACTTGAACTTACGCCTACAATTCCAACGGTACGCGATACAAGCCCTGTAAGTACAATGGCATGGTTTGTTCACAGGTATTTCTGGCTAGGCCGTACAAATTCAAAATGGAGCGAAGCAACTAACTGGGCTTATGACGGAGACGGTAATTTAGCTTCTCCTGTGCCTGATTATACGGACGGTATGACAGAAATTATTCTTGATAAGACCGGAAGCTATGACCTTGAGCTTGCTGACGAAACAGTTACGCTTCCGTCAGCCCTTAACTTGAAATCTGTTTTTATAAAAGAATCAAATAGATTCGGTATTGCAGATTACAGGCTTTCTTTAACACAGAATACGGCAGGAGCTTTTACAAATAACGGAACTTTTGCGCTGTATGGAACTCAAACTCTGCCTGTAATTTCTCTGGCAGCAGGCGGAACTGCAATACATGGCGATGATTCAACTATAGAATATTACGGTACAACCCCTGCAAACGATATTTATTGTGTAACTGCTGCATCCGGTTTAAATAATTATAAAAAGCTTGTTATTGCTTCTGGCTCTGATGTAACGTTCAGCAATAATACCTCTGCAGTTTCGATTGTAAATAATGGAACTGTAAGGATACCGGTTGCTCTTTCTACCGATACAATAACGTTTACCGCAAGTTCTGCAGGTAATATTTTGAATGCCGGAACCGGAAGTGTTTTGATAACTGGAGTTGGAACTGTAGAATTTGCAGGAACGTTTACAAATAACGGAACACTTACGGCTTCTTCCGGTGATTTACGATTTAGCAGAAATTATTCGGGTACAGGCGGAACTTTTACGGCTAGTTCTACAAATACATATTTTGCTGGAAATGCTGATTTAAGCGGAACAGCGTTTACGCATTCTGGCGGAACTGTCGTTTTTAACGGTACAGGCAGCGCTAAGATATTAACGGCAAAAACAGACGGAACCACAGTTTTTAACAATATGAGTGTAAGTGCCGGCAGTTCTGCGCGTACAGCTTCAAGCTTTACCGTAAGCGGAAACTTGTTAAATCTGAATGCACCTGGTGCTGCATATTCATTCAGGGCGACGGCAGGGAAAATAACCTTTAATAAAAACAGCTCAACAGACGGAAACCTTACAATCAGCGGAAATAATTTCTTTTACAATTTATTATTTGCTTCCGGTGTTCAGGCATCTTTGACGGACAGGTTGTCTGTAGCCGGTACTACAGAAATAGCAAACGGAACAGGCAATGCTTTTTCTTCTACGGCTGCAAATACCTTTACTGGAATAGTTTATATAGGGACAACAGGATCCGGTGCAGTTCAGGCAGGGGATGTTTCGTTAACAGGGGCAAATACATTTACAACAGGCGTAACGATAAATAATGCAGATGCTGTTGTGTTGAATTCTGCGTCGGGCTTTACAATTGCCACTTCCGCCGCCTGTGATACGCTTGAAGTTCAAAGTGCTGTAACGCTTGCAGGAACTGTAACGACAACAGGAAATCAGTTTTACAATGGAAACGTTACAGGTACATCTGATTTAGTTCTTGATGCAGGAACAGCTTCTATAACTTTTAACGGAAATGTTACGACAAATGTTACAGGCGGCGGAAACCAGGTTTATAAATCTGCTGTTAACTATAGCGGTACTGGAACTTTAACAAGTTCTTCTGGAAATCAGATTTACAAAAAAAATGTTAACTGCGACAATTCAAGAACGTTTACAACAAATGCAGGCAAGGCCGTTCAGTTAGGTGCGGGGCTTGTAAGTTCTGCTTCAAATTCTATTACGGTTAATTCTGATTTATATGTAAGCGGAAGCGGAACGCTTGGCGGCGGAACAGGTAATTTTACAGTTTCAAAGAATGTTTATTTTGTATGTCCTGCGGTAAGTGATGTGATTACAATTGATTCTCCGTTTAATGCATCCAATATTGTTTTAATGGGCGGAAAGTTAAGCCTTAATGCAAATATAAGCGCAACTAATGACATGGTTCTTTTAAGAGGAAATACTTCTTCGATGTATAAGGACGGAAGCGGTGCTGCAGGAAGCGGTACAAGCGGGATTGAAAATCTTTTCCGCTATATAAGAGCTGCAAGTGATACAAATAAGCCTGATACGGCAGCTTCTTCATTAACTTCGTTGCCGTCTGCATATCCTGACGCGAGTACCGGATTCCCTGACGGTACAACAAATTCTTACTGCGGCGAAGTTGATTCAGCCGTTCTTGCAGGAAAAACTTTAACATGCGGTAAAAACTTTTATGCCAATGGCATAGACTTAGGCTCAGGTGCTTCCGGCGAATGGAATCTTGCAATTTCTGATACAGGAAATGCTTCTGTACGGTTTGCAGAAATGTATAATTTAACTGTTGCAAACTGTAATGCTTCCTATTGGGTAAGTGCTGCAGAAGGCTGTATCGATGGAGATGGTGGCGGCACAAATACAAATATTGATTTTAGCCGGCCGACCCTTGTTTCAAATGACAGTTCTGTTGCAACGAATGCCACTGGCAGCGGAACTTACACAGTTTTTGATGATGTAATCCGCGTAGAATTCAATGAAAAAATAGAAAATTCCAATAATGAAATTTCAAAAGTCATTTCTTCGATTAGTTTTTCAGGCGGCGCATTTTCCGGTTCATATTATGATGCAGACTGTACAGCTTCAACCGATGGCAAAGGCGACCTGTCTGTATTCTATATAAAAGTGCCTGCAGCTAATAAATGGAATACAGACGCAACAGGCACAAGTGCAGGTGATTTACAAAGTACAACCCGAAATGGAGATCATTCAGCAGAAATTCCTTATATAAATATTCCAAAGGCATTGGCAACTCTTTTTGCTACATTGCGCGGCGAGCATAAAAACAGAATTGCGCAGGTTAACTATACAGCGGTTGCAGACCGCTGTGCGCCGGTTTTAATCGGTGTGCAAATAGGGCAGGAACTGCATACTCCATATTCCGGAACCTATAACAGCCAGCCGCCTTACGATGCGCATAATTTTATTGAATTCCAATATTCAGAAGAAGTAGAAATTCCGGGGCTTGCTACAAGTAATGTTGAAGGAACCGGAATCAATGTGCATTCAAGTACAAGTTTAGGAAATATAAGCGGAAGTTCAGGTCTTACTATTGCGGGGCTTGCTCAGCTTTCTTCAGGCTCTATTTCATGCGGTTCAAATGACGCAACAGCAAACAGTGAAATTCATGCTTTATACAGAAATTTTGCAACAACTGTTTCTGGTTCTTCTGGTGCGCTTTCTTATAATTCAGCATATTCAAATCCGCAGACGCACCGCGTTCGTGTTGGGCTTGCTTCTTACACAAGCGGAACTGTAACGCCTGCTGATTCTAAAACCTACAGAAAATGGCCCGGCTATATTGATTCTCTGGTTTCTCCGGTTACAGCTTCTGGCACTGGAGCTGCTATAACAAGGCTTTCAAATGCAAACATTAAAGATGTTTCAGTCAATCATAATGTACTTGATTCTTCAGGAACTGTCCCGAATCACACTCTGCCGGCAATAACAGTAAACAAACGGCTTACAGATACAGGAACTGCATCTCAATACGACAGTATATTATATGGTGCCTGGGATACAACTGAGCCGTCCTTTGCACCGTTCAGGGCTGCTGCTGCATGGCAAAGTCCGTCTTCTTCAACAGAATACGAATCACTTGGAACAGGGCTTGTAGGTTCTACTACGCTTAACAGAATTGAAATGCATTTGTTTGACAATAAGCCTGCTTATAATTCTAATGATGAAGCTGCATGGCGGTCAAAACGAGGATGGGTTTCCGGCACTGGTGCTTTGGATACAGATTTAAAAGTTTCTTCTTCTTATGCGGCTGACATCTTTGGAGGCGCAAAACCGTTTACGGTTGCATTAAATTCTTCAACTTCTTCGCTTGCTACCGGCGGAATACGGTACAGTTCATTGTATAATCAGGCTTCTCGCTTTAAATATACAGATGATATTGCACAAACTCCGTCTGAATCTTTTGCATCTTCAGATATTCTGCATGAAGTAAAGGCTAATGTATTTAATGAATATAATGTCAGCCGCAATGTAACATCTCTTGCCGCAGATTCACTATATTTTTCAATTCCTTTGGATTCTTCTACCAACTTTAGTTTAAAACAGAAATTTAAAATATATTACGATGGTTCTTCCGGCATGATTACAGATTTAGCAGGAAACCGCTTGAAATCTGCAACAATTCAGACAGTTGATTTAACTCCTCCGGAATTCAGTATTGCGCTTGCGCCATTGGGAAAAAACAAGCTTTACCTGCTTTTTACAAAGGTGCTTAATACTGAAGAAATTACAGATCCGGCTCATCCGACGCAAAACTTAAATGTTCTTGAAAATATGCCCAAAAGCTTTGAAATAGTTGATATTGCAGGAGCTTCACCTTCGACAGCTCTTCAGATTGATGAAACTGTTCCGGCACAAATTGTTTATACTGGAAATCATTCTACGGCATTTGTATTAACGTTAAATGCAAATGTTACTTTAAATGATGTAAGAAATCTTTGTGTTGCCGTAAAAAACAACGGAAGCGGAGAAGACCCTGTTACACGTCTTCCGGCAAATGTTTCTTATATTCAGGATTACATAGGAAATTACACTCCGGTTCACAAGGCTCATGCGCTAAGCGATTTTGCCGTTGGAGCTGTAAGCGTAAACTATATTTATGACAACAGGCTTTTAGATGAAGAAGGAAGCATTAATTCTGTCCTGTTTAATTCCGATTCATGGACGGCACGGGATTTTGATGCAGACCAGAAAAACTTTGGAACCGTGCTTACAGACCATGATTTAACGTTCAATGTTTCTTTCTACGATGGAACAGATGATAATTCAGGCGGTTTTGCAGATTCCGGTATTTCAATTATATATGCCGATTCAAACCCCAAGAAAAAATCTATGGCTACGGAATTTAATGAAAATACAGGTTCTTCATGCAGAATCTGGCTTCCGAATGCAACTTCAGATGTGTTTTCTGCTTTTTCTGATGAAAACAATACTGGGTACGCAGAATATTCCGGCGGAACCCTGACAGGAAATTCTCTGACTTTTACGTTACCTGTAACAACTGACAGCCAGTTTGATTACTGGACACCGGGAAATCAGGTTAGTTTTATTTTTGGTCTTACAGATTCATCGGATAATTTAATTAAAATCCGGCATACACCGGTTTATCCAAGTGAAGCTAATTATAACGGACTTTCCGGAACTGAATATCCGCTGTATGCTGTTCGTCAGCTTTCATCTTCTAATCTGGCTTCAATTGATTTGTGGTCATTCAGGCTTAAAAAAGAAAAGTTACAGCGCGGCGGCGTTACGATTTTAAACAACGTTATAAATGCAAATGCCGGCGAAAGCACGGTTGTGCAGGTTGATTTGTCTTCAAGCACAAATCTAACTGTTGCCGTAACAACACTTGACGGCAATATAGTTACGTATTTGCAGCATGGAAGGGCAGCAGAAGGTACGCATTATTATTACTGGAGCGGAAGAAATAATGCCGGCAATAAGGTTGCAAGAGGCTTGTACTTTATACGGATTGTCGGTTCAGGAATTGACGAAACTCGCAAAGTTATGGTTGTAAAAGAATAAAGGTGACGGCGCGTTTTATATAGCATACGTAAGGTTTTGCAATGTTGCCGCACTGTGCGCGGCTGCTTAAATAGCTGCCGCTTTCTTCTAAAAAATTTAAAAAAATCGACTTTGACTTATTGACATTTTTTTTAGTAATCTATATATTATCAAACATCACGCCGCTGTAGCTCAGTTGGTAGAGCAAAGGACTGAAAATCCTTGTGTCGTCAGTTCGATTCTGACCGGTGGCAAGTAACCATCTTCAATTTGAAGGTGGTTTTTTTTTGCCTTTTTTGTCCGGTGAAATTTTAATTGTTTGTCTTGTTAGATTCTAAAAATCCCTTATAATATTATGTATATGAAATGGTTGATTATTGTATCAGAAGAGCAGCATAAGGCTCGGGCATCGGTTAAGCTTGCGAAATTTCTTGAAGAAAACAAAACTTCTTATTTAGAAATCCTTACATCAGACATCGAACTTTTCAGTAATAATCCTGCAAAACTGAAAGAAATAAATTCGGTAACTCATGTTGTAATTCTTGACGAAAGTTACGGGCAGAATTTCAACGGTAAGCTGCTGGGCTTTGGCTCACAGTTTTTGTTTTTGGGTTTGTTTACAGGAAGAAATTTGCCTGTTTACTGCGTAAATTTAATGCACATTGCATTGACGGATAAACTTGTAGAAAACTTTTCGGACATTGATAAACTTGAAAGCCATATTGCAGCGAATTTCAAGAAAATTGTGTGTGCAGATTTAAAGCGTGTTGCAACGAAAGAACTTCTTGATGAAGGAATTCCTGTAACGGCTGAATGTTTTGCACAGTTCATCAAAAAAGGAAACCTTACAATTTGTCAGAAAATCCGTGCGGCCGGTGTTGCAGTAAATTCACGGGATCCGCTTGGAACGCCTTTATTAAATGTTGCTGTTCGTAACGACAATATGGAAATTGTTAAATGGCTTTTGGAAAAAGGAGCAGACATCAATGCAATTTCCGAAGACCGCGGCTATTCGGCTGTAATGGATGCCGTATGGAAGAAAAACGAATCTCTTGTTGAATTCCTTGTTTCTAAAGGTGCCGACTTAAAGTTTATAAGCAAAGAAGGGCAGTCAATTCTTGTTCTGGCAGTTGGAATCGGCAACTTAAAAATCTGTAAGCTTCTTGCTGAAAATGGGGCTGATCCTGATACAAAAGATTCTATGGGAATGTCTGCTTATGAATATGCGGTTTTATTCCATCGGGAAGAAATTGCAAAAGTATTAAAACCATTTCACAAAGAATGATAAAACCTTTATAATAAGGTTATGACAAAAATAGCATTTACAGGTGGCGGCACCGGCGGGCATATTTACCCGGGAATTGCCGTTGCCGATGAACTTAGAGCTAAGTTTGAAAAAGAAAAGACTGAAGAAAAATTAGAAATTTACTGGATTGGTAATTGCTCCGGTATGGACCGCACGATTGTAGAAAAAAGCACCTGCGTAAACGGAAAATGTTCGATTGATAAGTTTTTCGGAATTCCATCCGGTAAATTCAGACGAAATTTTGACTTTAAGAATTTTATAGACATTTTTAAAATCATTGCAGGATTAATTTCTTCTTTTTTTATTCTGCTAAAAATTAAACCGGCTGTTTTATTTTCTAAAGGCGGTTTCGTTTCTGTTCCTCCGTGTATTTGTGCAAAAATTTTGGGAATTCCTGTTTATACGCATGAATGCGATTTTACACCGGGACTTGCTACGCGCATAAACAGCAGAAGTGCTTCAAAGATCCTTGTTTCTTACGAGGAAACAAAAAAGTTTTTTTCTTCAAAAAAGCAGGAAATGATTATTGTTACGGGAAATCCTGTGCGCCCTGTTTTTTATGCGGCAGAAGCTCAAAAAGGCTTTGAATTTCTTGAAATAAATAAAGAAAAGCTTTCTAAACCTGTACTTCTTGTTCTTGGCGGAAGTTCCGGATCAAAGCAGATAAATGATTTAGTTGCAGAAAATATTGAATGGCTTACAGAGCAATATTTTGTTGTGCACCAGACAGGTATTTATCTTCCGCCTTCAATTTCGCAGGAAAAACTTTCTGAAAAAGTCCGCCAAAGCTACAGACCTTATAAGTTTATTTATGAGCAGATGCCGCATGTTATTGCCTGCGCTGATGTTATTTTAAGCAGGGCAGGTTCTAATTCACTTTGGGAATGTGCTGTGCTTAATCGGCCTATGGTTTTAATTCCTCTTTGCGGTAAGGCAACCCGCGGAGATCAGGTGGATAATGCGCTTTATTTTGAAAAAAACGGAGCGGCCATTACTTTAAATGGAAATGATGCAGACAGGGAACATCTTATAAATGCGCTGGAAATTATGGCGCAAAATGAAAAAAGAGAAAGCTGTTCTGCTGCATGCCGGAAAATCATTCCGGCGCAGAAACCTGCATCAATTATTGCGAATTTATTGTATAATAGTGTTGTTTGAAGGTGTAAAATATGTTTACCGCAGTTGATATTTTTTTTATTCTTGTAATTTTGATTTTTTCACTTATGGCACTTGCAAAAGGTTTTGTAAATGAACTTTTTGGCAAGGTTTCTGTTGTTGCAGGTCTTGTCTGCGCTTTTATTTTCTTTGGCAAACTTGCCCCTTATGTGCAGGCATACGTAAAGCATGCAGTTCTTGCAAAAGTTCTTGCTTTTTTAATGATTTTTATCGTTGTTTATCTGACTATAAAAATTATCCAGCATTTTGTTGCAAAGGCTTTTTCAACTGAAATTATGCACGGTCTGGATAAGGCGCTGGGAATGCTTTTAGGTTTTGTGGAAGGCCTTGCAATTGTAGCCTGTATAATTATTTTAATGAAAGCACAACCTTGGATTAATTTTTCAAGTCTTTTGAAGGGCAGTTTTTTTGTAAAACTGCTTTCAACTGTAATTTCTACACCAATTAATTCTGTTCAGGGGCTTTTTGCCTGATGTTTGATAATCTGCTTTTTCAAAATTCCAGCGATTTACTGGAACAGGACATTCTTTCTAATTCTCTGCCGGGCGCGATTCTTCTTGCAGGTAATCCTGCTTCCGGCAAACTTACCTGTGCATTGGAGCTTGCAAGAATTCTTTCCTGTACGGCAGAAAAAAAAGGCGAGTGGATGTGTGAATGTCCTTCATGCAGACAGCATAAATCTTTAACTTTTTCAGGCATTCTTTTAACAGGTCCCCGCGATTGTATACTGGAAATTTCTGCGGCTAAAAAAACATTTTTACAGGCGGTAATAGAAAAAGCTCCGTATTTGAATGCGAGCCGCTATTTGTTTTTGCGCAGCATAAGGAAACTTACTTTGCGCTTTAATTCAATTTTGTGGGAAGGAAACAGCGACCTTGCAAAGATTGCAGCCATAACTTCCGTAATTGATGAAAAACTTGAAGAACTTGATTTTCCGCGTGAACTTCCTGCTTCTGATGAATTAGCTAAAATATGTGATGCGCTTGAAAAAAAATGTATGGAATTGGAAAGTGATTTTATGTACGATTCAATTCCGATTATGCAGATTAGAAATGCTTCTTCATGGGCTCATATATCGTCTGTTACAGGAAAAAAAGTTATAATTATAGAAAATGCTGACCGCATGCTGGAAGGCGTACGTAATGCGCTTTTAAAGATTCTTGAAGAGCCGCCTGCGGATACAGTTTTTATTCTTACAACAACTAACAGAAATGCGGTTATGCCTACAATTTTATCCCGTGTACGCACGTATAATTTTGCAGAACGAACCGCAGTTCAGCAGGCGCAGGTTATTGAACGAGTTTTTCATTCAAATTGCAATTTTACTATTGAACGTTACCTTCAGGAATTTTTGCCGATTCCGCCAGGTGCAATAAGGGAACAGGCCGTAAAATTTATGTCAGTTATTGCCGCTTCAAAAGTTCCTGATATTGATGAAATTTGCAAAGCCTGCGGCAAGTTTTCTATAAAAATTGTTTTAAAATTATTTTTAAAAGACTGTCTTTTACAGACAAAACCTCTTTTTAAATCTGCAGCAGGTACTGCAACTGTACAGGAAGTTTCTTCTGCACTCAGACTTTGTCTTGATAATGTCTTGATTTATAAGCAGTCGCCGCAGGCCGCGCTTGAACAGCTTGTAAGGGAATTATTGAAAATTAATTCTATGAGGCAAGGAATTTTATCATGCATGAATTCGTAAAAAGAGTTTCGCAAAAGGTTTCTAAACTTTCTCCTTCGCAGGTTGAACAGTTATTCAAATCAATCAGCGATGAAAATGAAAGATATTCAAGTGTTTTTGAGTCACTTTCCATAGGACTTGTAATTGTTGATAAATCTTTTCATCTTATGCTTTGCAATAAAGCCGCAGAGCGTTATGTGCCTTTAAAAATCCGTCCTGATGACACTAAAACAGAAAATCTTCCGTTCTGGCAGATGATAGAAGACGAAGATATTGCTGCTTTTATTCAAAAATGTTGTGTTCAGGATTTAACGAATGTATGTTCTGAATTTACGGTTCCAACTTCAGGCGGTTCTGTTCGGTTTATAACTGTAACGCTTGTCCCTCTTGTCCGCCGCTTCAATGCAGAAGGAACTATAATAACTATTGCCGATAATACGGAAAAACGTAATCAGGATGTGCTTTTACACCGCATGGAAAGTCTTGCAAGTCTTACAAACCTTGCGGCAAGTGTTGCGCACGAAATAAAAAATCCGCTTGGTGCAATAAGCATTCACATTCAGCTTATCCAAAAGGCATTAAAAAAAGCCCGCGAAAAAGACGGTATTCTGCCTGATGAAAAATTTGTAGAAAAATATCTGGATGTCGTTAATGAAGAAATTGATAATCTGAACAAGATTGTAGTTGATTTTCTTTTTGCGGTTCGTCCGATTAGTGCAAATCTTGAACTTCTGTCGCCGGATAAGCTTCTTCTTCAGTTTGCACAGTTTTTTAAGCCTGAATTTGAACAGAATAATATTGAACTTGTACTCGATCTTTGTAAAACCTGCCCTAGAATTTTGATTGATAATAAACTTTTCAGGGATGTAATTACGAATATAGTTCAGAATTCAATCGCCGCAATAAAAGAACGTGTTTCAGCCGATGAGACAAATTCAAATAGTTTTAAAGGCAGTTTTTCCATTACTTCAACCGTAAAAAATGACAGATACGTTGTAACGCTTTCAGATAATGGAATCGGCATGACAGAAAAAACTGTTTCGCATATTTTTGAACCGTATTATACGACAAAGCCAAACGGAACAGGTCTTGGCATGACAATGGTATACAAAATCATTAAGGAATTCCGCGGAGAAATTACGGTTAATTCAACAAGGGGTAAAGGTTCTTCTTTTATTATAACTTTACCTGTTCCGCAGACAGATACATTGCTTTTAGCGCATTCAAGTGAGAACAAAAATCCGCCTGCAGTTACGGATATTGGCATTGGCAGCAACACTATTACAAAAAACGCTGGTAAAGGTATTACAGAAATCGGCGGCAGCCACGAAAATGAGGCAGAAAAATGAAATTTACGATTTTAATTATAGATGATGAAAAAAATATCCGCGAAGGTCTTGCTGCTTCTTTTGAAATGGATGGCTATGATGTTTGTCTTGCAGCCGACGGTAAAGAAGGTCTTTCATATATAGAAAAAGGCGGAATTGATCTTGTAATAACGGATTTGCGCATGCCTGGACTTAGCGGTGAAGAAGTTTTGCGCCGTGTAACAACGGAAACACCGGGAATCCCTGTAATTGTTTTGACAGGTCATGGAAGTATAGATGCAGCCGTTGATGCCATGCGAAACGGAGCTTATGATTTTTTAACCAAGCCTTTAAATCTTGACCAGTTAAGCCTTATAGTTAAACGGGCTTTGCAGAACCGTGAACTTTCGCTCCAGCATCAGCAGATGCAGAAGGAACTTGAAGGCCGTCATTCGTTTGACAAAATGATTGGCAAAAGTTCTGAAATGCAGAAAATCTTTGATTTGCTTAAAAAAGTGGCGCCTTCAAAAGCGTCTGTTTTGATTACGGGCGAAAGCGGAGTTGGAAAAGAACTTGTTGCTGATGCAATTCATAATTTGTCGCCGCGCAAGGATAATTCTTTTGTAAAGGTTCACTGCGCCGCTTTAACCGAAAGCCTTTTGGAATCTGAACTTTTCGGGCATGAAAAAGGCGCGTATACGGGTGCGGATAATCTTGTTAAGGGACGATTTGAACTTGCCCACGGCGGTACTATATTCCTTGACGAAATTGGCGAAATTAATCCGACCGTTCAGGTTAAAATTCTTCGCGTCCTGCAGGAAAAACAATTTGAGCGGGTAGGCGGTACAAAAACTATTGAAGTTGATGTGCGCATTGTTGCCGCAACAAATAAAGATCTGGAAGCAGAAGTTAAAGCCGGCCGCTTCCGCGAAGATTTGTATTACAGGCTTAACGTAATCCACGTGCAGGTGCCGCCGCTTCGTGAACGAAAGGACGATATTCCGCTTTTAATTTCAAGTTTTGTACAGCATTTTGCCACGGAAAATAACAAGAATATAAAGGGAGTTGATTCAAAAGCCAGGGCCGCCCTTTATAAATATGACTGGCCGGGAAATATCCGCCAGCTTCAGAATTGCATAGAAAGCGCTGTTGTAATGTGTTCCGGCGATGAAATCACGCTGGATGACCTTCCGCCTTCAATCAGTCAGGCGGCAACAGAAAGCCAGATTATGATTCCTTCAGGCATAACGCTGGAAGAAGCTGAAAAAATCCTTATTCAGCAAAATCTTGCGGCCTTAAAAGGAAATAAGTCTAAGACAGCTGAGGTTTTGGGCATCGGACGAAAAACCCTGCATCGGAAACTTGCCGAATACGGTATTGAAGATACGGATTCCGAAGAATAATTTTTTATTCAGCCATTTTTTCAGGCTTAAACACTTCGTCAAACTTTTCACTTGTCAAAAATCCAAGTGAAACGCAGGCTTCTTTTAAGCTAATGTTTTCTTCGTAGGCCTTGTGTGCTGTCTTTGCGGCATTTTCATAGCCGATATACGGATTTAATGCGGTTACAAGCATCAGTGAATTGTAAAGATTATCATGCATTTTCTGTTTATTTGCCTTAATTCCAACGGCACAGTTTTTATTGAATGAAATGATGGATTCGGCAAGAAGCCTGCATGACTGTATAAAATTGTAGGCAATTACCGGCATGAACACATTCAGTTCAAAGTTTCCCTGACTTGCTGCAAAGCCTATTGCCGCATCGTTTCCCATAACCTGAACTGCAACCATTGTTACAGCTTCGCACTGTGTAGGATTTACTTTGCCCGGCATTATTGAAGAGCCAGGTTCATTTTCTGGAATGAAAATTTCACCAAGTCCGTCACGTGGACCTGAAGCAAGCCAGCGTACGTCATTTGCAATTTTCATCATGTCGGCCGCTAAAGCCTTTACGGCACCATGTGCAAAGACAAGTTCATTTTTAGAAGTTAATGCATGGAATTTATTCGAAGCAGTTGTAAATTTTTTGCCTGTAAGTTTTGAAATTTCTTCTGCAACTTTTTTGTCAAATCCTTTAGGTGCATTTAAGCCTGTACCGACAGCGGTTCCTCCCAGTGCAAG
>JAEEWW010000148.1 GCA_016287815.1 Treponema sp. | reverse complement strand
GTACCGCCCATGTTTGCCATACACAAACCTGCTGTAATACCAGCTTCCATTGGATAGAAGCCAACGAGTTTTCCAATAAATCCGGCACCAATAACAGCTCCAAGACAGGTAAGAAGACAAAGCAAAAGGTATGTAAGGCTGAATGTCTTGATAACAACATCAAGGCTCAGGTAGCACAAACCGATACCTACAAGCAATGAAGTTGTAAGGTTTTTCATAATGAACTGGAACCACTGGTAACAGCTTATTTCAATGAATTCTGGAAGGATTCCTGTAATTTTACAGATAGCTACCATGATAATCATCCATGCATAAGCGTGAATTGAAACAGCAGGAACTAAGATGCTCCACCATTTTGAAAGGATATATCCAAGTGCAAAGAATGAAATTGCTACAAACATACCGATACCCATGTTTGCAACTGTAACATGATCACGTTTTGCCTGAACTTCCGGGCTGATTTCCAGTTCTGAAGCGTCTGTTACACCATTCTGCATCAAAGCACCCTGACCGTTCATTGTTTTGCTTGTAAAGATTTTTACAAGAAGACCTGCAAGAACGATAGAAACTGCGTTACCAATAGCAACTGCCGGGTTCATGATAGAAATAGCTTCGCTTGCACTCATTGTACCGGTTGATTCAAAAATCTTACTTAACGGAACAGCTCCGGCACCCATACCGCCGCCCATAATTGGAAGAGCGATAAGAAGCAATGCTTTAACAGCACCAAAACCAGTTACAATACCTGCAACACTTGCCAGTGTGAAAGAAAGAATAATTCCACCAAAAATTGCAGGGAAATAACGGGCAGCGGCTTTCATCAAAAGCTTGCGGTTCATACCAAGAATTGAACCTGTAATAAGAGCTGCAATATAGAAATCAAGGAATGCGCCGGTTGGCTTAAAGAATGTATCAATATTTGACATAAGCTTAGCTGTATAAGTTACGCCTTTAGCATCAACCTTTGTCATTAAATTGAAAAGACCAAAGAAATTTACATAGCGTAAAAATCCCATTCCAAAAATAATTACGATTGCACCGCCACCAAGGTATGAGCGTACGATAGGAAGACGATCACCAATTTCCTGGAAAATTGTTCCAAAAACAATCATAAAGGCAAAACATCCGGCCATTCCGGCAGGAAGTACGCCAATCATTGTTGCAGCAAGAACAATTACAGAAAAAATTGCAAAATAGTACCAAGGTAAATTAAAAAGCTTGTATACTTTTTTTTCTTCTGACATAAGTTACTCCTTATTACTTATGAAAATATATTTCAATTGCAGCAGCACGCCTTCTTTGAGCTGCCGCAAAATGAAAACTTTTTTGTTATAAACTAGATTCTTGCAACTCCTGACTTTCTTGCAGCTTCTGCAACAGCCTTTGCAACAGCAGGACCTACGCGTTCATCAAATGCAGCAGGAATAATATAGTTTTCATTCAATTCGTCGTCAGAAATTAAAGAGGCAAGAGCTTCAGCGGCTGCAATCTTCATTTCTTCGTTAATGTCACTTGCACGAACATCAAATGCACCGCGGAAAATTCCAGGGAAAGCAAGAACATTGTTAATCTGGTTCGGGAAGTCACTGCGTCCTGTAGAAACAATTCTTGCACCGGCAGCTTTAGCATCGTCCGGGAAAATTTCCGGAGTCGGGTTTGCACAGGCAAAAATAATTGCATCTTTGTTCATTGAACGAACCATATCCTGAGTTACTGAATTAGGAGCAGAAACTCCAACGAAAACATCAGCGCCTTTCATTGCATCTGCAAGACCGCCTTTAATTCCGCGTGGATTTGTAACTTCTGCCATTTCTTCCTTAATCCAGTTAAGCTTTTCACGGCCCTTGTAAATAATTCCTGTGCGGTCACAAAGAGTAACGTCTTTTGCACCTGCGCTTAAAAGCAATTTTGTAATTGCAATAGCAGCTGCACCTGCACCGTTTACGGCAATCTTTACATCTTCAAGTTTCTTGCCTACAACCTTAAGACCGTTTTTAAGACCTGCAAGAGTAATTACGGCTGTTCCGTGCTGGTCATCGTGGAAAATCGGGATATCACATTTTTCTTTTAATTTGCGTTCAATTTCAAAACAGCGTGGAGCTGCAATGTCTTCAAGGTTGATTCCGCCGAAAGAACCGGAAAGCAGATAAACAGTATTAACAATTTCATCTACATCCTTTGATTTAATACAAAGAGGGAAAGCGTCTACTCCACCAAAAGATTTAAAAAGAACACATTTTCCTTCCATAACTGGCATACCTGCTTCAGGGCCAATGTCGCCCAAACCAAGAACTGCTGTTCCGTCTGTTACAACTGCAACAAGATTATTGCGGCGTGTAAGAGTGTAGCTTTTGTTAATATCCTTCTGAATTTCAAGACAAGGTTCAGCAACTCCAGGTGTATATGCCAAAGACAAGTCTTCTTTTGTCTTTACAGGAACTCTTGAAATAACTTCAATTTTTCCGTTCCATTCACCATGTTTCTTAAGTGATTCTTTTGCGTAATCCATAAAAACTCCCTAATAAATCAATAAATTGTCTTTTCGCGTAAAAACGCATAGCAAAGACAATAACAACATTTTTATGTCACTATAATTGCAATTTTTGCCTAAACAAAGTCTTTTGAAAGTAAAAAATTTTTATTACAAAATTATTAAAAATTTATTCTGAAGGTGCCGCGCAATGCTGCCTGCAATACAGCCGGGCACATTGCGCACAACTTTTTCGGTCAAGCCTAAATATGGATTGGTGCACAATAGTGCGGCATAGATTCAATAGGCTGTTCGCTGTATCATTTTTTGGCGTCGTCGGGCAGGGATTGCCGACGGCGGTGGACAGATGTTGCCGACCACTATGGGCAGGTGTTGCCGACGGCCGATAAAAGGGCATTTCTCCAGCCGATGAAAGAGGCTTTATCCAGTTGATAAAAGAGGATTGTCCGTGTTGTACTGATTAAATGCAAAATTAAAGACTGTTGAAGTTGAAAACAGAATATGATTTTATCAGCATCTGTATAAAATAATGTGAATTTTCATTAACGTATTGTATAATTTGCATATATGTTTTTATCTGTCTTACGCGGACATTTTCTGTCAGTCTAAGACT
>JAEEWW010000147.1 GCA_016287815.1 Treponema sp. | reverse complement strand
CTTTGCCTAAAGTGACAGCGTTGGAGGCAGTGTCTAATTTATGAAATTACCAAAAAGCATTTTTAAACATACAAATCATTTTTTTAATGAAATCTGCAAGGCAGAAGTTCTGTTCATGCTTTCGCTGTGCTGCTTTCCGCTTTATCTTTTCATTTCCTCTACAAAGATTTTGTGGAGCATAGCACTGGTGTTTTTTGTGCTTTCTCTTTTGAGGCGCGGAAAAATCCGCGTTCTTCCTTCTATTATAATTACAGCCGGAATTGTTGCGCTGGCTTTGCTTTCTCCTTCCGGAAAGATTTTATTTTCTGCTGGAGCTGTAAAAATTACGGACGGAGCGCTTAATAACGGACTGCACCGTTCGGCAGTTTTGTGCGGAATGGTTTTTCTTTCTCAGTTTGCGGTTTCGCCAAAATTGCATTTTCCGGGAAAAATTGGCTTCTTCTTCGGACAGATGTTCAAGTATTTTGATAAGCTGACGGCCGTTCATGTTTCGCTAAAACCTGGCAGCATAATTTCTTCTATAGATGAGCATTTGATTGAAATTTGGGATGAAAGCGGTTTTGACAGTGCGGCTACTGTGGCAGATGAAAAAAAAGAGAATGCCGATGGTGTAACTTGTGCAGATTGTGCAGACGGCGCAACTTGTCCAGACGGCGCCGGCGGAGCTGTTCCAGAAACTGCAGGGCGCGGAAATGCTATTTCTAAAGCTGTTTCCAGCGAAGCAAAATGATTCCAGATCTTCCTATAACACCGTATCTTGATGAAATTTGTGATACTTTAAAGAATTCGCCTTCGCATTTTATGATTTTAACGGCAGAAACCGGCGCCGGAAAATCAACAGCTGTTCCTGCTGCTCTTTTAAATCATTTTACCGGAAAAATTTTAATGCTTGAGCCAAGGCGGCTTGCAGCGCTTGCAATTGCAAACCGAGTTTCTGAAATTCTTGGTGAAGAAACAGGAAATACCTGCGGCTACAGGGTTCAGCTTGATTCGTGCGTCAGCAGCAAGACACGGTTTGAAGTTATTACAGAAGCAATTCTTACAAAAAAATTACAAAGTGACCCTTCACTTGAAGGCGTAAGCGTTGTTGTGCTTGATGAATTCCATGAGCGTTCGATACATGCGGATTTAGCACTGGCATTTTTAAAAGAAACCATGCAGCTGCGCGATGATTTATATGTGCTTGTAATGTCTGCAACAATAGAAGCAAAACAGCTTTCTGAATATCTGGGACGGCAGGAAGGTTTAAGTGAAACAAAGGATACGCCGGTTTTTCATGTTCCGGGCAGAACTTTTCCTGTTTCCATTGAATATGCAGATATGTCGCCTGCAAAAGCTATAATAAAAGAACTTGTATCTGCACGCGGTAATGGTGACATGGCCGCAGCTGGCGGTGATATTCTTGTATTTTTTCCGGGAATTTCTGAGATCAGAAGATGCAAGGCGGAGCTTGAAACAGAACTTGCGGAGCGTAAAATTGATGCAGGTATTTTTGTTTTGCATAGTTCCGTATCATTTTCAGAACAGAAAAAGGTTCTGGAAAAGCCTGCCATGTGCGGAAATGAAAACCAGGAGGAGCGCGGCCGGCGCCGCGTAATCTTGTCTTCTGCAATTGCAGAAACGTCTTTAACGATTCCGGGTGTAACGACGGTTATAGATACAGGTTATTCAAGGCTTAATGAGTTCATTGTTTCAAGCGGAATGGAAAAACTTGTAACAAAAAGGGAAAGTCTTTTTTCTGCCAGGCAGCGCGCCGGCCGCGCAGGACGAACGGCCCCCGGCAAATGCATCCGCTTATGGAGCGAACATGATATTCTTCCGCAGCAGACTTTACCGGAAATTCTTCGCTGTGACCTTTCAGGCCTTGTACTTGAATGCTTTGCCTGGGGCGTTTATTCGTCTGAGAAACTGGACTGGCTTAATCCGCCTAATAAAAATGCCTGGGAAACAGCCGTAAATCTGCTTGAACAGCTAGGCTGCATAAAAAACAAGAGCCGGTCGGACTCTACAGATTCAGGCAATAGTCAAAACCATCTTGAACTTACAGATTTTGGAAAAGCGGTTTTAAAAATGGGAATTTCTGTAAGGCTTGCCTGTGCCGCATTTTACAGTCCGGAAGTTGCGCTTGAATATTCACAATTTAAAGATTCTGCCCCAAGCATTCAGAAAAAATTCCTTGCAGAACTAAACAGAAAAATTAGCACGGCAAATTATACAGGTACAGCCACCGGCGTAAAATCAAAGCTCCCTGACGACATTGCAGCACTTCTTGCAGGTTTTCCTGACCGGCTTGCAAAAAAAACGGCACAAGGGGCCGGACAAAACCAAAGCGAAAATGTCTATCAATTTCCTTCAGGCAGGCTTGCAAGGCTAGATAATTCTGTTGTAAAACCTGTGGATTCTACCTGGCTTGTAGCTCCGGAAGTTGATGCTGGCGAAACTATAGGCCGAATTTATTCTTTTCAGTTTATTCCGGAAAAGCAGATAGAAGTCTGGCTTTATGATGAAAATTTCAGCCGGGTCTCCGTAAAAACTGTTACAGAATTTACAGAAAGCCATTCCTTAAAAAAGACGGAATATAAAATGTACGGAAAAATCATTCTGGCAGAAAAGAAACTTTCCGTTTCGGATTCCGAAGATTTTGCAGAAGCTGTCTGCAGCGCAGTACAGAAAAACGGACTTTCGTGGCTGCCTTTAAACAATGAAATAAAAAATCTTCTTATCCGTGCAAAGTTTGCCTCTTTACATTGTGATTCGATAAAAGCTTTTTTGCCTGCTGCCAATTCGCCAGCTGCAAATACGCCACCAGAAAAATCCGTAGAAGATTTTCTTTTGCAAAATGTTCAGGAATGGCTATTACCGTTTTTGGGCGGCAAAACAAAAGTTGATTCAGAAACCGTTTTGCAGGCTTTGCGCTGGTATTTACATGCAGAAATAATTGATAAAGAAATTCCCGTACAGATAATTCTTGCAAACGGTAAAAAAGCAAAGGTTAAATATGAAGAAAATCAGACAGGCATTCAGCCTGTAATAGAAATAATTATTCAGCAGGTTTTCGGCTGCTTTGAAACGCCAGAGATTTCAGGAGTTCCGGTTTTACTAAGGCTTCTTTCGCCGGCGCGCCATCCGTTACAGATTACCGATGA
>JAEEWW010000053.1 GCA_016287815.1 Treponema sp. | reverse complement strand
TGGAGCGAAAAACCATTTGACGGAACAGGTGCACAGGAATGGTTCGAAGCTGGTGATATTGAAAGACTTTCTACCCACGGTGTACATCAGGAATACCTGCCAGTTCTCCGCGAACTTAAGAAAGAAATTAAAGATTACCTTGCCTGGGCACAGCCACAGTTGAACAAAGGTATCAACGAATCTATGCTCACATTGTTCTCTACAGTTAACCTCCATATCTTCCAGACATACTATGGTGGACTTCGTCCAAACGTAGAATTCACAAAGTGGATTTATGGTGACTATGACCTTGTTTGCCAGTTCATCCGTGACGGACAGGATCTTAAACGCTGGCTCGTTGAACAGGGGTCTGCATTCGTAGATGACCAGCAGCCAACAATCGTAGGTGCTTTGTGGAATCGTGAAAACGACTACCTCAAAAAAGGTCCGACAGCATTCCAGTGGGGTACATACTTCAATCCTCCACTCAAAACTCTTACAGAAACAAGCCCGACAGCTAAAGACAACAAGATTCTTCGCCGTACATCTGCAAAAGAACTTATTGTTGAAAACGGTAAAGTTACTGGAGTTAAAGCTGTAATGTATGATGGTACACCTGTAACAGCACATGCTAAGAAGGGTGTTGTTATTTCTACTGGTGGTTACGCTGCTAACGTTCCATTAATCATGAAAACAAATGATTACTGGAAACCAGGAAAGATTACAGAAAAAACACAGACAACAAACCGCTCTTCACAGCAGGGTGACGGTATTGTTATGGGTGAAAAAGTTGGTGCTGCTACAACAGGTATGGACTTTGCTCAGTTGATGCCAATTTCTTGGATCGACAACGGTCAGCTTGCATTCGGTGGCGGTAACTACTCTGTATACATCAACCCGACAACAGGTAAACGTTTCGTAAACGAAACAAGTGAACGCGACGTTCTTTCTTTGAAAGAATTTGACAACGGTATTGAACGCAATGGTACACAGGGTGTATTCATTGAAATTGCAAACAGCAAAGTACCGATCCAGGGACCATATCCATATGGAACTCCAGGAACAGAAGCTTGGAAGACAGATGTACCGTGGAGACAGTACGAACGTACTATCGACCAGTTCGATGCATTGTTCAAAGAACTTGGCTTCAAGTGCGATGCTAACGTTGTAATCAAAGAAATCGAAGACCATGATAAGGCTCTTATCACTGGTAAAGAAACAAGCCTGCCAATCCACAAGACTGGCTGGACAAACCTTATCGGTGAAGCTACAAAGAAGGCTGACGGTTCTTATGACCTTTCTTCTTACAAGCTCGCAGGTGTTCCACTCAAAGTTAGAATTATGGCTCCATCTACACACCACACAATGGGTGGTCTCCGCGTAGATGTTAAACGCCACGTTCTTGACAAAGATGGAAAGGTTATCAAAGGTTTGTATGCTGCCGGTGAAGTTACTGGTGGATTCCACGGTGGTAACCGCCTTGGTGGTAACGCTATCGTTGAAATCTTCGTTTCAGGACGTACAGCAGCTAATGCTATCCACGCTGATAACTAAGATTGATTGACGGGCGGAAATTCCGCCTGTTGCCTGAACGCCCTTCGGCAATCGCTTGCGATGCCGAAGGGCGTTTTTTATGTACATCAACAGGTGCGCGTACGTACACCGTATGTTTTGTGTACGCGTACCGCACGTTTTGTTCCTGTATATTGTTATTGCCTCACTAAACTACTAGTTTTTGCAGACCTATTTATTATTACATTTATACACATCTAAACTTTTTAATAAGGAGATGTTTTATGAATATTAATACGCTTTCTGCAAATCAGGTTGAGTACGCATCCTGTAAACTTCCTGCAATTCTTTATCCAAGCAAGATGCTTGCTGCAAAAGAGGGTAAGCTTTCTTTTCATGCAAAAACAATCTTCCGCAACAGCCTTGATATGACAGACATTGCAAATGATTTAATAGCCACGGGTGTCATAAAAGATCTTTCGGCTTCCCAGATTACTTCTATATGGGAAAAAGTAAATGCAGCGGTGATAGACCGTGTCCTGAACGGTTCAATTGTTGACTGCGGAATTGGAAGTTTTTATGCAAAGATAAAAGGACGTTTTGATTCCACACTTTCTGAATTTAAGACAGCTTTGCACAGTATTGATATAGGTTTCAGGTCTTCAAAGAAAGTTAAAGAACTTGCTTCTTCTATTACTCCTGTAATGGCGCAGTCTAAAGAAATTGTACCTGTTATTCTTTCTGTTTATGATGTTGAAACTAAAAGTGATAATACCCTTACCCCTGACGGAAATATAGTAATCAAAGGTAAGAGCCTTACTGTTACAGGAACTAACGAAGATGTAGGCCTTTACTTTGTAAATACTGATGACGGATCAGAAACTGTTGTTAAACCAGATAAGATTGCAAAAAACTCAAAAAGTGAATTGATTTGTAAAATACCTGATCTTAAACGAGGCACTTACAACATTATAATCAAAACGCAAAAATCAGCCACAAGACCGTTAAAAACAACGCGGTGCTCATCTTGTAAAATGCAGTTTGTAGTTAATTAGGAAGTACGTCAGATTTTAGAAAATAATTATTCCCAAAATTGCCGAAAGAATAATGACAATAAATGGACTTACCGGCTTTTTAAACAGATGTTTTGGAACAAACATTACACCTGCTGTTATAAACGTAATTATAAGTGTCTTTAAAGACAAAACTGCCTGACCGGCATCTGTATAAAACAGACGTTGTCCTATCATGTACAGCCCTGTGGCACAAATTATGCCAATTATACTTGGTTTTAAACCTTTTAAAACAGACTGTACTGTAAAAGTTTTTAGAATATGACTGAAGCTTGCAGTTATAAGAAGGATTATAAAAAATGAAGGCAGTACAACTGCTAGCGTAGCGGTAACAGCTCCTAAAAGGCCTGCCTGTTCTATACCCACGTAAGAAGCAACATTGAGCATTATTGGGCCGGGGGTACTTTCGCTTACTGCAATTATGTATGTAAGCTTATCATCGCTTAGCCATCCGTTAGATAAAACTATATCGCGGATTAAAGGAATTGCTCCGTATGCACCGCCAAATGCAAAACAGCCGACTTTTAAAAATCCAAGAAAAAGGTGCAGGTAAATCATCGATTTTCCTCCTTTTCTGTAGTATTTGCATTGGACTTCTTTTTCTTAGAGGTAAAAAAGATAAGTGCAATAAAAGCAGAAATCAGCAGAAGCATAACAGATGAAAGATGCCATGCAAAAATATAGGAAAGCAGCATAACCGAAAAAGAACATGACATTATAGAAAGTGGAAACGGTTTTTTGTGCATTTTTTTTATCATTGTAATTCCTGCATCAAGAATCAAAATTCCTACAGCTATTTTTATGCCCTTAAAAGCGTTTGCAATCCACTGAATTTCAAGAAACTGCTCGCAAAAGAATGCTATAAAACATATTATTACAAAGGATGGAATTACCATGGCAATAGTTGCAATTAGAGAACCTATAAATCCTGCCTGCCGGTAGCCTACAAATGTGGCACAATTAAGTGCCATAGGGCCTGGGGTTGATTCTGCAATAACTGCTACGTTCATCATGTCATCATGGCTTATCCATTTTCGTTTTTCTACGCAGATATGCGTAATCATTGCAATCATCGCGTATCCGCCGCCAAATGTAAAAAGTCCGACCTTAAAGAAGTCTATAAACAGGGATATAAGTATTTTAAAAACGGGATGCTTTTTGCCATTTATGTTTTTCATTTTCTTTTTATTCTTTCATCGTGTAGTCTTTGTCAGAGTCTATCATATTAAGCATAATAGTTGCAAATTCCGGGTCAAATTGCCTGCCTATTCCTTTTAGAATTTCACGGCGGACTTTTTCCTGTGGTAAGGCTTTACGGTAACTGCGGTTTGACGTCATGGCATCATAAGAATCTGCAATTGCAATAATCCGGGCAATTTCTGGAATGTTTTTTCCTGACAATCCTTCAGGATATCCGTTTCCGTCAAAGCGTTCATGATGATATTTTGCTCCAACACCAATATATGGTGATTTATTAATATGAGAAAGGATATCTTTTCCGATTACGGGATGTTTTTTTATTTCTGTAAATTCATCATTTGTAAGAACATCTGTCTTGTTTATGATTGCGTCGGCTACACCGATTTTTCCTACATCATGCAAAAGTGCCGCAAAGTAAATTTCCTGACATTCAGACTCAGACTTTCCTGCAAGCTGCGCAATCTGTTTTGAATACTTTGCAACTCTTTTTGAATGACCATGGGTATATTTATCCTTTGCATCGATCGCACTAGAAAGAGCTTCCGCTGTCTGCGTAAAGATTATATTCATTTTCTGCTGGTCTTCTTTTAAAAGTTCTATTTCACGCTGAGTTGCTAGTTCAAACTGCCTGTTCATATCCAGAATTACAAAAACATAAAACATTATGGCAGCTCCTACCATTGTCATATTCATCAATGAAATTCCATATGTAAAAACCTGAACAATGGAAAAAACAAATGGGAGCGTAATAAAAAGCAGGATTGAAATTGCAATACTTCTGCTGATTTTTTTAAAGTATTGAATAATTACAGAAAATTGCAAAAACATTGCCCCAAACGGGAAAATATAACTGTACATAAATCCGAAAGAACGCTGATACCGGTTTGCATCATCAAATGTATAATAAAATCCAGTAAACTGTGAAAAAATCAGGGCAAAGATTCCTGTGATACAAAAATAACCTGCAATTCTAAGCCTTACGGGTTTCTTTTTAAGTTTTACTTCGTTAAGGTAAAGGTCTATAAGATATAGATTAAGGCCGAATGTTACAAAAATCGGCAGGAAAAACAGCAGGAAATTGCTGATTCTGACCATAAAATAGCCGAGCGTACTCACATTACCCCGGAAAATATAGGCGAAACGATCTGCAATAAGCAGAGTCATTACCCCAAGTTCCATAAACATAAGTGAGCTTTTTCGTTTTTTCGATAAAATTCTTGTAAAAAAAGTGAGTAACGCCAGAACAGCGCAGATTCCAATAAGAATAAGCATGATATCTATCTGGTGTTTACGTAAGAATTCCATAATCACAATTATAATACAAAACAATAATTCTGCACAAAAATCCAGCTTCAAACAGAGCGTTCTTTATGGCATTTTTCTTTTCTCATACCGTTCATCGCGATATCTTTATCCAGTTCCAAAGTTCCGGGTCTTCAAAACCAACTCTCCAAAAACCCATTTTGCGTATTCCAAATTCCTCGTAAATCCTGCATAAAGCAAGTACAGAATGAATATCATTAAAATAGCCGGTTACTTCAACATTTGCCGTATACTTAAAAGTTGGTATATCATCTTCATAAATGACATTTTCTACGCCGTGTTCCGTCATTATTCTGTTTGCACCGCTAAAATACCAGGCTCCGGCAGTAGTTTCGCTGGCCCAGGTTCTTCCATAAAGCGGAACTCCAATAATCAGTTTTTTTTCCGGGATAGTCTTTTTTGCATATTCAGCAACTTTCCTGCACCAGTCGGTTGAAGCAACAGCTCCCGGTGCACTTGTTGACCAATGTTCATCATAGGCCATTATAAAAACCCGGTCGCAAAACCTGGAAATTTCTTTATAACTGTAAACATCGGATTCAATAAATTTATTGCGTGCAGGTACACAAACTGTAAACCATTTTTTTTGACCGAGCATATAGCGCAAATCTGCAAGGAAGTTTATAAAATTAGTTTTATCTTTCAAAGGAATAAGTTCAAAATCAATCTGTACGCCGTCGTAATTTGTTCCGGCTTTTACGATATCTTTTAAAAGCTTTTTGCGCACATCTGAGCCGGGCTGCAAAATAAAGTGGCTTAAAGATTTACTGTCACATGTAATTACAAGGTGACACCTTGCTCCGTTTGTTTTTATCTTTGAACGCGAAGGAATATTTACAAGTTTTCCGTAACAGTCTATATCAGCAGAAAAAAAACAAATATCAGTAAGCGGAAGCCCCGGCGTGTATTCGTCAAGACGGTTTTGCATTACATAGCCCCAGCTTTCACGCAGTTTTACAGGCGAACCTTCAGGTTTTCTTAACGTGTACTTAGGAAGCGGAACGTCAGGATCCTGAGATAAATCTTTTGCACTTATACTTATTTCAACATCTTCAGAAGGAACATCTGAAGTTAAAGAAGGTTCTACACTGGCTTCTGATACAGAATTTTCATTTTCTGTGGAGACAATCTTTTCTACCTTAACTTTGTTTTTTTTCTTATCCTTTTTTTTAGATTTTTTTTCAGCAAAGCAGAAGTTCAGCAAAATAAAAATAGCGAGTAATAAACTGATGCACTTTTTCATATTACAAATATCGGCCGCTGTATGGTGTTTCTGTACAGTGTTTCTTGTTCAGTGGTTTTATATAACAGTTTATTATACCGGATGCCTAACATAACAACAGCCCAAGATATATTGTCTAGTTTATAACTAAAGCATAGAATACGCTTTATGAATGGACCTAAAGCTTTTTCTAAACATATTAAAAATTTCATAAATCCTGATTTAATTCATGGCGGAATTTTTAAGTCAATTTTCTGCTTTATGATTCCTATCATGGTCTCTTATCTGTTTCAGCAGCTTTACAACACTGCGGATACAGTAATAGTAGGCCATTTTTTACAGGAAAAATCTCTTGCGGCAATAGGTTCCTGTACACCTGTTTTTGACCTTATGCTCACTATTGGAAACGGCTTTGGAACAGGCTGCAGCATTGTAATTGCCCGTGCTTACGGTTCAGGCGACAGAAATTACCTTAAACGCTCTATTGCCGCTTCAATTTTTATTGTAATCGTCATTTCCATTTTGCTTACAGTTGCAGGCTTTTTTTGTTTGCGCCCGATGTTAAATGTTTTAAAAACTCCGTCTTCAATAATTGAAGAATCTATGTCCTACATTACACTGGTAGCAAGTTTCTGCGGAATTCTTTTTGCATATAACCTGTGCGCAGGAATGCTCAGGGCAATAGGAAATTCGTTTATGCCTTTAGTGTTCCTTATCATTTCTTCACTTTTAAATATTCTTCTGGATATTCTTTTTATTACAAAATTGAATACCGGTGTTGCTGGAACAGCTGCAGCAACAGTAATTGCACAAGGCTTTTCTGTAATTCTGTGCATTATATACATCCTGAAAGGAGCCAAAATTCTTGTTCCTTCATCCGTTCATTTTAAATTTTCTGGAGCTGCAAGGCTCTATAAGGAACTTATAGGACAGGGACTTTCAATGGCGCTTATGATGTCAATAGTATGTTCTGGAACGATTGTTTTACAATCTGCAATAAACGGATTTAAAACCTACATAATTGCAGGTCATATTGCCGCCCGCAAGATTTTTTCGCTTATCACCGTAGCTATATTCAGTATAGGAATGGCAAGTTCTACCTTTGTTTCACAGAATTACGGTGCCGGCAATATGGATCGGGTAAAAAAAGGCGTTAACATATCAGTCTTTATGTCAATGGCTTACAGTTTTATACTGACTGTCCTTTCTCCGCTTATAATACCGCCTTTCTTCGCCTTTGTCTCAGGTTCAAGAAACGAGCAGGTTCTTGAATACGGCATAAGATATTTAAAATTTGCTTTTCCGTTTTTTATTGTTTTAGGACCTCTTGTAATTTTAAGAAATTCCCTGCAGGGGCTTGGCGCAAAAATTCTTCCGCTGGTTTCAAGTTTTGTAGAACTTGCAGGAAAAATCCTTTTTACGCTTTTTATAATTCCTAAAATTGGTATTTTAGGAATTATTTTGTGCGAACCTCTTATCTGGTGCTTTATGACCATTCAGCTTGTATGGGCATTCGCAGCAAAACTAAAGAGCCTGAATAAAAATTAAACCAGAAACCGTTTAAACCTGGAACTGGTCAATCTGAACACCAATACGGGTTATAGAATTTTTCATCTTTCCAGCAATTTCTGAAAGAGCGGCTCCGGTTTCGTTGATTTTCTTTGCACCAATCGACATTTCTTCCATACTTGATTTCATTACTAAAGTTGCATTCTGCAAATTACGCACCTCGTCCAGAATCTGCTTATTACCGATGGACATTTCTTCAGAAGCCGTTTTTACTTCAATCGTACTGTCATTCATTGAATGAAGGGAATCTGTAATCTGTTTTGAACCGATCTGCTGTTCTTCCATTGCAGATTTTATCTGCCGGACAAGCTGGTCGGTATCCTGAATTTTATCGGCTACGCTTGCAAAAGCTGCACTGGATTCCTGAGAAGCTTCAACAACGGAATTAATTGATTCTTTAATGCCAGAAAGCTGTTCTCCGATTGTCTTTGACTGAGAAGTTGATGTTTCTGAAAGTTTTCTGATTTCATCGGCAACAACGGCAAAACCTTTTCCTGCTTCTCCTGCGTGAGCGGCTTCAATTGCTGCGTTCATGGCAAGTAAGTTTGTTTGTGAAGCAATTGCTGCAATGGCTGTATTTGCTTCCTGCAGCATCTGAGACTGCTGCTCAATTTGCATAATTCTGTCGTTTACATGCTGTTGTTTTTCGGCACCACTTCGTGCTTTTTCGGAAAGAGAATCAAAAGATTCTGCCATTTTATCAACTGAACTGTTTACAGAGTTGATATTACCAATCATTTCTTCAACTGCGGCAGAGGCATTCGCTACTCCGCGAGACTGATTTTCAATCATCTTTTCAAGAGAATCAATATTTGAAGCGATTTCGTTTACGGCTCCTGCGGTTTGAGAAACGCTTTCGCCCTGTGTACTGATTTGTCCATGAACGCTTTCAATATTTGCAATAATCTGAGTAATAGATGCGCTAGTGTCCTGCATGCTTAAATCAAGATCTTCCCCGGCAGCCTCAAGAACTTCTTTGGAATCTTTAACATCGGAAACAATAGACTGCAATTTTTCTGTAAAGCGGTTAAAGCCTTTTACAACTCCACCGATTTCATTGTTGATTTTTGCTGCATTACCTGTTATGCGTTGCGTAAGGTCTGCTTTTCCTGAAGCAATTTCATCAATAGAGCTTTGAACTTTTTGTAATGGCTTTATTGAATGATAGATTCCTCCTCCAATTCCAAGAACCAGAGCAAGCCCAATCAAAATACCTGTAATAAAAAGTGTAATTGTTATTTCGTTTGCAGTTTCATAAACCTGGCTTTCGTCAATTACAAAGGCAAAGCCCCAGTCTGCATTTTCAACCGGCTGATATGTTACAAATTTTTTACCAAGCTTTCCGGCATTTACCCATAAAGAACCGCTTTGTTTTTGCGCAAGCGATTGAATAACGGTTTGCATCGAAGCTAAAAGAGATTCAATCTGTTCCTGTTGTTCTTCAGGAATTGAAGTTGCAATGATTTCTCCCTGACTGTTAAAAAGAATTGCATAGCCTGTTTTTCCAATGCGGATTGTGCGGATAAATTCATTAAGCTTATCAACTCCTACAACTGCGCTGTAAAAACCGGCAGTCCTTCCGTTAACTTTTGCAGCTTTAGAAACGTGGATGATTGTAGTTCCTGTTGATTTTGAAGTTACCGGATCGTCAATATGAGTATCCATTCCTTTTTTCATTACTGCGGCAAAATAATCACGGTCTGCAACATTTGTGACCTTATTCTGGTCATTGTAAAAATCACCTTTACCGTCTATATAACCGATACGGTCAAAGTCCGGAGTTCTGGATTTTTCGTGAGCTATAAGCCATTTTTGAATCTGCACAGGATCTGAAGTCTGTGTAATATCGGCTTCCGTATACATACGCATCTGTTTTATATATTCGCTCAAGCGTATGGAAACTACATTAGTATATGCATCTGTAATTTTTGTACAGTCTTCTGCATAAGAATTAGCAACTGATTTCTCTGTACGTTTTCTTACTACATGAATTTGAACTACAGTTAAAGCGGTTACAATTACAATTGTAATTGCCAGAATGAAATAAAGGAGTTTTCCTTGTTTTAGACTTTTCGCATTTAAATTACTCATAAGAAGAATTTTAATGTACTTTATTATGATGACAAGTTTTTAGCTTTAAATAATAAAAAGTTATATTTACAGGAATTTTTTGAGGATTTTGTAGATTTTTGTTGACATATTTGTCAGGCGGACTTATTCTAAGTTTACGCAAAACGTTTTGCGTAATTAGGTGAAAAGTTTTTTTAAGGAGGAACTATGAAAAAAACGATTTTAGCTTTGCTTTCAATCGCCTTAATCTGCTCTTCAATTTTTGCAGGAGGAGCAAAAGAAGCTGGCGGAGCAAAAAAAGATGTTACATTAAGTGTTCTCTGGTTTAATGATGGAGATGAATCCACGGTTTTCCAGGAAACAATGCAGGATTACCTTGCTGCTAATCCGAATGTAAAACTGGATCTTCAGATTGTTGCCTATAACGATTTTGACCAGAAACTTAAAATGCTTATTACAGCCGGAACGCCGCCTGATGTTGCACGCGTTTCTACAACAACTGTTGCTGCCATGCTTGATACATTCTTGCCGCTCGATTCTTATGTTGGTGATATTTCAGGCTTTAAAAAACTTTACATGCCGTCTTTGCTGGCTTATGCAGGAAACACAAAAGGTGAATTGATTGCTCTTCCGATCGAAGCAACAGCAAACGGTATGCTTGTTAATAAAACTGCTTTCAAAAATGCAGGAATTGATGTAGATAAGGTTTCTAAAGACTGGACCTGGGAAACATGGAAGTCAACAATTAAGAAAGTTGTTGCTGCAAACCCGGAAATGAAATATGGTCTTGGACTTGATTTTACTCCACATAGATTTTCTACAATAATGTATCAGTTTGGCGGACATTTCCTGAATGCAAATCAGACAGGAATGGAATTTAATAATCCGGGAACAATCAAAACCTTGAAATTCTTGAAAGAACTTCATGATGAAGGAATTATGCCGAAATCAGTTTGGCTTGGTTCAGAAAATCCTGCAGAATTATTCCAGGCCGGTGTTGTTGCCTGCCATATCGGCGGAAGCTGGAATTTGAACGCTTACAACAAGAATGTAAAAGGTTTTGAATGGGGTTCTGTTCAGATGCCTAAGGGAGAAATCCGTTCTTCAGTTCCTGGCGGAAAATTTGTTGCATCGTTTAAAAACTGTGCTCATCCAAAAGAAGCTGTTGAGCTTATGAAGGTTTTTGCAGACAAAGAGCATAACGAAAAATATGCAAAGGGAACTTTCAATATTTCTTCACGTACAGATGCAAATGTAAGTTATCCTTCAAATACAGCTGACTTTGCTGTTTTCTCTGAAGAACTTAAAGTTACTCCGGATGTAACTGCAAATGAATGGAAAAATCCGAAGTTTGCAAAAGTTACTTCATACATTAAAGAACAGATTGTTCAGGTTTTGCTTGGTGCTGCTACTGCTGAACAGGCTGCTGCTAATGTAGACAAGCAGGGTGCTCAGTTCTTTAAATAAAAAAAGTCTGCAGGCAGAAGTTCTGTCTGCAGATACTAAACTAGCCCGCGCTGTAACCACCTGCCGATCGCAGCCGGCGATATTCGCCGGCGAGGACGGTGACCGTGAGGGAACGGCGCAAGCGCGGTTGGTCGAAAAATTGCTTTAAAAAAAGCACAAATTTGAATTTTTGAGCTTTCAATAAAAATATCAGGAGGTTCCCATGGGAGGAACTCGGAGAAACTGGAAATTTCAAAACTGGAAATTCCGTCTTACGCCATATCTTTTTTTGCTGCCGAATATTTTGATTTTCAGCCTTTTTATTATTGTTCCGGCTGTACGCGGCTTGTGGATGTCTTTCTGGGATTGGGGCGTTTTTACAGATAAAATTTTTGTTGGATTCGGGAATTTTAAAAATCTTTTGGGTGATTCTATTTTCTGGATTACTTTTAGAAATACTATTGTTTATTCATTTTTTGTTGTTCTGCTTCTTATTATTGTTGCCCTTGCTCTGGCAATGGTTCTTTACAGGGAAAAACTTTGCGGTAAACGGATTTTTCGAGCCGCTTTTTATATTCCGTCGCTGATGAGTATGATTACTGTCGGTATTGCGTGGCGTTTTATCCTTGGCGATGAAATGGGACTTATCAATTATCTTATCAGACTTTGCGGAGGTAAGCCTGTTTCATGGCTTACAAACGGAACGCTTGCGATGCTTTGTGTAATTGTTGTTTCTGTCTGGATGTGGGCAGGCTACTATATGATAATTTTTATTTCGGGGCTTCAGGCAATCCCGGATGAACTTTACGAAGCTGCACGAATTGACGGCGCTTCTGCTGTTTCAATTTTCTTTAAAATTACGCTGCCTCTTTTAAAGCCTACAACCCTCGTAGTTATGATTCTCTCGACGATTAACGCATTTAAAGCTTATGAATTGATTTCTGTTATGACAAAGGGCGGTCCTGGCTACGCGACTAAATTTATAGTTCAGCAGGTTTATCAGGTTGCCTTTGTTGAAGACCGCATGGGCTATGCTTCTGCAATGGCAATAGTTTTAATGCTTTTAATCGGCGTTTTTACACTTTTGCAGTTTAAGGTTTCTGGCAGGGAGCAGGATTATGAATAATATGAATTTGAAAGTAAAAAACTTTTGCAAGGCGGCTGCTGTGCCTGCTGTTCTTATTGTGCTTTCGTTTTTAACCTTGTTTCCGATTTTGTGGGTTGCATGTTCATCGTTTAAGCCGCAGTCAGAATTGTTTACGGTTCCTATGACGCTGCTTCCGCATACATTTACGCTGGAAAATTATTTTGATTCGCTTGGGCATGGAAATTTTCCGCTTTATTTTTGCAATACGTTATTTGTTTCTGTTGTTTCGACTATTATAACGGTTCTGATAAACATTATGGCAGGTTATGCTCTTGCAAAATATGTTTTTCCGCTGCGGAATGTAATTTTTACCGTAATGATTGCAACGCTTATGATTCCGCTTCAGGTAATTATGATTCCGATTTTTCTTCAGCTGAAAAGCTTTGGACTTTTGAATAATCTCTGGGGAATAATCATTCCGCCGGCTGCAACGCCCACAGGCGTTTTCCTTGCGCGGCAGTATCTTGTTACAATTCCCGATTCAATGATTGAGGCGGCGCGTATCGACGGTTCCGGCGAGTGGTTCATCTTCCACAAAATTATTATGCCGCTTTCTAAACCGATTGTTGCGACAATTGCTATTTTTTCCTTTATGTGGCGCTGGAATGATTATCTTTGGCCGTTGATTGTAATTTCTAAAAACGACAAGCAGACGATTCAGCAGGCTCTTGCGACTTTTGTTGGTCAGCTGCAAATCAACTGGTCAAATCTTCTTGCAATGACGACGATTACAATTATTCCTGTAATTATTGTCTTTTTTGCATTCCAGAAATTCTTCATGCAGGGAATAACAGCCGGGGCTGTTAAAGGTTGATAATATGAAATATGTAGTAAGTAAAATAAGCCGTTGCTCCTGTAAGCAAGAATCAGATTCTCTTGTAATTAACGCAACCGGCGAATCTGGCCGGCTGACAATAAAAATTTACAGTCTCGAGTTGATTTTTGTACGCTATGACATTGATTCAATTAAAATTGCAGATTCAGTAAAACAGGCATCTGAAATGCTGTGCGGTGCATTTGCAGAAAATTCATCTTCTGCAAAAAATTGCAGAGCTTGTAAAGCCTCGGAATCTGATTTTAGTTTTAACTGTCAGGAAACAGACGTTTATTTTTATACGGAATGTATTTCTGGCTCTGATAATGTCCTTGTGAGTATAAACAAGGAAAATGCTAACGTTACTGTTGAACGTAATGGTAAGATAATTCATGGAGGAGAACTTGGAACAAAGGATACGGTTCTTCCAAAAGAGCAGCTGCGCTATTTTACGACCGGGAAAAATGCAAAAACCGGTCGCGCTTCATTCTTTTTTCCGCTTGCAAAAGATGACAGATTTTTTGGTTTAGGTGATAAAGCCGGTTATCCTGACCGCAGAATGAACCGTTACCGTATGTACAACCGCGATTCGCTTGGCTACGATGCAGAAAAATCTGATCCGCTATATAAATCAATTCCGTTTTTTATAAAACATAATCCTGTAACTGATGTATTGTGCGGACTTTATTTTCCCTCTCCGCTTATTGAAAGCATTGATTTTGGAAAAGAAAGTCCATTCTATTTTTCTACGGAAATTGCTGAAGGTCCGATGGAATATTTTGTTATTTCAGGAAATGATTATAAGCAGATTCTCCAGAATTATTGCCGGATAACTGGATTTCCGGCTTTGCCACCGCTTTTTTCCTTCGGATTTTTTGGCTCTTCAATGAATTATGTGGAGCCTGATGATGCGCAGAAGCGAATGGAAAAATATTTTGCCGATATTGAAGAACATGAAATTCCATGCGAAGGAATGTATGTTTCTTCCGGCTATTTAAAAGCGGATGACGGCAAGCGCTATGCTTTTGTCTGGAATAAAAGAAAATTCCCGGATTACGGTAAATTTCTTGATGACCTTGGAAAGCGTGGTTACAACCTCATAATGAACATAAAACCAGGAATTTTAACGACCCATCCGTGGTATAAGGAACTTTATGACAAAGGTTATTTTGTAAAGGATTCTGACGGAAAGCCATGTGTCGTTTTTTATTGGGGCGGAAATGCTTCTTTTGTTGATTTTTCAAATCCAAAAGCTTTTGAATGGTGGAAAAATAAGCTGAAAGAAGTTTTTCTTTCTCATCCGAATTGCGGCATATGGAACGACAATAATGAACTTGAACTGGAAGATCCTCAGTCTGACGCATTTAAGACACGGACATTATTTTCTACAAAAATGTGTCAGGCTTCGTATGAAGCTTCCCTTGAATTGAATAACAATTTACGCCCGTGGCTTACGACACGCAGTGGTTATGCAGGCATTCAAAAATACAGCCGAACCTGGTCTGGAGATAATGTAAGCGACTGGAAAACCTTGAAATTCAATCAGTTTCAGGGCTGGTCACTTGGACTTTCTGCTCTTCCATTTTATGGCCATGATTTAGGCGGCTTTTTCGGTGATGTCCCGAGCGAAGAACTTCTGATACGCAGCTGCCAGTCAGCAGTTTTTCAGCCGCGTTTTGTAATTCATTCCTGGCGGGAAAATGGGGAGCCTACAGAGCCGTGGACTTATCCTGATGCATTTCCTATTATCCAGAAATTTGTTTTGGAACATTACAGATTTATGCCGTACATTTACAATTGTGCTTACGAGGCAGGTAAAACCGGAGTGCCGATTGAGCGTCCTCTTTTCCTGGAATATCCGCAAGACAAAAATGTGCCTGTTAATTCAAGCCACTGCATGTTTGGACCTTCAATCTTAAAAATTCTGATTGTTGATGAAGGTAAAACCAAAACAGAGGTTTATCTGCCAAAGGATACAAAATGGTACGATGTTCAAGGCGAAAAGCTGCTTAATGGGGAGGGAAATTCTGTAACCTTTGATATTCCGCTTGATTCGTATGCGTACCTTGCAAAAGTTCCTTCGGTTGTGCCGACAGCGCCAGACTTGCGCAGCTTAAAGCAGGGTTTATTCAAGAAAGTTGAATTTCTCCTGTTTCCGGATGAAGAGGGAACTCAATTTGAATATATCTATTTTGAAGATTCCGGTCGTACGATTATAGCCGATAAAAAATATAATTTGTGGCATGTTCGAATGACATTTAACAAAAATTCAAAAACTGGTACAGTTGAAATTGAAAATGAATATTTCGGCTCGAAAAATGATGAATTTGCAGCTGTTCAATGTGCCGGAAAAGGAAAAAAATGTGAGGCTGAAAAAGATAGTTTGACAGATTCTGGTCGAAGCTTTACTTTAAAATTACCCGGCAAATTTAGATTTGAAAATTCCTGTGATTCACAGACGGTCAGCGTTGATTCAGTGCTGAAAGAAAAGAGGATTTTCAAATTTACCGGTTCATATTAAATTCGGATAAAAATCAAAGCAGTAAAACAGAATGGAGGAAGCCTGTGGGAAACGGAGAAGCGACAATTCTTGATGTAGCTAAAATGGCTGGCGTTTCACCGGCGACGGTTTCCCAGGCTTTAAACGGTAAGCGGCCTGTAAACGATAAGACCCGGCAGCAGATTCTTAAAGCCATTGAAAAATTAGGCTATGTTCCTTCGCGCGGGGCAAGCACGCTAAAAAGTGGAAACTCTCATATTATAGGCTGTTATGCGGCAGATATTACCGAAGATTTTGCAAGTCTGATTGTGCGGGGCGTAGAACGCGGACTTTCAGGCAGCCAGTATTCAATGCTGTTTGTTTCCGGAATGGAATTTGAAAATGATTTCAGCAAGGCGTTGAAGTTTTTGTTAAGCTACAAAATTGACGGGCTTTTGCTTTGTTATCCATTGCCGGTTTTACACGAACTTACAACTGGTCTTAAAAATTTTCGCGGACCCGTTATTTCTATGAATAGTGAAATTTCAGGAATAAAATCAATTATCCCGGACAATGTTAATGCCGGCCGGCTTGCTGCAAAACATCTTGTTGAGTGCGGAATAAAATTTCCTGCAATGATTTGCGGTCCAAAAGACAGGCTTTCTTCTTTGCGGCGTTATGAGGGATTTTCCAAAGAAATTGAAAAAGCAGGACTGGCTTTACCGCTTGAACATCTGCGCTTTGGCGATTTTAACTTTGAAAACGGCTATAAAAATGCCGAAGAAATCGTAAAAGTTTTTCCACAGGTAGACGGTTTTTTTTGTGCCAACGATTATATTGCAGCCGGTACAATTGCAAAATTACTGGAGCTTGGAAAAAAAGTTCCTGAAGACGTAAAAGTTTTAGGTTTTGATGACCGCGATTTTGCAAGTTTCTGGCAGGTTCCTATTTCTACATTCAGACAGCCTTTGGAGGAAATTGGAATTACAGCCGCAAAAACTTTGATGAATTGCATAGAAAAAAGCAGTGATTCAGCAGAGAATACATTAACAGCGGATGTTCAACTGCTACAGTCGGAACTGATTGTTAGAAAAAGTACAGGATTATAAATTTTACAAAAAAAAGGGGCAGCATAGTTTTAAGTATGCTGCCCTATACTTGTTAATACTGACAATTATTAATTTTGTCAGCTAAGATTTTTTTAGCAGAGTTTTTTCATTTCATCGGCAACGAACTGTACTTTCATACCGATTACAATCTGAATTGAAGTTTTACCAGGCTTTATAATACCTTTAGCACCAGTGGCTTTAATCTTTGCTTCGTCAACTTTTGCCATGTCTACAACTTCAACGCGTAAACGTGT
>JAEEWW010000146.1 GCA_016287815.1 Treponema sp. | reverse complement strand
GTGCATTTATTGCGATTCACGGAGCAGGTGTTACCAGTTTACTCACGCTTTTGAAGACATTGAAGTAAAACAGAATGCGCCTGAGCTTTTAGAAGAAGCTTTGCACAAAAAGCGGAAACGCTGCATGATTGGAACAGGCAGTATGTGTGATCCGTATATTCCGCTTGAAAAAGAGCTCTGCCTTACCCGTCGCTGTCTTGAAGTAATTGAAAAATATAATTTTGGTGCGGCAGTTTTAACAAAGTCTGATTTAGTTTTGCGAGACCTTGATATTCTTGAGCGCATAAATAAAAAAACAAAAGCCGTTGTTCAAATGACACTTACCACCGCAGATGATAATTTATGCCGTTTGATCGAGCCAGGTGTCTGTCCTACAAGCCGTCGTTTTGAAGTTTTGTGTGAATGCCGCAAAAGGGGAATCGCAACTGTCGTATGGTTTTCTCCTCTTTTGCCGTTTATAAACGATACAAAAGAAAATATAGACGGAATTATGGATTACTGTATTCGTGCCGGCGTAAAGGCAATTTTGTGTTTTGGCATCGGACTGACATTGCGGGATGGAAATCGTGAATATTTTTATGCCGCGTTGGAAAGTCTTGCCTCGCAAGACAGAATTGCCGCTCAGGATAAACGTTTTTCGGGCCTTAAAGAGCGCTACATAAAATCTTTTGGAAAAAGCTACATGGTTGCAAGTCCGCACGAACGCGAGCTTATGGCCTATCTTACGCAGTTATGCCGTAAAAATAATATCATGATTGGAGTTGAATCTGTCTTTAAATGGATGAAAGATTTCCCGGAAAATACAATGCAGCCGAGTTTGTTTTAAGCAAAAGGTGAAGATTAATGTATATCTTGTTTACAAGTGTAACGAGGACCTTCTTCTCCAACTTGTCCGTTTGCGATAAAACCGCATTTTGCAAGGACTTTTTGGGAGACAATATTATCTGTCGTTGCTTCTGCCTCTATGGCTGTTACTTCGTTGTGAGCAAATGCCCAGCCCAAGACGGCTTTTACCGCTTCTGTTGCGTAGCCATGTCGCTGGTATGCGTTTTGAATGCCATAGCCAATTTCCGATATGCCGTCAGAAGTAAGTCCTTTAAAGCACAAATCTCCAATATGCGTGCCGTCCTTAAGTTCAATCATCCATATTGCATACCAGTCCCATTGGCTCCGATTTTGTATGGCACCTTCAAGCATTTCTATATAGGCCTGTTTTAGTTCTTGATTAGTCTCTGCCAAAATAAAAGCCTCCATTTGCTCTTGTGTAGCAGGATATATTATCAAATGTTCCGTGGTAATCATAAAATTATCTCCATTTTTTAGAATGATTTTATAGTATTTATCATTAATGAAAAACGGTTTCTTGATAAGATGCAGTTTTTATCTGATGAAATGCAGAAAAGAAATTGCAAAATAGTTTAGAATCTTTCTTGACTCTCCCCTTAGGGGATAACTTAGACTTCATATTAGTTGGAGGACGAAATCTTATGCTGAAAATCGGTGAGTTTTCAAAGCTGTGTCAGATGACTGTAAAGGCACTCAGATTCTACGAAAAGGAAGGCCTTCTGATTCCTGCTTCCGTTGACGAATGGACGGGATACCGCTTTTACACGACAGACCAGCTGAGGCGGGCGGCAAAAATCAAATCTTACCGCCAGCTTGGCTTATCGATTGAAGAAATTAAGGCAATTTTTAAAGGAAAGAACGCGCGTAAAATCCTTGAAGAAAAAGCTTTACAGCTTCAGGTTCAGCAGAAAGAAATCGACGTCCGTCTTTCAATTATCAAACATATTTTGGAGAAAACTACTATGAAGTATCAGGTTACAGTAAAAAATATTCCGGAAAAAATCGTTTACTACACAGAAAAGCGTCTGGAAAAATATTCAGATATGATGCAACTAATTCCTGCAATAGGAGAGGAATTCAAAAAGCTCAATCCAAACCTTAAATGTGCAGAACCGCCTTACGAATTCTGTGAATACCCGGATGGCGAATATCGGGAAAGCAACGTGCTTATCCGTCATGTGGAAGCCGTTACCGACTTTGGACAGGAGAGCGAGAATATCAAGTTTAAAAAACTTCCTGCCGTAAAAGTCTTAAGCATTTTCCATAAAGGTGCTTACGACCAGATTGGCGAGGCTTACGCTTTTATTATGAAATATGCCGAAGAAAACGGTTATAAAATCGCAGGACTCAGCCGCGAATGTTACATCGACGGAATCTGGAACAAGGATTCTGTTGACGACTGGCTTACAGAAATTCAGCTTCCGATAGAGTAAAGAAAGTTTCCGTCTGTCATAAGGCAGACGGGTTATAGTTTTTTACTTTTTGCCGACTGTATTTCATCTGTACAAATATGCATCTTATCTGAAAGCCATTCAATTTAATAAAGCTATTATTTATAATGATATAGTAATTGACTGTGCGATTTTGCACGTAAAAAAAAGTGCGTAATAGCACGAATAAAAAAGTTTGTATTTCTTATTGAGGTAAAAATGACAGAAGCAATTAATCCTAAGGAAACAACCCGGGCGACTGCTTTTAATCTATGGATGAAAGCCCCAAATCCTATGGTGACTTTTTTTAAGACTTTTGATGTGACAAATCTTATTAAAATGAGCCGCCGCTGGGAACTGAAATTCAACATGCTGCTTGATTATTGTATTGGAAAAGCAGCATCTGGCATTAAAGAGTTTTTTGTTCTGCCTGTCGGCGGCGGCATTCGTGACTGCCTGGAAGAACACGGGGAAGTTCATGCAAAGCTTATTAAGTTTGACAATATAGCTGTAAATACAATCGTAAAAAATAAAACAGGTGAGGTAAGTTCCTGTGATATTTTGTTTACTGATAATCTTGAAAAATTTAACAGCGAATATCTGAATTATACGGATCAGGTTGCAGAAACTTGCCAGGACAGAGATTTGTCTTCTGACTGCATGGTAATTGGAACTTCGGCAATTATCGACACAGAACTTGATGGAGCAGTTGGCATGAACAGCGGTATTTTTAATAATCCGTTCATAATCTGGGGCAGATATCGCAAACGATTCTTTTACAGAGGCCGTTTTAACAGGTACACGCTGGCTCTTTCTTTTCAGTTTCATCATACACAGATGGATGGAGCTCATGCCGGAAAATTTCTTGCGAATCTGCAAAGAGAAATAGACGCGCTAAAATAAATTTAGGACAAAACTAAAATAGAGAGAAATTTAAAGGAGATAT
>JAEEWW010000145.1 GCA_016287815.1 Treponema sp. | reverse complement strand
CTTCCCGGAATCTATGGAGCTCCTTTCCGGCAATGCAGGCAACGCAGGCAATTCAATACTTCAAATCCGCAACAGGTACGGAACTGCCCTTTATTCTTTTGCAGATGCAAAACTTCAGTATCTTAACAAAACAGAAGAAATCCCGTTGTTTACTGCAAAACCGGTTCCTGTAAGCGTAAGCCCGAACGGAAAATGGCTTTGCTTTGTACGCCGCAATTCTTCCTATACAACCGGTGAACTTGTTCTTCAGAATGTTCAGACCCGCCAGATTTTTGTAATAAATCCGGAAGTTCCTTTCAGTTACAGCGAAGTTCCTGTAAAATGGTCGCCGGACAGTTCAACCGTATTATATGAAAAAAACGGAAATGTATGTTTTTCAAATCCTGAAGCCCTTGTAAAAAATGTTCAGATAGAAGAAAAATTCCGCGTAATCGGACGCGGCAACATCAATTCGTTTAATTTTACGCGCTCACAAAAACTTGTTTACATAGATTATGATATCGTCTATGCGCTTGAAGTAAGTGAATTATACACGATGGCTCTTTATTCCAACTACATAGGAATGGGTGCTGCCATTGCAAGAATTCCTTTTGCATTCGACAACAAAAAAGACCGTTTCTTCCTGAATGACGATGCTTCTGAAATGATTGTTGTTCAAAACAATAAACAGGTTTCCTATTATTCAATCCACCAGAATGATTTTGCAAATGCAGACCTTTTATATTCACAGCCTGTAATTATTGCTGATGCAAATATACTTGGCATAAACGTAATCTGGCCGGAAGACAAAAAAGAAAGCAAAAAGCCGCTCCCTGTTTTACAGGTAGAACTTTTAGGTCTTTCAACCGGCAGCAAAAGCTTAAAAATCTACAGATTTGATGACATTTTTAAAGAAACCCTGACTGTAACAGAACCTTCATGTCTTGCTGTAAATCCGAGCGCAACATTTGCTGCCTATTATTATTCCGGTGCCGTAAATGTCTATGATACTCAGACCTGGAAAAGAATTGGTTCGTTTCCGGCAGAAACTGTAGCAACTCTTTTATGGAACGGCAACGAAAATCTTATAGTCGGCGGTTCAGAAATCGTACGCTCCTGGAACGTAGCAGGCGGAACATTTAAAACCTTATTCCTTGCCTCGGCAAAAAAAGTTTTCTGGAACGAAAAAGAAAACCTTATTCAGGCTCAAACCGCAAATTCGACATTTTATTACAATGCAGAAAAAAACACCTGGCTTACAGATACTGCTCATGCAGTACCTGAAAAAAACTCCGTACAGAACGGATATTATCGTGTTTACATTGCAGAATCCAAAAACAAAAAATATGAAAACGCAATTTATGTAAGGACGCTTACAGGCAAGGCAAGTACATTTCCTCTGTTTTTTGAACCGGTAAAAACTTTGCCTGAAACAAAAAAAGTGGCCCTTGTGTTTGATGCGCTTGACTGTGCAGATGGAATTCCGCAGATTCTTGACGTAATAAAATCTATGCGCCTTAATACAACATTCTTTATAAACGGAGAATTCATCCGCCGCTATCCTGCAGAAACCATCCAGATTGCAAACGCAAAACAGGAATGTGCTTCAATGTTCTTTACAACGGCAGACCTTACTTCTTCAAGTTTCATTATAAATGAAGATTTTATCCGCCGCGGACTTGCACGAAATGAAGATGATTTTTTTGCCTGTACTGGCCGCGAACTAAGCCTTATGTGGCATGCGCCGTATTACAAAACTTCAACGCTCATAAAAAATTCAGGACTAAAAGCCGGTTATGCCTATATTTCTGTAATGGGCGGAAACCGCGACAGCATTGTTCTGGAAGAAAATTCTGCGTCTTACAAAAGTGCTCTTGAACTTATTGAAGGCTACATGCAGGAAGTAAAAGACGGCAAAAATGCAGTTTCCATAATTCCTGTTTCAACAGGAGTTTCTAAAGGAAGCCGGAGCGATTATCTTTACGAAAAACTTAACCTGCTTGTAAATCTTTTACTTGATTCAGGCTGTGAAATCGTTCCTGTAAGTTCACTAAGGTGAGTCGTTCATTGCGGCTGCTTTTTCGGCTATGAATACGGCGGCAAGTTTTCCTGCTATATTTGCAGGAAAACTTGCCGCTTTTACTGTTCTGTCAGCTGCAAGCGGAATTACCTGCAAAACCGTATCATTCAATTTATAAACAAGTTTGCCATAAACTTCACCGGCATTTGCATTGCCCATAATGTATGGCGGAATTTCTGCTGAAACCTTTATGTTCCGGCTTGCTTCTTCCGGTGAATTTCCTGCAATAAACGGAACTGTCAGATAATTTGCCTGCATTACAGGAACAAGGTTTACAGCCTTTGATTTTCCACCTGGAACAGGCACCGTAAATGAAAATTGTTCATCGGTTTTATAATCTGCAAAATGTGCAAAAGACCATTCCATTAAAGTTGTACCGTCTTCTATACGGTGTCTGTTACCCTGGGCTGCTCCTATTCCGGCTCCGTGCATCATTACTGCAAGAAATCTTGTATCATCGCGCTTTGCCGTAAGCGTAAGGTTATAGCCGCTTTCGTAAATAAAACCTGTTTTTAGTCCGTCGCAGCCCGGAAGGTTCCACAAAAGTTTATTCGTGTTGTAAAGGGTAACGGCATATTTTTCAGGCATGTTCTTTTGCCAGGAAGGCAGGTTTTCTGCCTTAGGATAAATAAAAGACTTTTGCGAATGAAACATTTCAAGCGACTTTGGAAAGCGCGTAATGTATTCGCGGCAAAAAGCTGCAAATTCCCTTGGCGTTGTCATGTTTTTTTCGCTGTAGCCGGAAGGTTCTGCAAAATGTGTGTGTGTAAGCCCGAGAGATGACGTCTCGCTGTTCATGCGTTTTACAAATTCTTCTACAGAACCGCTTATGTACATTGCAACAGCAATCGCAGCATCGTTTCCGGAAGCTACTGCAAGACCTGAAAGCAAATCCTGTAAAGTTGCCGTCTGTCCCTGGTCCAAAAACATTATTGAAGAATCAGAAGGTAAATTGCGTGCCCAGCTTTCAGGCGGAAGCGGAACAATATCGGTTAAGGAAATATTGCCTTTTTCAATTTCCTTAAAAACTATGTACATAACCACCAGTTTTGTCATGGAAGCCGGCGGAACTTCAGTGTCTGCATCTTTTTCATATAAAACAGAACCCGTAAGCGTATAAATTAAAATTGCATTTTTTGCAGAAATAGAAAGCTCTGCAGGAACAGTAG
>JAEEWW010000052.1 GCA_016287815.1 Treponema sp. | reverse complement strand
GCGGCCTGAATTTCTTCAACACACTTATAGATGATATTGTATTTTCTGATATCAACCTGTTCCTGTTCTGCAAGAGCTTTTGCCTTTGGAGTAGGACGAACGTTAAAGCCGATGATAATTGCATTTGAATCGGCAGAAGCAAGTGTAACATCTGATTCGTTGATAGCACCTGCTGAACTGTGGATAACGTTAAGGCGGATATCCTTTGTAGAAAGTTTTTCAAGAGAAGCTTTAAGGGCTTCTGCAGAACCCTGCAGGTCAGCCTTAATAATAACCTTAAGTTCCTGAACTTCATGTGCTTCAATATCTGTATACAAAGTTTCAAGTGTTGTTTTCTTAACAGCCTTGGCAGCTTCGTAACGTTTAAGTTCCTGACGTTTAACAGAAATTGCGCGTGCTTCTTTATCGTCTTCTGTAACCTGGAACGGATCGCCTGCATTCGGCATTTCTTCCATACCAAGAACTTCTACAGGTGTTGAAGGACCTGCTTCCTGAATACGCTTACCACGATCATCAAACATTGCACGTACACGGCCGGAATAAATTCCTGCAACAAACGGGTCACCCTGTTTTAATGTACCGCGCTGTACGATTACAGAAGAAACAACACCACGTCCCTGATCAATACGGGATTCAAGGATTCTTCCTTCAGCGCGGCAGTCATAAGTTGCCTTTAATTCAAGCATTTCAGCCTGTAAAAGAATTGCTTCAAGCAAATCATCAATACCGATTCTCTGTTTTGCAGAAATGCTTACATACTGTGTATCGCCACCCCATTCTTCAGGAGTAAGTCCCTGTTCAGAAAGCTGGGTTTTTACACGGTCCGGATTTGCTTCCGGTTTATCAATTTTGTTAACTGCAACAATAATCGGAACCTTTGCATCTTTTGCATGAGCAATAGCTTCAAGTGTCTGAGGCATAACGCCGTCGTCTGCTGCAACAACAAGTACTACAACGTCTGTAACCTGAGCACCACGGGCACGCATCATTGTAAACGCTTCATGTCCTGGTGTATCAAGGAATGTAATCTTACCTTTAGGAGTTGTTACAGAATAAGCACCGATTGCCTGGGTAATTCCACCGGCTTCGCCTTCTGCAACATGAGAGTTACGGATTGCATCCAAAGTCTTTGTCTTACCATGGTCAACGTGGCCCATAACCGTAACAATCGGCGGACGTGGCATCATTTTTTCAGCAACGTCTTCATCACCTTTAATTACAGTTTCATCATACAAAGAAACAACGCGTACTTCGCATCCATATTCACCGGCAAGAAGTTCAGCAGTTTCTTTATCGATTGACTGGTTGATTGTTACCATCTGACCATAATTTGCAAACAGCTTGCTGATAATTTCAGAAGCCTTAAGATTCATTTTCTTTGCAAGGTCAGAGATTGAAACTGTTTCCATAATATCAATTGATTTTGGAACTGCACTTGCAGGAGTTTCAACCTTCTTTTTATTTTCATATAACGAAGCTTCGTCAAAAAAGTCTTCTTTATCTTTGCGGCTATAAACCTGCTGGTTTTTCTTGCCTTTAAATGCCTTTTTACCGGCTGAACGTACTTCTGGGATTGGAGAAGCCGGAGCAACTCTTGAAGAGCGTAATCCGCCTCCGCCCTGACCGGCTCTGAAACCACCGCCTGAACCGCCGTTTCTCTGACCGCCAAAACCAGATTTTCCACCGGCAGAACCGTTTCTGTCAAATCCGCCCTGTCTTCCCTGGAAACCACCGCCACGGAAGTTACCTCCCTGACCGTTTCCGTTATAGCCGGATCTTCCCTGATAGTTACCGCCGCGGTTATATCCGCCCTGTCCTTCTGAACGTTCCCTATTCTGGTATCCTTCACGAGCCTGTGCACCGGTAAATCCACCGTCGCGGCGCTGATAACCGCCGTTATTTGCCCCCTGATTATTTGAATAACCGCCGCGTGAAGAGCGGAAATTATTATTACGGTTATTATTTGATGAACGCGAATGGTCAGAAAGGTTTCCGGCCTTTACGTTAGGACGCTTTGAACTTAATTCAAAAGTAACAGGTGTTCTTTTTTCTGTACTTGGAGCGGCTGCTTTTTTATTATCTGAAGAAGAAGCCGGAGATTCTGCTGCTGCAACAGCAGCTGGCTTAGCTTCTTTTTTCTGAGGAACAGGATTAGCGGCAGATACAGGCTTTTTAGCGGCTGAATGTACCGGCTCTGTAGCAGCAGGTGCATTACCGGCAGGAGTTTTCTTTACAATAACAACGCGCTTTCTTTCCGGCGCGCCTCCTGTAGTTGCCGGCTTGTCTGAAGGAGCCTCATTTTTCTTTTTGTTTAATACAAATCCTGGTTTTTTAGTAGATTCATCTGCCATATATTTTTCTTTCCTCTGTTCCTCTAATATCTTATTCTAAAACCGCAACGCGCTTTTATTTATTCTTTCTCTTCTTCTTCCTGGAATTCAAATTCACAGCCACATACAGGACAGCGGCTCATTGTCAAATCAATTTTTGCACCGCATTCCGGACAGAAATATTCTTCCTCTCCTTCTTCTGCAGCAGCAGAATCAGAAGCAGGTTTTTCAGTTTCTGCATTATTATCGGCCTGTTCAACTTCGCTTTCGTCAACAAAGTCAAAATTGTCGTTAATAAGTTTTGTAACGGCTGCTATGCTTTCTTCTGTAAGACCTTCAAGAGAATTGATTGAACCGTCTTCTACAGCATCAAAGAATTTTTCAATTGTATCAATTCCTGCTGTTGAAAGAATATCACATACTCTTTCGTCAATTCCCGGAACTTCTGAAATTGCAGGAGAAGCATTTTCTGATGTATCTGAATCACTAAACAGGTTTTCTGCTGCCTTACGTGTTTCAATATCAGAAAGATCCATATCTGCAACCTGATCAATAGTCTTAACATCAATGCTCCAGTCGCAAAGACGGTTTGCAAGGCGAACATTCTGTCCCTGTTTTCCGATTGCAAGAGAGAACTGAGAATCCTGAACAACTGCAAGAGCCTGTCGTTTGTCTGCATCAAGAATAATAACTTTTTCTACTTCTGCAGGAGAAAGAGCATTCTTTATAAAAATTGTCGGATCTGCGTCATATTTAAGGATGTCGATTTTTTCGCCTTCAAGTTCGCGGATTACGTTCTGAATACGTACACCTTTCAATCCTACACATGCACCAACAGGATCTACATCTTCGCGATTTGAATAAACCGCAATCTTTGTACGATAACCTGCATCGCGTACAACCTTGTGGATTTCAACTGTTTTGTCAAAAACTTCAGGAACTTCAAGTTCTACGATTGAGCGGACAAATTCAGGATCACTTCTTGAAAGAACAAGCTGCAAGCCGCTTGATGTGCGTTTCAAATCAACGATAAGAGCTTTGATCCTGTCGTTCTTTTCATATCTTTCACGTGGAGACTGATATTTTTTAGGAAGTACACCTTCTACCTTTCCTAAATCTACATAAATATTTTCATTATGTTCACGCTGGTAGTAGCCAATAATAATTTCGCCAACTTTTGTTTTGTATTCATTATAAAGGTTGTCTTTAAAGCTTTCGCTCAAAGCCTGATGAGCAGTCTGTTTTCCAGTTGAAATTGCAGAGCGGGCAAAAGATTTAGGGTCTTCAAGAATATCTATTTCATCGCCTACTTCACAATCCGGACTAAGTTTTAGAGCATCTTCAAGCTCCATTTCTGTTACAGGGTCATAAACTCCATCTACAATAGTTTTGCGGGAATAAATTGAAACATCAGACAAGTCATCTTCAAATTTTACGATTGCATTTTCTGCAGTACCGTAAGTGCGTTTGTATGCTGCCTTAAGCATGTTTTCAATAGTCATTTTGACAGATTCTTCTGAAATCCCTTTTTCCTGAACCAACTGGCGGATTGCTTCTGCCATCTCGGATGCCATATAAAGCCCCCTTAAATCTAATTATAAGTGTATAAACTTTGCTTTCGCGATATCTTCAAACAAAACAGTTTTCTGCTCTTTTTCTTGCTCAGAACCTGTTTCCAAAGTTACAGAGGTTGTATCTGCCTTTACAATTTTTCCGCCAACCCAATCCGATACGGTTTTATCCCATACACGAACTTCGCGTCCTGTAAAAATTGCAAACTCAGCCGCATTTTTTATGTTGCGTTCCATACCTGGTGATGTAAGTTCCATGTAAGTATCTTCTGTTCCAAGTAATGCTTCCAGACGCGGCAAAAGCGCATGATGAACTTTTGAACAGTCATTTACGCCGATATCAACTTCAGCATTTTTAGAAGCAATTACAGCCACAATACGGACAGTTCCTTTTTGCGGAGTTACATGAAGCTCTACAAGCTCGTAACCTAAACCATTTACTAAAGGAGCACATTCCTTGTAATACGGAAAAGAATCCAGTGCTTTGTATTCCAACTTACCACCTTAAGCCGACGCATAGTAAAATGCGATAAAAAAAGACCCGTTTGCACGAGTCCACTTTAAAAAGTAATTAAAATGTACTGTTTCATTTTACAGATTAAAAGAATAATGTCAAGCCAACCGCATTATAATCGGTATTATATTAAAAATGGCGCAAAGGAGTGAAACGGCTTACGAAAACACTCTTTTTGTGCTGCCGCATACGCGGCAATCGTATATAGTTACAAGCACAAAAAGCGTGTAGCAGGCGAGCCTGCGGTTTCGGTAAGCCGTTATCACGACTGGGAGCCATTTTTGCAGGTAATATTTTATAATGCGGTTGGCTTGAAGCACTTCTAGTGGCGCAGGAGCGCACATCCGCTACTTGAGAAAATCCAGAAATTAAGCAATATTTACCTTATGATAAAAATTGCTGCACAATTGCTTGGATTTGCAGGTTCGCTCAGCCTGCTTCTGTTCGGAATGAACATGCTTTCGGAAGGAATTCAAAAAGGAGCCGGAAATTCCTTACAACAATTACTGAAAAAAATCACCGGCAACCGCTTTACTGCCCTGCTTTGCGGAATGTGCGTAACGGCAGTAATTCAATCTTCCGGCGCAACCACCGTAATGGTTGTAAGTTTTGTAAACGCAGAAATTCTTACGCTAAGCCAGGCAATCGGCGTAATTTTTGGTGCAAACATCGGAACAACAATAACTGCATGGATTGTCGCCTTCTTCGGCTTTTCATTTTCGATTGCATCCGCAGCCCTGCCGATTTTTGCCTTCGGTTTTTTCATTAAACACTTAAAAAAACACCCGGTTCACAATTTTGCAGAATGTTTCATGGGGTTTTCACTTTTATTTTTAGGCTTAGGCCTTTTAAAAGAAAGCCTTTCACTAAGCGATACAGCTGCTGATTTCCTTGAAAAACTCAGTTACATGGGAATCTGGGGAATTGTACTTGGCGTGCTTTCAGGAACTTTGATTACAGCTCTTTTACATTCAAGTTCTGCAATGACGGCAATTGTTTTAACAATGGCTGCCAACGGCGCAATCAATTTCAAACTTGCTTCTGCAATAATCCTTGGAAGCAACATCGGTTCAACAGTGGACGCCCTTATGTCTTCGTTCGGTGCTTCAACAAACGCAAAACGAACGGCATTCGTTCATGTCGGTTTTAACACGGCCGGAACTTTGATTGTACTTCTGTTTTTTACGCCATTTTTAAATTTAATCGATTATGTAGTTCCGGGAAGTCCGAAAGAAAACATTACAATGCACATAGCGATGCTGCATACTTTCTTTAACGTACTTACCACATTGATTTTTATTCCGTTTGTAAATCAAATCAATTCTTTAGTCTGCCACATAATTAAAGAAAAAACTGATTCAAAAGACGAACATTATCACTTTCCTGCAATTTTACCCGGCAGGCGCATAAATGCCGATTTGTACGCCTTTCAGGCTCAGAAAGAAATTTCTGTAATGGCGCAGAAAGACATGGAAATGTTCGACAATCTTTTTATCCTGCTTGAAAATAAAATTCTCTGGACCGAAGATTCTGAATCCTCAGATACTCCTTATGCAAGAATCAATTTCTTAGAAAATTATATCGACGAAATGAATGACGAAATAATCAACTTTTTGCAGGAATGTTCAAGACTTCCTACTGCGAATGCGGCAGAAAGAAAGCATTTTTCTCATCTGATTCATATTACAGACTGTCTTGAAGGACTTAGCGACGAATGCTGGTCAATTTCTTATACGCTCGGCAAATATATTAAAAACGCTGATTCAGAGTTTTATTCACAGAGAAAAAAAGAGCTTTCTGAATACATGGAATACGTTCGCGTATTTTTTGAACATGTCTGTTCAGATTTAATTACAAGCAAAAGCTTAGCAGAACGCAAGCAAAGCGATATCCTTGAACAGAAAATCGACGAAATGAAACACAAACTGCGCAAAACAAGCCGTTACCGCATGGAAGAAGGAAGCAATATAAAAGCAGAACTTGGCTACAGCGATTTAGTGCGAAAAATAGAAAAAGCCGGTGACTGCATTTATTCAATCGTTGCCGGATGAATTGTTGCCGGCTGAGCTGTTACACTCTGAATCATTTCCTGCAGAATCCTTGCCGGCAGAATTCTGCAAAAGAGCCTGCATATGCGGCGGCAGTTCAATTTCAAAAACCTTGTTTTTTCCCTCAAGCGAAAGAGAAAGTTTAAAAGAGCACAACTGTAAAATTTTTACTCCGGCTATTTTTCTTAAAGTTTTATTCACTTTAAAATTGCCGTGTTTATCGTCACCTGCAATCGGGCATCCGCTCTTAGCCAGATGAATTCTTATCTGGTGCATTCGCCCGGTTCCAAGCTTTAAATGAATAAGCGAAAGCGGGATTTTTTCAGAAGTTCCGGTTCCATCCTTTTTTTCTGCAAAAAATGTTTTTTCAACCCGATATTCCGTAAAAGCAGATTTTTCTTTTCCACCTTTTTCTATATTTTCTGTAATAACTCCGGTTTTTCCACCTTTTGGAAGACCTATGCAGATTGCCTTATATTCTTTTTTTACCTGCTTACCGGCAATAAGTTTTATCCATTTTGCAGCAGCGGCACTTGATTTTGCCACAACCATCAGGCCTGAAGTATCACGGTCAAGCCGGTGCACTAGAAAGATTTTATAGCCGACCTGCTTAGAAAGCTCTTCATCCAATGGATGGGAAATTTTTTCACCACCCTGAACGCTCATACCGGCAGGTTTGTTTATTACAAGGATTTCATTATTTTCATATATAATAGGAATAAAATTCATCCGACAAACTATACTAGAGGTTTATACTTTTTTTCAACAGGTGAAACAGATTACAAACTGCGCTAGGGAAACAGAAAGACCGAACATAAAAGGCGCACGAAAAGCGAACTCAAAAACCGAGGTTTTTATGAAACGATTTACTTTTGCATTATCAATTCTTGTACTAAGCATTTTCAGCACGTTACCTGCAAACTCAGAAATTTTCTATTCTGAATCATACGGTTACTATATGGATCTTCCGGAAGGCTACAAACTTGAAGAGCAGGCACCAGATGAAAGTTCCCTATATTTTTCTCATTCATTTCTGCCGGTGAATTTTGCAATCAAAATCTACGATTCTAAATCCGGTAATACAGAACAGATTCTAAAGTCAGCGCTTTCCAAACTTAATGCAAAAAATGATTTTTCTACTATAAAATGGAACAATCTTGAATGCGCAATCGCAAACTTTTCGTTTAATCTTGCAAACTCACAGAATACAGGCTATGCAGTTTCAATTCCTGTAGGACAGGGAAAAGCCTGTGCAGTCCTTATGTGCTATTGTCCCGCACAAAAATACGTACAGTTCAGTCCGGCCGTTCTTTCTACAATAAATTCTTTTATGCCGGATAAAAAAGGCTTTACACAAAGCGGAATCATAACTTCATTCGCTTACCCGGAAACTTCAAGGAAAGAAATCAGCCTTAAAGTCAGCGGCAAGAACATAAAAACTTTTATTGACAGCGAAGACGCTCAGGCAGCTGATTTTGTTGTGAATTACGAATACACACTTCTTACCTGGTATGCCGATTCTCCTTTATGGAAAGAAGCATGGCAGCGTTATTACAGAATGATTTATAAAGACAGCTATTCAAGATTAAAGCAGGTTTCACAATCTTTATATAAAGAAATTTTCCCGGTTGCGGCTAAAAAAGATTCAGAAAATCCTGAAAAAGCTTATATGCAGGAACTTCTCTCATGGACGCAAAATTTTGAATATCGCCGCGACCATTCTAAAACAGATTTTACAGATTTAATTTCTGCAATTACTGCAAAAGGAAGTGACTGTGACAGCCGTTCGTTACTTTTGTGCATAATTGCAAAACATGCAGGAATTGATTCAGCGCTTTTTATTTCGCGCGAATACAGCCATGCGATTGCAGGATTTAATCTTGAAGGTCAGGGAGCAAGAATTTCTATAGGAGATACAGCTTTTCTTTTAGGCGAAACAACGGCAAAAAATGTTGCGCTCGGACTTATTTCTCAGGATATGGCAGATACAAACAAATGGATTCCTGTTGAACTGCCATAATCCGCCGGTATCACCCTATTCACTTAAAAGCTTATAAACTTCGTCAGCTGTTTTTGCAGAAACAAGGGCTTCACGCAATTCCTGATTTTTTAATTTTGAGCTGAAGAATGAAAGTGTCTGCAAGTAATAAGAATGCTGATTATAAGCGGCTGCAATCATAATAAGGATTCTTACAGGAACATCATCAAGCGGCTGGAAACCGTCAATAGGATTTTTACAGATACCTACAGCCATTACAAGATCAGTTACGGAAGAAAGGCGCACATGCGGAATTGCAATTCCACGGCCGATTGCTGTAGACATTAATTCTTCGCGCTTTAGAATCTCAGCAACAAGTTCTTCAGAATTTTTAACCTGAGGAGCAACACAAAGAGAATTTGCCAGTTCAACAAGACAGTCACGTTTTGTTGAATGATTTATAAATACAATCCGGTCAGGTGAAAGAATATTTTTTACCTGAACTGAAAAATTAGAAGATGAAAACTTTGAAGATGAAGAAAGATGAGCATTTACCCAATTTTCAATTTCTGCTTTCTTAAACCGCCAGACAGTTCCTATTTTGCCGGCAGGAATTTCACCTTTCTGTGCCCAGTCATAAACTGTACGCTCAGAAACACGCAGATATTTTGCAACTTCTTCGATAGTAAGGATATCGTCTTCCATATTTTTGCTCCGTTTATTTAACTTTGGTAATCGTTTCTGAAAAGCCTAAACTTTATTGCACTATTTTGCAATGTTTACGGTTTTTTGTCAAGATTCGCAATTTTACCTGCTACGCGCCCTATTTGCCTGATTGCGGCAGACTCTGTTTTGGCTTTATAAACCCACTTAACGGATAGTCTTTTCAAAACAAATGTTTTCCGCTATATTTGCGTTGTGAATTATTCAGTTTTAGACATGCCTAAAAAAGGCGATACGGTTGTTATAGGACTTTCTGGTGGAGTTGATTCAACTCTTTCCGCTCTTCTCTTAAAAGAAAAAGGCTGCAATGTTATCGGCGTTACAATGTCATTATGGAAAGGCGACCTTCCGCAGCTTGAAATAGGAAAGGAACTTCACAGCTCATGCTATGGTCCGGATGAAGTTGAAGATATCGAAGAATGTACAAAATTCTGCCGCGAACATGATATAGAATACCATGTAATTGACGTAAAAGATGCATATCAGAGGGAAGTTCTTGATTATTTTAAAAGCGAATACCGTGCCGGAAGAACCCCAAATCCGTGTATCCGCTGTAACAGGTTTATAAAATTCGGCGCATTGCTTGAAGGAATTTCTAAACTGAACATAGATTTTGACTATTTCTGTACAGGTCACTATGCAAGAATCGTCCGCCCGGAAGAAGGACTTTGGGGAACAGACAAAAAGCCTGCCATGATTTCTTCTGCACTGGATTTAACAAAAGACCAGGCATATTTTCTTTACAGGATTCCTTCTGAAATTCTTGAAAAAGTCCGCTTCCCGTTATACGGAATGAAAAAACAGGATGTTTTTGCGCTCGCAAAGGAAAAAAATCTTGCCGCCGCAGGCAGAAAAGAAAGTCAGGATTTTATTCCGGAAGAATATTTTGATTTAATTTTTTCTGACAAGCCTTCCGTACCGGGCGATATCATAGATTTAGACGGTCATGTTTTAGGAAAGCACCGCGGAATTGAGCATTACACAGTCGGTCAGAGACGCGGTCTTGGAGTTTCTGCAAACCGTCCGTTATATGTTCATTCAATAGATGCAAAAAACAATCTTATAGTTCTTGCCGACAATGATGATCTGGATTCCGAAGGATTGATTGCCGATGATTTTGTATGGCCTGCAGATGTTGCACCACAGGAACCTTTTGAAGCAATGGTAAAAATAAGACTTGCCTCACGTCCGGTAAAAGCCGTTATAGCTCCATACTTTCCGTCTGCCGAAGATACGGAAAAATATGCCGGGCAGCCTTACAAAATTACATTTGAAACGCCGCAAAGAGCTGTAGCTCCAGGTCAGTCAGCCGTTATTTTTAAGGATTCGGTTATTGCTGGCGGAGGCTTTATTTCAAAGCCACTGCGTAAACGGTAATTTATTTTACCATTACAACATATTCTGACGTTTTTTCTGCACCAAGAATATCACTTACTGTAATAGAAACAATATTTTTTCCGCTTGTAAGATTTATGGAAGCCAAAAGCTGTCTTTCTTTATCCGGATAGACAGTTTCGACAGGGTAAGGTTTATTTCCCATGACACACAGTCTCATGCCGGATTGCTTAAGCTTGTCAAAGCAAAGGCTTTCTGCAAGAGCGCCGTTTACTGAAACTGATATTTTATATGGAATAGTTGTCTGCTGTCTTGTCCGGTAAAGCAGATACTGTCCTGCAGGAACAGACATATAATTCCATACAGGATAAACAGTTCCGTTTTTAGACACTGCCGAAATACTGCCAACCGAAAGAGGTATTTCATGTCCTTCATGCGGCATTAAAACCCTTGGATTAACCGCACTTTTCTGTAGCAAATCTATTACCTGAAATTCAAGGCAGGAAGTACCTTTCTGCCAGCCGGAATTTCCGCTGACGCCCAAATCTTCTCCTGTTGTTACAGGCAATGGATCAAAAATAGTTTCCGGAATATATTCAGAATCAAGATTGGCATAAACAGTTAAAAGATTATCATCGTGAGCAACAATAACAGCGTTTCCCAAAGGAGACTCAAAGCAGCCCATTTCATCGTTATGTTCACTTATAACGGCAATAATTTTACCGTTATCAGAAGCTTTTACAGGGGAAGAATCTTTAAATATCAATGATGAACTAATCTGTCCGCCGCGAAGCTGTCCGAAATAAGAAAAAAATGAATCAGACTGTACAATGTTTTGCGGCCAGTCAAATGCGCCTGCATAAAAAAATGAAGCAAAAACTAAAATAAATGCCAGTTTTTTCATTTTACGCCACCTTAGTCCTTATGAACCCTGATTTTTGAAATTCTTGAATCCCTGCCGATAAACAAATCCGTTCCGTCTGTTTCTATAAATGCTGAATCTGCTTCAAAAGAAAAACTTCCTGAATTTTTTGTATAATTTTCAATAAGATATACAGTTTTTGTTTTTCCGTCTTCAGATTTTGTAAGAACGAAAAACGTTCCAGGAATATTTGTAGGCTTTAATGATGTAACAATGCCAGCCATTTTAATTTCTGTGTTTTTGCCGTTAGAACATTTTACAATACCCAGACCGCCTTCAAACGAATAATAAAGCCATTCTCCATTTTCGCTGAATTGAACGAAAGACTGGCGGATCTGATCTTTCTCCAGATATTTATAGAAGGTAATGACTGAATGTTCCTTTTCCATGCGCGATAAAACAATTCTCTGTTTTTCAAGACCGGAAAGACAGGCAATCATTGAACCGTCTGCAGAAATATCAAGACCAAGAATTACAGAATATTTACTGCCGCCGGGAACAAATTCATTTTTTAAAGAACCATCCTGATTAAATACAAGAACTTTTCCATCGGCAAAACCAGCAGCCGCACCAGCTTTAGAAGAAGCAAAAGAAGTTACAGGAATGAAGCCTTCATAAGTCCAGAGTTTTTTTCCTTCCGTTGAAAACTGAGAAAAAGAAGCTCCGCCTGGTAAAAAAACAAAAAGCCTGTCTTCGTCTATGAACGGAAAACCGCTTGATTCCATTTTGCAGACAAAATTACCGTCTGGAGAATAAACAGAAATCTCATCGTTACTAAGTCCATAAGGAGCATAAAATTTTTCTGAAATTGCAATTTTAACCGGAAAAGATGTGAAATTTAAAATATCACCGGATTTATTAAAATAGCCGGCAACCTGCCCGACCTTAAAAGGCAGGGGTTTTTCTTCCGTCCATTTTCCAACCTGATTTGAAACAGAAACTGTCCATTCAGGACTAAACTGAACCTCTTTAGAAAGCGGAAAAGCTGCTGCAAAAACATATATAACCGTAAAAAAACCGGCAAGAACAATTGGTAAAGGGTTTAACTTCAGTTTCATGTTATAATCGTATAAAAGTTACAATTAAGTGTCAATGATTGTTTTTCATCTTGTAACTTTAGTTTATTTGTCATAGGATATAAAAGAGGAAAATTGAGAAAGTTTTTTGCGGTAAATTTAAGCCGATTACACTTTCCAGTATTTTTACGGAGGAATTATGATTAACTACAAGGATTTGGGGCTTGTAAACACAAGAGATATGTTTGCAAAAGCTATCAAGGGCGGATATGCTATTCCGGCATTCAACTTCAACAATATGGAACAGATGCAGGCTATTATTATGGCTTGTGTTGAAGCAAAATCTCCTGTAATCCTTCAGGTTTCTAAAGGTGCTCGTGCTTACGCTGATAAATATATTTTACGCAACATGGCTCGCGGAGCTGTAGAATATGCACATGAACTGGGCTGCGACATTCCGATCGTTCTCCACCTTGACCACGGTCCAAACTTTGAAGTAGCAAAAGACTGTATTGATAACGGCTTCTCTTCTGTTATGATTGACGGTTCTGCACTTCCTTATGATGAAAACGTTGCATTGACAAAACAGGTTGTTGAATATGCACATAAATATGACGTTACTGTAGAAGCAGAACTTGGCGTTCTTGGCGGCGTAGAAGATGATGTTGCTGCTGAAGAATCAAAATATACAAAACCGGAAGAAGTAATTGACTTTACATCAAAAACAGGATGTGACTCACTTGCTATTTCCATCGGAACAAGCCACGGCCGCTGTAAGTTCACTCCTGCTCAGTGTACAAGAACAGCTGACGGTGTTCTTATTCCACCGCCACTTGCATTTGATGTTCTTGAAGCAATTGAAAAGAAGCTTCCAGGCTTCCCGATTGTATTGCACGGATCTTCTTCAGTTCCTGTTGAATACGTAAAAATCATTGAACAGTACGGCGGAAAGATTCCGGATTCTGTTGGTATTCCAGAAGAACAGCTTCGCAAAGCTTCTAAGTCAGCAGTTTGCAAAATCAACATTGACTCTGACGGACGCCTTGCAATGACAGCTGCAATCCGCAAGCACCTTGCAGAAAATCCTGGAGACTTTGACCCGCGCCAGTATCTTACACCGGCTCGCGAAGAACTTAAGAAAATGTACATGCACAAATGCAAGGACGTTCTTGGTTCAGCAGGTCATGCATTAGACTAGAATATAATTGAAAATTGCGCGGCAAAAAATGCAGTGCAAAGTGTGGCTGTGACGAGAGTACAGTCCAAATGCCCTTTTATCATACTGCGCGTTCTGTACGACAGTTTCGATAAAAGGGCTTTTTTATAGGAAACTCAAAAAAGGGGGAATAATTGAAAAAGTATCTTTTTATTTTTGATATGGGAAATGTTGTTGTAGACAGCTGTTCAATATTTAAAGACATAATAAATGCGCTTGGATTTAAGAATATTACAGAAGAACAGAAAGATGATATGCGGAATATTTTTGAAGCTACCACACGCGGAAACATTACAAGCATGGAAATGCTTAAAATCGTTGCCGAGCGAAACGGTCTTCCTGAACCAAAAGAAAATTACAGCCTGAAATTCTTTAAACCGAGAATGATTCCGGAAACTGTTGAATTAATTTCCAAAATAAAGAATGCGGGATTCCGCGTTGTCTGCGGAACAAACACAATTGACGTTCACTATGCATATCACATGGAACACAAAGAATACGACATTTTTGACAAGGTTTATGCTTCGCAAATTATGAGGCAAATGAAGCCGGATGTAACTTTCTGGATGGCAATTAAAAACGCAGAAAAGGATTATGATTACAGCGAAATGTTCTTTTTTGACGACATGGAAGAAAACGTAAAAGCGGCTGCAAGCCTTGGAATAAATGCGCATCTTTTTACAACTGCAGAAGACGCCGCAGATTATATACGCAAAGTTGCCGGAATTGAGATATAATTCAGGTTATTGTGGCCCGGGTGCTGCTACCGCGGAGGTTTTTAAGGAGGAATTATGAATATCAGCGAAAATGTTAAATACGTTGGCGTAAATGATCATAAAATCGATTTATTTGAAGGTCAGTTCGTTGTACCGAACGGAATGGCATACAATTCTTACGTGATTTTAGACGATAAAATTGCAGTAATGGACAGCGTTGATGCAAACTTTGGCGAAGAATGGCTGAAAAATATTGACGGCGTTTTAAACGGCAAAAAGCCTGACTATCTTGTTGTTCAGCACATGGAAATGGACCATTCTGCAAATATTCTGGCATTTGCAAAAAAATACCCGGAAGCAAAAATAGTTTCTTCTAAAATGGCTTTTATAATGATGAAAAACTATTTCGGTACAGATTTTGCCGAAAAGCAGATAGTAGCAGGAGAAGGAACAAAATTAGAACTTGGAAAGCATACATTAAACTTTATTACAGCCCCAAACGTTCACTGGCCAGAAGTAATAATGACTTACGAAAGCACAGAAAAAATTCTTTTTGCTGCTGACGGATTCGGAAAATTCGGCGCAAATGATGTAGAAGATCCTGAAGACTGGGCTTGCGAAGCACGCCGCTACTATTTTGGAATTGTCGGTAAGTTCGGAGCAAACGTTCAGGCAGTATTAAAGAAAGCCGCAAATCTTGAAATTAAGACAATCTGCTCGCTGCACGGTCCTGTTCTTACGGAAAACATCGGCTACTATGTTGATCTGTACAATACATGGTCAAGCTACGGTGTTGAAAGCGAAGGAACTATGATTGCCTACACTTCCGTTTACGGCAACACTAAAAAAGCCGTAGAAAAACTTGCAGAAATTCTTAAGGCAAAAGGCTGTCCTAAAGTAGTTGTAAATGATTTAGCCCGCGAAGACATTCACGAATGTATTGAAGATGCCTTCCGCTACGGAAAAATTATTCTTGCAAGCACAACCTACAATGGCGAAGTTTTCCCGAAGATGAAGGAATTTATAGAAAACCTTACCGAGCGCAATTATCAGAACAGAAAAATAGGTTTTGTAGAAAACGGCTCATGGGGACCGGTTGCAGCAAAAACGATGCAGGCAATGTTTGAAAATTCAAAAAACATTACGTTTGCAGAAAACAAGGTTACAATTAAAATTGCAATGAATGACGAAACAGTCAGTCAGCTTGAAAAGCTAGCCGACGAAATGAAATAATCACATAAAAAAAGAGCTGCCTAAGACGAGCAGCTCTTTTTTTATCGCAGGTGCCGCAAAAGCTGCGACGCCCGATTCAATAAAATATAAACTGATTACTTAAAAATCCATCTTAAAATAAAGATGATGAACAATGCCCAGCCAACAGGTGAAATTGACTTTGCCTTGCCTGTAACAGCTTTAAGGATTACGTAAGAAACCAATCCCCAAACGATACCTTCTGCAATTGAATATGCAAATGGTGTTACCATAATACAGATAAATGCAGGGATTCCTTCTGTCGGATCTTTGAAATCAATATCAGTAACATTGCGGAGCATGAAATATCCTACACTGATAAGAGCCGGAGCAGTTGCAGCAGCCGGTACCAGGAGGAAGAGAGGTCCCAAGAACAATGAAACAAAGAACAAAAGTCCTGTTACAACAGATGTAAGGCCTGTGCGTCCACCTGCAGCAACGCCTGATGTACTTTCTACAAAGCTTGTTACTGTTGAAGTTCCGAGCATTGCACCGGCACAAGTACCAACTGCATCAGAAAGCAAAGCCTGTTTTACGCGCGGAATTTTTCCGCCTTTAACAAGACCTGCCTGAGTTGTAACGCCAACCAAAGTTCCAACTGTATCGAAAATATCTACAAAGAAGAAAGTAAAGAATACTGTAAAGAATTTTACAGTAAGGATATTTGAAAATTCAAACTTGCAGAACAATGGAGAAGCAGGAGCTGCAATCGGTGAAAAACCTTCAGGAATTGTTGTTACACCAAAAGGAATACCGATTATTGTTGTTGCAATAATTCCAAGCAAAATAGATGCCGGAACTTTAAGACAGTACAAAACAGCTGTAATTGCAAGACCAATCATTGCAACAAGAGGTGCACCACGGAGATTTACGAAGCCGATGATTGTTCCGGTATCTGAAGAAACAAGACCTGCATTAGCAAGACCAATCAATGCGATAAAAAAGCCGATACCTACAGAGATTGCTTTTTTAAGACTGTCCGGAATTGCATCAATAATCTTTTCACGGATGTTAAAGAATGAAAGTACGATAAATACAATACCTTCCAGGAAAACTGCTGTAAGGGCAAGCTGCCAGCTGTATCCCATTCCAAGAACAACTGTATAGGTAAAGAATGCGTTTAAGCCCATACCTGGAGCAAGGGCAACCGGAAGGTTTGCAGTAAATGCCATAACGAGGGTTGCAATTCCTGCCGAAAGAGCTGTTGCAGTGAAAACGCTGCCGATTGGCATACCTGTAGCAGAAAGCATTCCAGGATTAACTGCAAGAATGTAAGCCATTGCAAGGAATGTTGTAATACCTGCAATTACTTCCGTGCGAACCGTAGTTCCATGTTCCTTTAGTTTGAACAATTTCTCCATCGAAAAACTCCTTTTTTTGTTTTTAAACAATAGAGCCAAATTATAGCATTTTAGTATACCAGCTAGCAAGCGCCAGCCGGACACCTGCCATTATGTCTTTAAATTGACAGGGTTTTCCGCTAGAATGTTTTTTATGAGCAAAAAAGTAAAATTAAGTATTATGGCAGGAACTTCATGTGTAGTCCTGCTGGTTTTATATTTGTTTTTGTATATAAATTCATTTTTCAATTTAAAAACGCCGTCAGAACTTACAATAGAGCAGCAGTCTGAACTTAATACTGCATTAGATTCTGCTTTTCAGGAAAGGTTAAACATCGTGC